>NZ_CVTK01000013.1:0-80533 GCF_900004785.1 Pseudomonas sp. 28 E 9 | reverse complement strand
AAGAGAACGGCGCGGCAAAGGTCATTCACTCGTCACCGAATACCGCTACGACTGCCAGCACCGGCTGATCGGCGTCACCAAGCCCAACGGCCAAACCGCCCGCTATCGCTATGACCCGTTTGGGCGGCGCATCAGCAAAACCATCGAAGAGAAAACCACAGAGTTCTTCTGGCAAGGCGACAAGCTGATCGCCGAACACCATGCCGACCGCCATCGCAGCTACCTCTACGAACCCGACAGCTTCCGTCCGCTGGCACTACTGGAAGGCTTCGGGCCGGAAGAGACCAAGCCTTACTACTACCAACTCGACCACCTCGGCACACCGCAGGAACTCACCACGCCCGACGGTGAAATCGTCTGGTCCGCGCACCACCGCGCCTACGGAGAAATCAGCCGCCTCGACGTCGGCAAAGTCGACAACCCACTACGTTTTCAAGGCCAGTACTTCGACCAGGAAAGTGGCCTGCACTACAACCGGCATCGCTACTACCACCCGAATATCGGTCGTTACCTGACGCCAGATCCGGTGAAGCTGGCGGGTGGGATCAATGCGTACCAGTACGTGCCCAATCCGACGGGATGGGTAGACCCGTTAGGCTTGAGTAATTGCCCGGAGGGAAAAGGATGCAACGCTAAAAAAGAGCCTAAGGAGCCCGCGATTGATGTCCAAGTCGATGCAGGCGAACCAAATAGTCCATCTGCAACACAACGTCCGTCAGCATTTGCCAGCAAGCAAAAACTCAATGAGCATTACGAGAAGCACGGTTCTGAATTCGGCGCCGACTCTAGTCACGAATACTTACTCACCGCACGACATGTAATAAATGAAGGTACGCAGGTTCAATATTCGTACAGAAACGCTCCAACAACCGGATATGTTTTACTAATGGGAACAAATAGGACAGGGAAAGCGAAATTCGCGTTTGCAGGAACAAATACAAGCGGCCATATTACGACTTTACATACGAAAAGCGGGAAAGACTTCTGGAGAATGATAAATGGCGACCCCTCTGATAAAACCATTAGACCACACAAAAAATAGCTATATAAAAGCACAGGTGTTAGCGCTCAACGAGCATATAGAGGAAGACATAACTCTGCTCATTGAGGGAACCATCATAAATTGCTTCGTCAGCTATTCCCCCCACGACATAGAAGTCGGAAAAATCTATGACGTCGAGCTGACAATGAATCTATCTGATGATTACGAGATTGAGAGGGTTGAACCCAGAACACCACTGATTGAAAAGATAACTCCCGGCTACGCCTACCTACTTTACGGAAACCTAAACGACACACAATTTCAGAGCTTCGTCTCATTAAATGATGAGGACATTCACTACGATCATCCTGAATGTAACGAGCGTTTCATAAAACTAAAGGTCGACAGAATCGACGTCAGCTTCCGTTGATATTAAACGCCCCCCCGGAAAACGCACTCGGTGGCCCAATGCAGCCTAGACGATGAGCCGAATAGCAAGCACAATCGGCTCATTAAATGAGCCGAATATCCCCTCTATTCGACTCACACACCCAGGCGTCCCCCTATGAATCAACCGCACTGGATCTGGCAACACCTCGACTGGCCCCATTTCCACTGGCAGCCCGGACGCTTGGCTGCTTTGCTGCGCGAATGCAGTCACTCGCAGGGCAGACTCCTGGGCATGCTCGGCTCCGCTGGTCAGGTAGCCAGCGCGCAGAACGAACTGGACGCGCTGCTGCAAAACATCCTGACCTCCTCCGCTATTGAAGGCGAGCAACTGAATGTCGGCTCAGTGCGGTCCTCTCTGGCGCGACGGTTAGGCCTGGAGGCCACAAAAGCCGGTCAGGTAAGCCGCCGTAGCGAAGGCCTCGCTGATCTGATGATGGATGCCACCGAGCAATTCGCCAAACCGTTCACCTATTCGCGTCTGATGCATTGGCACCATTTGCTGTTTCCAACTTCGCAAGCGAGCGTTTTCACGCGAGAGATAACTGTCGGGGGGCTGCGGGGGGATGAGCAGATGCAGGTAGTGTCGGGCCGTCTTGACCGGCCTACCGTGCATTTTGAGGCGCCGCCACGCGCGGGGCTGAAGCAGGCGCTCGATGACTTTCTTGAGTGGTTCGAACTGAGCCGCAGTCAAGCGGAACTGGACCCCTTCATCCGTGCCGGCGTTGCGCATTTCTGGTTTATCACGCTTCACCCGTTCGATGACGGCAATGGTCGCCTGACACGCGCCATCACTGACTTGGCCTTGGCCCAGGGCGACCATCACGCGATACGCTTTTATGCGATGTCAGCCAATATCCTTGAGGACCGCCAGGGCTATTACAATGCATTGGAGTCCAGCCAAAAGGCCACGCTCGATATCACGGATTGGCTCGAGTGGTTTCTGAGAACGTTGTTGCGCAGCCTGCAAGAGGCAATGGCGCGGATAGATCGTGTGTTGAGCAAGACGCGATTCTGGGACCACCACCGCGGCGCTGCTTTGTCTGCCGAACAGACCAAGGTGCTCAACCGCCTGCTCGACGGCGGTGAAAGGGGTTTCGAACAGGGCATCAGCGCCGCGCAGTACCAGGCGGTGGCCAAGGTATCCAAGGCAACCGCCACGCGGCACCTGGCTGACCTGCTGGAAAAAAACTGCCTGATCCGTCTGCCCGGAGGCGGTCGCAGCACGCGTTATCAGATTAATACTGCGGGCGAGTAAGCCCCCACTCATTTGCCCCAATCCCCCATGTCTGCTAGTGTCGCGCCGGTTTACCGTCTACCGGAATTGCCGCCATGGCCCGCAAAAAAGTTGCACTCGATTTCGAACAATCCCTCGCCGACCTGCAAACCCTGGTCGAGCGTCTGGAGAACGGCGAGTTGTCGCTGGAAGACTCGTTGACGGCGTTTGAGCAAGGCATCGGCCTGACGCGTGACTGCCAGAGCGCGTTGGCGCAGGCTGAGCAAAAAGTGCAGGTGTTGCTTGAGCGCGATGGGGAGTTGGCCGAAGAACCTTTCGATGCGGAACAACCCGAATGATCGATGCGTATCAGGCCAGTAGCCAAGCCCGGGTAAATGCGGCGCTGGAGCCCTTGTTTGTTGCGCCGAGCCCGGAAATGAAGCGGCTTTACGAGGCCATGCGCTACAGCGTGATGAACGGTGGCAAGCGTGTGCGCCCGTTGCTGGCGTATGCCGCGTGTGAAGCGCTGGGTGCGCCAGCCGAGCAGGCCAATGGCGCGGCCTGTGCGGTAGAACTGATTCACGCCTATTCCCTGGTACATGACGATCTGCCGGCGATGGACGACGACGATCTGCGTCGCGGCCAGCCGACCACCCATAAAGCCTTTGATGAAGCCTATGCGATCCTGGCCGGTGATGGCCTGCAGAGCCTGGCGTTCAGCGCATTGCTGGACCCGGCGCTGAGCAGCGTCAACGCCGAGACCCGCCTGCGCATGGTCACCGCCCTGGCCCTGGCCGCAGGCCCGGCCGGGATGGTCGGCGGGCAGGCGATCGACATGGGTTCGGTCAGCCTCAAGCTGGATCAGCAAGCCCTGGAACACATGCATCGTCACAAGACCGGCGCGCTGATCGAAGCCGCCGTGCAACTGGGCGCCCTGGCCAGCGGCCGGGCTGAAGCGGCGCAATTGGCGGCGCTGCAAACCTATTCACGGGCTGTCGGCCTGGCCTTCCAGGTGCAGGACGATATCCTCGACGTGGAAAGCGACACCGCCACCCTCGGCAAACGCCAGGGCGCCGATATTGCGCGGGACAAGCCGACCTATCCTGCGCTGCTCGGGCTTGCGGCCGCCAAGGCCTACGCCCTGGAGCTGCGCGATCAAGCCCTGGACGCCCTGCGACCTTTCGACGCGGCGGCTGAGCCGTTGCGTGATCTGGCGCGGTATATCGTCGAACGTCGCCACTGACAGCTGCGGCCATAAGCGCCGCAAATCGGCCAAGTTCGCCCCTCTGCGTGGGCAGTTTGCAATGCTTGAGGTAAACTGCCGCCTCTTCTATACCTATAACGATTCGCCTGATGCCCACGACGTTCCAAGAGATTCCCCGCAAGCGCCCGTCCACGCCCCTGCTCGACCGCGCTGCCACGCCGGACGGCCTGCGTCGACTGGGTGAAGCCGAGCTGGAAACCCTGGCCGATGAACTGCGCCTGGAATTGCTCTACACGGTCGGCCAGACCGGTGGGCATTTCGGTGCCGGGCTGGGCGTGATCGAGCTGACCATCGCCCTGCACTACGTATTCGACACCCCGGACGACCGGCTGGTGTGGGACGTGGGCCACCAGGCGTATCCGCATAAAATCCTTACCGGCCGTCGCGAGCGCATGGCCAGCCTGCGCCAGAAGGACGGTATCGCCGCCTTTCCACGGCGTTCGGAGAGCGAGTACGACACCTTTGGCGTCGGCCATTCCAGCACCTCCATCAGTGCAGCGCTGGGCATGGCGATTGCCGCCCGCCTGCAAGGCAGTGAGCGCAAGGCGATCGCGGTGATCGGTGATGGCGCGCTGACCGCCGGCATGGCCTTCGAAGCGCTGAACCATGCGCCGGAAGTGGATGCCAACATGTTGGTGATCCTCAACGACAACGACATGTCGATTTCGCGCAATGTCGGTGGTTTGTCCAATTACCTGGCGAAAATCCTCTCCAGCCGCACCTACGCCAGCATGCGCGAAGGCAGCAAGAAAGTGCTGTCGCGTCTGCCCGGCGCGTGGGAAATTGCCCGTCGCACCGAAGAATATGCCAAGGGCATGCTGGTGCCCGGCACGCTGTTCGAGGAGTTGGGCTGGAATTACATCGGCCCGATCGACGGCCATGACCTGCCGACGCTGATCGCTACGCTGCGCAATATGCGTGACCTCAAGGGCCCGCAGTTCCTGCATATCGTCACCAAAAAGGGTAAAGGTTTCGCCCCGGCGGAAGTCGACCCGATCGGTTACCACGCAATCACCAAGCTCGAACCCCTGGACGCGCCCGCCGCCGCCCCGAAAAAGGCCAGCGGGCCGAAGTATTCAGGTGTGTTTGGCGAATGGCTGTGCGACATGGCCGCCGCCGACCCGCGCCTGGTAGGCATTACCCCGGCGATGAAGGAAGGCTCCGACCTGGTGACCTTCAGCGAGCGTTTCCCGCTGCGCTATTTCGACGTGGCGATTGCCGAGCAGCACGCGGTAACGTTCGCTGCGGGCATGGCATGTGAAGGCGCCAAGCCGGTGGTCGCGATTTACTCGACCTTCCTGCAACGCGGTTATGACCAGTTGGTGCATGACGTGGCGGTGCAGAACCTCGACGTACTGTTCGCCATCGACCGCGCCGGCCTCGTCGGCGAAGACGGCCCGACCCATGCAGGCAGTTTCGACCTGTCCTACCTGCGCTGCATCCCCGGCATGCTGGTCATGACGCCGAGCGACGAGAACGAATTGCGCAAGATGCTCAGCACCGGCCACCTGTACAACGGCCCCGCTGCCGTGCGCTACCCGCGCGGCAATGGCCCGAATGCGGTGATCGAGAAAGACCTGGAGCCGATTGAAATCGGCAAGGGCCTCCTGCGTCGCCAGGGCAGCAAGACGGCCTTCCTGGTGTTCGGCGTGCAACTGGCCGAAGCCTTGAAAGTCGCGGAGAAACTCGATGCCACCGTGGTCGACATGCGCTTCGTCAAACCACTGGATGAAGCCCTGGTGCGCGAGATTGCCGGTAGTCACGAACTGCTGGTGACGGTCGAAGAAAACGCCATCATGGGCGGCGCCGGTGCGGCGGTCAGTGAATTCCTGGCACGGGAGAATATCCTCAAGTCG
This sequence comes from Pseudomonas sp. 28 E 9, assembly GCF_900004785.1. NCBI lineage: Bacteria > Pseudomonadati > Pseudomonadota > Gammaproteobacteria > Pseudomonadales > Pseudomonadaceae > Pseudomonas > Pseudomonas sp. 28 E 9. The sequence goes on along the minus strand of NZ_CVTK01000013.1, from coordinate 74,768 downwards.
GTGCTGCACCTGGGCTTGCCGGATATGTACGTCGAACACGCCAAGCCGGCGCAGATGCTGGCTGAATGCGGGTTGGATGAAGCCGGTATCGAGGCCTCGGTGCGCCAGCGTTTGGCGCTTCTGGCCCTGTAGAAACCGGGACTAAATGTGGGAGGGGGCTTGCCCCCGATAGCGGTGTATCAGTACCAGATGTTCTGACTGACACACTGCAATCGGGGGCAAGCCCCCTCCCACATTTTGATGTGTACACCCTTCAAACGCTATGGACAGCCCATGAAACGCCTGAGCCTTGCCCTGCTGCTGCTACCCTGCGCCGATCTGCTCGCCGACACCCGCGATCAGGCCTTGAAACTCTCCGACGTGGTCATCAGCGCCAACCGCCAGGTGCAGGCGCGCAATGACAGCAGCGCCGCCAACACCGTATTCACCCGCGCCGATATCGACCGCCTGCAGCCCGACAGCGTTACCGACCTGCTCAGCCGCGTGCCCGGGGTACAAGTGGCGCCCACCGGTGGACGTGGCAGTCTGCCGGGCATCTACATTCGCGGTACAAAATCGGCGCAGAGTCTGGTGCTGGTGGACGGCCAGCGCATCGCCAATACCACCTCCGGCGACAGCGGTCTGCAATACCTCAACGTCGACCAGATTGAGCGCGTGGAAGTGCTGCGCGGCTCACGTTCAGTGATTTACGGCAGCGATGCGATCGGCGGGGTGATCCAGGTATTTACCCGACGCAACGCCGAGCAAGGCCTGCAACCTCGGGTGAAGCTGGGCTTTGGCAGCCACCGGACCTGGGAGCGCAGCGTCGGCCTGTCGGGCGGCGATGAACAGACGCGCTTCAACCTGGGCGCCAGCCTGGATGAAACGGCCGGTATCAACTCGACCCATCAGTCGTTTCCCAGCGACAGCGACCACGACGCCTACCGCAATCAGTCCCTGAGCCTGAACCTCAGCCACTCGTTCAGCGATGCGCTGGAGCTGGGCTTCAACCTTTTGGATAACCGCGGCAAGTCGGAGTACGACAACAGCTTCGGGCGCTACGACTTCGCCACCGGGCAAAGCTTCGGCCAGAAACCCTACACCGATTACACCGTCAGCAGTGCCGGCGGCTATGTCGACGCCACCCTCAGCAAAGGCTGGCAGTCGCGCCTGGAGCTGGGCCACAGCGAAAACCGCGACACCAAGCGCGACACCCTCAGCGATGATTTCAGCGTGTTCAATACCTACCGCGACTCGGTCAACTGGCAGAACGACCTGACGCTGAACGAGCGCAACAGCCTGATCGTCGGTGGCGACTGGTACGAAGACCGCTTCCACGGTTCCACCGCGTTTACCGAAGACAGTCGCTGGAACCGTGCCGCCTTCGTACAGCATCGCTTTCACGGTGAATGGTTTTCCACCGAACTGGGCCTGCGCCGCGACCAGAACCAGCAGTTCGGCGGCCAGAACAGCTGGAGCGGCACGCTGACAGTGCCGATCAACCCTGACAACGACGTATTGCTCAGCTACAGCGAAGGCTTGCGCGCACCGACCTTCAACGACCTCTATTACCCCGACACGCAGTACAGCAACCCCAACCTGCAGCCTGAGACGTCAAAAAGCTACGAGGTGCAATGGCGCAGCCAACTGGCGGACAGCACACGCCTGGAAGCCTCGCTGTACCGCACCGACCTGAGCGATGCGATCATCCTCGACGGTGGCAAGCCGCAGAACGTGGCATCGGCGCGAATCAATGGTGTTGAAGCGGCGCTCAAGCAGGAGTTGTTTGGCTGGCAAGGCAACCTGGGCGTGTCGTTGATCGACCCGCGTGACCGCGACAGCGGCCACACCCTGGCGCGCCGCGCGCGGCGCACCTTGAACCTGGACCTGGATCGGCAGTTCGATAAGGTCGGTGTGGGCGCGAGCTGGCAGGCGATCAGCAGCAGCTACGATGACGAAGCCAATCGTAATCGCCTCGGCGGCTATGCCTTGCTGGGGCTGCGCAGCAGTTGGGCGTTGAACCGCGAGGTTTCGTTGTCGCTGAAGGTCGATAACGTGCTGGACAAGTCTTATGCGCGGGCGAAGTACAGCTACCTCGAGGGGTATCAGAATTATCGCGAAGCAGCCCGGACGTGGATGCTCGGGGTAACCTGGACACCCGAGATTTGAGTTGCCTGAACCGGCGTCATCGCAGCATGCTGCCAACACAATTCCAGTCCCCCCCCCAACCCTAACCACGATGCGAAGCGAGCCGCTCCCGATCTTGATCTTGATCTGCTTTTGATCTTAAGCGCCCCGTCAAACCACGCTGGCCGAACGCAGGCTTGAATCCGTGGGTAACCCGGCAGGACGCCGGGTTAGCCGCACTGGGCCAGGGATGGCCCATTGCGGCGGCCCACGGATTCAAGCCTGCGTTCGGGCACACCGAGCCTAAGCGAGGTGCCGAGTGGTGGGGCAAGAGCGTTTTGCTTACTTTTGCGCTTTTCAAAAGTGAGCCGCTGTAAAAGCGGAACCCATAGCAGCCGTTACCGCAAAAACGGATATGTACCCGGTCCAATCCAGCATCCTGGTCGGCCCAGAGGCCGCCATCGGGAGCAAGCCCCCTCCCACATTTGAAATGCATTCCCCTGTGGGAGCTGGCTGGCCTGCGATAACGATGTCAGAGGCTAGGCGCAATCACCTGACACAACCGCGCCACCGCTTCCAGCATCTGCCCACTGGGCCGCTCCAGGCCCTTGTCCGGTACCAACCGCACGCGCTCGAACAGGCTCGGCCAGACCTTCCAGGCCTCCCGCTGCGCCTGATCGCCCACCAGGATCAAGTGCGGATCACGCTGCAACACTGACTCGATACTGACTTGGGGCGCCGGCAGCGTGAGGTCGTCGAACACATTGCGCGCCCCGCACACCTTCAACGCATCACTGATGATCTGCTCGCCGCCCACGGTGTACAGCGGCTGGTTCCAGACCTGGTAAAACACGCGCAACGGCTCGGCGCGCCGATAGCGCTGGCGCAGTTCGGCGAGGCGCTGGCGCAGTTGATCGGCCAAGGCCAGGCCTGCGTCGGCACGCCCCAATTGCTCGGCAATGGCCTGGACCTGACGGGTCAATTGTTCAAGGTTATGGGGTTCGGCAACGTACACCGGGATATTCAGGCGCTGCAATTGCTCGCGCTGAGCCGGGCCGACGCTGCCGGGCCAGAGCAGGATCAGGTCGGGATTGAGGCTGAGCAGGCGCTCCATGTCCAACTGGCCGTAACGCCCGACCGATGGCACCTGCGCAAGGGCCGAAGGCCGCTCGCCGCCATCGAGCACACCCACCAAGAGGTCGGCAGCGCCCAGTTCGACGACGATTTCAGACAGCGACGGCGCCAGACTGACAACGCGCTCGACCGCCAACACCTGAACGCTGAACCCCAGCAACAACGCCAGCCAGTAGCGTTTCATCCCAACTGACGCGGAATGCGATAGAGGTAAAACAGCACCGTCGTCGACAGCGCCAGCAAGCACAGCGGCACCGCTTCCAGACCGACGAACACCGCCAACGCGCCGATCCAGGCCGGCAGCGCAGCCACCAGCAAGGCTGTACGTCGACGCGCCGCCAGGGTGATCCAGGCGGCAGGTTCTTCGGCAGTATCGAGGGCCTTGGACGTGGCGATCAGCGCATGTTTATAGCCGTGAAAATAACGCAGGCTGAGAAACATCGAGGCCACGCCGGCGATAAACAACGGCATGGCCAGTACGGGAAGCAAGGACTCGACGCGGCCGAACACCAGGTTGATCACAAACAACGGGAGCAATGCCAGGGCCAGGTACTGCCACCAGTTGAAGGACAGTCGACGTTTCACCTGGCCGCGGGTCACGCGCGGTCGACCTCGCCCTGATGCTCGTTGCCCATCATGTGGTCGAGCTTGCTGGCTTTGGTGGCCAGGTACAGTTTGTTGTGCGGGTTGTGCCCGGTATGCAGCGGCACGCGCTCGGCCACGGTGATGCCCATTTCGGTCAAGGCTTTGACCTTGCGCGGGTTGTTGGTCATCAGGCGCAGCGACTTCACGCCCAGATGCTCGAGCATCGGCAGGCAGATGGCGTAGTCACGCTGGTCGGCGGCAAAGCCCAGGCGCTCGTTGGCTTCAACGGTGTCGGCACCGCCATCCTGCAATTCATAGGCGCGGATCTTGTTCAAAAGGCCAATGCCACGGCCTTCCTGACGCAAATACAGCAGCACACCACGGCCTTCGCGGGCGATAGCCTGCAGCGCAGCTTCCAATTGCGAACCGCAGTCGCAGCGCTGGCTGAACAGCGCGTCGCCGGTCAGGCATTCGGAATGCACGCGGCCCAGCACCGGCGCACCATCAGCGATATCGCCCAGGCTGAGCACAACGTGCTCGCGCCCGGTGGCTTCTTCGAGAAAGCCATGCATGGTGAACGTGGCAAAGGGAGTAGGCAGCTTGGAAGCGGCGACGAAAACGACGGGCACCGTGTGCTCCTGATTTCAGATTTCACAGAGGCGGCCATTGTAACAGCCTGTTCCTACAGACGCTTAAGCTGAATGATCGCTGATAAAGATCAATAGGTTCGATTGGCCTTCGGCTTGGTTCTATGCAGGTCAGAACGGATACGGCTGCTTCCAGCGTTGAAAAATCGGCTTCAAGTCGCCGGTTTTCACCAGCACGGCCATGCGCTGGTCGTACAAGGTTCTCAGTGCCCGCCCACGTTCGTTATCGGCAAAGCCCACGTAGAGCGGCAGTTCCGTGAGGTGGGTGAGTGTGAACCGCGACGGATCGTCGGCCTGACTGAGCACATACTCGGCTTCGGTGAGCGACTCGATGTAGAGGTCTGCATGGCCATGCTGCAGCATCGACAGGATACCGTCGCGGCGCTCGACCTGGTTGAACCGACGCACGTTCGGCAGGTATTTCTCGTATTTGTAGCCACGCACCCAGGCCAGGCGGTAATCACCGAGCGTCGCCAGGCTCGGCGTGGGCATCGTTGCCAGACCGAGGGCGTAGATATGATCGGAGTCAAAGTGCCAGTGCGGATAAAGTACGTGCTCGGCTTCGTCGCGGTAGGAACCGACCCAACCGTCCACCTCGCCACGCTGGGCCAGGCCGACCGAGCGGGTATAGGGCGCGCTGCGGACTTGCAGGGCGACGCCGGCCGGTTCGAACACCTGGCGTAACACGTCCCAGGCCAGGCCGCTGCCATCCCTGTTGGTGTAGTTGCTCCACTCCTCGCTGGCCAGGACGATCTTGCCGGGCAACCGGGCTTCGTCCGCCTCAAGCGCAGGGGTCATGACGCACAGCATGATCAGCAGCCAGCAGCGCACACTCATAAGGATGACTTCCTACGTGGAGATATTCATATGAAGGGTAACGCAGCAGCGCCGACTACGGCAGCTGATGAAAATGCTGATAGCCGTGCACGGCCGGAGTGATGTCTTGTCCGTTGGCGTCGAGCAGTGTCACGCCCTGCCCCGCTTCGACCCGACCGATTACATGGACCGGCCAGCCGCCCGCCCGCAACGGCGCCAGTTCGGCCGGCGGCAAGGTGAACACCAACACATAGTCATCGCCGCCGCTCAACGCGGCTACGTGCGCCTCGTCGCGACCGACAAACGCCAGCAACGCCGCCGACAACGGCAAGGTGTCGTGCTCGATCAACAGGCTGACAGCCGATGCCCTGGCGATATGCCCGCAATCGGCCAGCAGCCCGTCGGAGATATCCATGGCTGACGTCGCTTTGCCACGCAGCGCCAGCCCCAGGGCCAGTTGTGGTTGCGGTGACCAGTAGTGGGCGAGCAGCGGTTCGGCGATGACCGCCTGCGCGCTGCGCTGGCCCAACACCAGCGGCAAGGCCCCGGCCGCGTTGCCCAATTCGCCACCGACACACAACAGATCACCGGGCCGTGCACCGCCGCGCGTCAAGGCCAGCCCGGCCGGCACGCGACCGAACACGGTCAAGGTCAGGCTCAGCGGCCCGCGCGTGGTATCGCCGCCCACCAGGCCCACGCCGCAGCGTTGCGCCATGGCGTTCAAACCCAGGGCATAGCGTTGCAACCAGTCGGCATCGACGGTCGGCGTGGTCAGGGCAAGGGTAAACGCGAGGGGATGGGCGCCCATGGCAGCCAGGTCGCTCACCGCCACGGCCAGCGAGCGCTGGCCGAGCAGGAACGGGTCACACGGGTCGGCAAAGTGCACGCCGGCCACTAAGGTGTCAGTGGAGACTGCCAGTTGCTCCCCGGCGGGGAGCGCCAGCAAGGCGCAGTCGTCGCCGATCCCCAGGGCAATACCTTCGCCGCCTTGCGCGCAGGGCGCGGCGGCGAAATAGTTGCGGATCAGCTCGAACTCACCCATCAAGGCCCCAAGCGCGACTTAGCGCTTGTGTTCCTTCACTTCGGCTTCACGCAGGCGCGGGGCCAGCTTGTCGAGCACGCCATTGACGAACTTGTGGCCGTCGGTCGAACCGTAGACTTTCGCCAGTTCGATGCCTTCGTTGATCACCACGCGGTACGGCACGTCGACGCGCTTGAGCAGTTCCCAGGTGGACAGGCGCAGCACGGCCAGTTCAACCGGGTCCAGCTCTTCGAGGGTCAGGTCCAGGCAGGGCGCCAAAGCCTTGTCGATCTCGTCCAGGTTGGCCGGAACACCGTGCAGGATGTCGTGGAAGTAGCTCTGGTCGGCGAAGGTGAAATCGTTATCGACGCGAAATTGCGCTTCGATTTCGTTCAGCGCAGTGCCGGCCATGTGGCGCTGGTACAGCGCCTGGGTCGCCAGCTGGCGCGCAGCACGACGCTTTTCGCTTTTCGAAGGCTTGCCGGCGTCGGCTGGACGCTCGTCGCGTGGGTTGAAACGATCGCTTTCGTCGGAAATCACTTGGCCTCCAACTGCGACAGCAGGCTGACCATTTCCAGGGCGGACAGGGCAGCTTCAGCGCCTTTGTTACCGGCCTTGGTGCCGGAGCGCTCGATGGCTTGCTCGATGGAATCAACGGTCAGCACGCCGAAAGCGACGGGCACGCCGAACTCCATGGACACCTGGGCCAGGCCCTTGGTGCATTCGCCGGCCACGTATTCGAAGTGCGGGGTACCGCCACGAATGACCGCGCCCAGGGCGATGATTGCCGCGTATTCACCCTGCTGGGCAACCTTTTGCGCAACCAGTGGAATTTCGAAGGCGCCAGGGGCACGGATAATGGTGATGTCGCTCTCGCTCACACCGTGGCGAACCAGGGCGTCAACGGCACCGCTTACCAGGCTTTCAACCACGAAGCTGTTGAAGCGGCCAACCACCAGGGCATAGCGGCCTTTGGGGGCGATGAAGGTACCTTCGATGGTCTTCAGGGTCATTCGACAAATCTCTTAAAGAGCCGGGACGCGAAAAGTGCGTCCCTCAGTGATGATTTAACCGCGAACAAGGGGCAGGAATCGCCAGCCTTTATTCGGAGGGCACGTATTCTACAACTTCCAGATCGAAACCGGATATCGCATTAAATTTCATGGGTGCGCTCATCAAGCGCATTTTGCGTACACCGAGGTCGCGCAGGATCTGCGAACCGGCACCGACGATGCTGTAGGTGGTCGGTTTTTTCACCGGCACGTGGTCGGCCGTTTCGCGGATATGCGCCAGCAGTACATCGCCATCCAGCGGGTGGCCAAGCAACAGCACCACGCCACTGCCCGCCTCGGAAACCGCGGCCATGGCCGCGCGCAGGCTCCAGCGGCCGGGCTGCCTGACCATCAGCAGGTCGCGCAGCGGGTCCATGTTGTGCACGCGCACCAGGGTCGGCTCTTCGGCGCAAATGGTGCCCAGGGTCAGCGCCATGTGCACGTCGCCTTCCACTGAATCACGGTAGGTCACCAGATTGAATTGGCCCAGTTCGCTGTCCAGCGGCTGCTCGGCAATCCGCTGAACGGTACGTTCGTGGATCATGCGGTAGTGAATCAGGTCGGCAATGGTGCCGATCTTGAGGTTGTGCTCGGCGGCAAACGCTTCGAGTTCACTGCGACGGGCCATGGTGCCGTCGTCGTTCATCACCTCGCAGATCACCCCGCTCGGCTCGAACCCGGCCATGCGCGCCAGGTCACAGGCAGCTTCGGTATGACCGGCGCGCGCCAGGGTGCCGCCCGGCTGGGCCATCAGCGGGAAGATGTGGCCGGGGCTGACGATGTCTTCGGCCTTGGCGTCTTTCGCAGCAGCGGCCTGCACGGTGCGCGCACGGTCGGCGGCGGAGATGCCGGTGGTGACGCCGGTGGTGGCTTCAATCGATACGGTGAACTTGGTGCCGAAGCCCGAGCCATTACGCGGCGCCATCAACGGCAGCTTGAGCAATTCGCAGCGTTCACGGCTCATGGGCATGCAGATCAACCCACGGGCGTGCTTGGCCATGAAGTTGATGTGCTCGGCCTTGCACGCCTCGGCGGCCATGATGATGTCGCCTTCGTTCTCGCGATCTTCGTCATCCATCAGGATGACCATCTTGCCTTGGCGGATGTCTTCAACCAGTTCTTCGATGCTATTGAGCGCCACGCGGCACCCCCTTGGTCAGGATTTCAGGTAGCCGTTAGCGGCCAGAAAACTTTCGGTGATGGTGCCTGATGCAGGCTCTGCGGCCTTTTCGCCCAGCAACAGGCGCTCCAGGTAACGGGCAAGCAAGTCCACTTCCAGGTTCACCCGCCGGCCTGGCTGGTAGGAGGCCATGATGGTTTCGCTGAGGGTGTGGGGAATGATGGTCAGTTCGAATTCGGCGCCATTCACGGCGTTCACGGTCAGGCTGGTGCCGTCGACGGTGATCGAGCCTTTATGGGCGATGTACTTGGCCAGCTCTTTCGGCGCGCGGATACGAAATTCCACGGCGCGCGCGTTCTCGCTGCGGGCCACGACTTCGCCGACGCCGTCGACATGCCCGCTGACCAGGTGGCCGCCCAGGCGTGTGGTCGGCGTCAGGGCTTTTTCCAGGTTGACCGGGCTGCCGGCCGCAAGATCGTTCATCGCGGTGCAGTCCAGGGTCTCGCGGCTCACATCGGCAGCGAAGCCGTTGCCCGGCAACTCGACGACGGTCAGGCACACACCGCTGACGGCGATGCTGTCGCCCAGCTTGACGTCGCCCAGGTCGAGCTTGCCGGTTTCAACCAGCAGGCGAATATCGCCGCCTTTGGGGGTCATTGCACGGATGCTGCCGATGGACTCGATAATGCCGGTGAACATGTCGTTCTCCTGAAAACGGGGGGCTGACGCTCAAGCGCGGGCCGGGGATTATACGCTCGCCGCAGGCACGGGAATGGCGGTGACTCGCCAGTCGTCGCCCACGGCACGCATGTCAGTGATCTTGAGGTGGGGAGCGTCGGCCAGCTTCTCAAGCGGCCAGTCCAGCAAGGGTCGGGCAGCGGAACCGAGGAACTTGCCGGCGACGAAAATCACGTACTCGTCGACCAGCCCCTGCTGGGCAAACGCGCCCGCCAGGCTCGGACCGGCTTCCACCAGCACTTCGTTGACGCCACGGTTGGCAAGCGCCACCAGCGCCGATCGCAGGTCGACCTGGCCCTCCACACCCGGTACCACCAGGCACTCGGGGCCACGGGGGAACTGGTTTTCCGGGGTTACGCAGGTGATGACCAAAGCCGGGCCCGCCTTGAAGAACGGCGCATCGAGCGGCACCCGCAGACGGCCGTCGATCAACACACGCAACGGCGGGCGCGACATGGCCAGGGCGGTGGTTTCTGCATCCAGGCCCAGCTCGGCGGCGCGCACGGTCAGCCGGGCGCCGTCGGCCAGCACCGTATCGGCGCCGGTCAGCACCACGCTCGCTTCGGCGCGCAGGCGCTGCACGGCGGCACGGGCGGCAGGGCCGGTAATCCATTGGCTTTCGCCGCTGGCCATGGCGGTGCGTCCATCCAGGCTCATCGCCAACTTGACCCGCACAAACGGCAGGCCGTGTTCCATACGCTTGAGAAAGCCCGGGTTCAGCGCACGCGCTTGAGCTTCCAGCACGCCGCTGCGAACCTCGATGCCGGCCTGGGCCAGGCGCTGCATGCCGCGCCCGGCCACTTCCGGGTTGGGGTCCTGCATGCCGGCCACCACGCGCGCCACACCGGCTGTCACCAGCGCATCGGCGCACGGCGGCGTATGGCCATGGTGGCTGCAGGGTTCGAGGGTGACGTAGACCGTCGCGCCACGGGCCTTGTCACCGGCGGCGCGCAAGGCGTTGGGTTCGGCATGGGGCTCGCCGGTGCGTTCGTGCCAGCCTTCGCCGACAATCTGCCCGTCACGCACAATCACGCAGCCTACCCGCGGGTTGGGGTGGGTGGTGTACAGGCCCTTGCGCGCCAATTCGAGGGCGCGCGCCATGTAGTGGGCGTCGAGGACTGCCTGTTCAGACGTCATTGTTTGGAAGGCTCACGGGCCAGGCGGTCGATCTCTTCGCGGAACTCATTGAGGTCCTGGAAGCGTCGGTACACCGAGGCAAAACGGATATAGGCGACTTCGTCGAGCTTTTGCAGCTCGCCCATCACCAGCTCGCCGACCACCAGGCTCTTGACCTCGCGCTCGCCGGTCGCGCGCAACTTGTGCTTGATATGCGCCAGCGCCGCCTCCAGACGCTCGACACTCACCGGGCGTTTTTCCAGGGCGCGCTGCATACCGGCGCGCAGTTTTTCTTCGTCGAAGGGCTGGCGGCTGCCGTCGGACTTGATCAGGCGCGGCAATACCAGTTCGGCGGTTTCGAAGGTGGTGAAACGTTCACCGCAGCCAGAGGCCAGGCATTCGCGCCGGCGACGCACTTGATCGCCCTCGGCGACCAGACGCGAGTCAATGACCTTGGTGTCGTTGGCACCGCAGAAGGGACAGTGCATGGTTGGCAGGCAACAAATAATAGGGAGGGCCATGGTAGCGCATCCCCGTCGCAAGACAAGCCATAGCCTTTACGGTATATAGGCAGGCTTATATGTTTCTATTTTTTAAGCCACGGATTTTGTCCTTTCTGGAGCCGTACATGCAGTTACGACCACTCGTTCTACTCACCCTGTTCAGTTTTCTGGTCGCCTGCAGCAGCGAAGCCCCCAAGCCGGCCGCACCTCAGCCAACACCGGCACAAGAGAAAAAAGTCCCCGGCATCGAAGACCTCGGCCCCCTGCCCGCCTACCAGCGGGAAATCAGCGGCAACCTGACCAATGTGCCGGCCGGCGCCGAAGTCGAGTTGGCGCTGCTGGTGATCGACGAGCGCTCGCGCCCGCAGCAACTGCTCGCCAGCAGCGTATTGACCGGCAACGGCAAGCCCCTGGCCTTTCGCCTGCGCTTCAACCCCGAAGCGTTCCCGGCCGGTGCGCGGGTTGAATTGCGCGGTCGCGCCAGCCAGTCCGGCCAGTTGATCCTGCACCTGCCCGCCGTGCGCATTACCCAGGCGATTACCCAGACCACCGGCCCCCTGCAACTCGTCAAGGCGCCATGACACCACCGCTGCACCTGCAACGCGCCCTGAGTGAACTGATCGGCGACGCACACCTGGTGCCCTGCCCGCTGCCGGGCACCGAGCTGTCGTTGTGGTTGCTCGACGCCGACAACATGGACCGTGCCTTCAGCCAGGAAGAAACCCGGCGCATCCTGCATGAGCCTCCCTACTGGAGCTTCTGCTGGGCCAGCGGCCTGGCGCTGGCGCGCTATCTGGCGGCGAACCCCGCGTGGGTAGCGGGCAAGCGCGTGCTGGATTTCGGCACCGGCTCCGGCGTGGCCGCGATTGCGGCCGCCAAGGCTGGGGCCTTGGAGGTGGTGGCGTGCGACCTTGATCCGCTGGCACTGGCGGCTTGCCGGGCGAATGCCGAACTCAACGACGTGCAGCTGGGTTATTCAATCGACTTCTTTGCAGAGGCCGATCGTTTCGACCTGATCCTGGTGGCCGACGTGCTTTACGATCGCGCCAACCTGCCACTGCTGGATCAGTTCCTGACCCGAGCCCGCGAAGCGCTGGTGGCGGACTCGCGGGTGCGCGACTTCCAGCATCCGGATTATCAGCGGCTGGACATCCTCGAGGCGCTGACCCTGCCGGACCTGGCCGAGCCGTGGGAGTTTCGCAAGGTGAGCCTGTACCATTCGCGGCGATAACCGTCCACGTTACAAATTCCCGGCAATATATTGATTGAGACAAGAAAAGCCGCGGTATGGAAAATGCCAGTCCTCGCCCGCAGCTCCGGCAATCGACTGCAATGTCTTCGTATTCAAACTCACTGATGTCCAACGAAGCGCAGGCCTTGCCAAACGCTGGGCATCTGCCTAACCTTTGCGCTAATACACCCGCCATGCCTCTGGTTACTTCAGTAACCAAGCACAAATTGTGCGGGTTTTTTATGCCCGGCGCTTTTGGGGCATGAGGTCATTCAGCAAGCCAGCCATAGATGTTCCCGCTCAACTGGAACTGCTCAAGCTACGCGGACTGATCATTCACAATGAAGCTCGCGCTGAGCGCTTCCTGCAGGCCGTCAGTTTCTTTCGACTTAGCCCTTATATGCGACCCTTCCAGCAGCCGGAAGATATCGATCATCGCTTTCGTGAAGGCAGCCAGTTTGGTCAGTTGACCCGCCTTTACGACTTCGACCGGCGGCTTCGTTTACTGACTATGGATGCCATCGAACGCGTCGAAATTGCCTCGCGTTGCGTTATCAGCAACCACATGGGACCCACGCATGGCAGTCATTGGTATACCAACCCGCTGCTGTTTCACCCCACCTTTGATCATCAGCGCCTGCTGACAACACTCTGCGGCAAACAAGACACGGCAACGCGTGAGTACATGCGCGAATGTGACCGGATCGACAGGTCGCACGCGAGCGATGCGAGAAAGGCGCTGCTCAAACGCCAACGGTCAAAAGAGAGCTACGCCCGCCATTACCCCGCGACCTATGACCACCCAACGCTGATGCCTGGCTGGGCGATGCTCGAAGAACTTACGCTGGGGGACCTGTCCCACCTGTACAAAGGCTTGGCCAGGGACGCCGATAAAAAAGCCGTCGCCAAACGCTTGCTGCTCCCGGCGCCACTGATGCAGTCCTGGCTGCACACGCTGACCACCATCCGAAATATGTGCGCCCATCATTCGCGAATGTGGAACCGGCAATTGGGTGTTCGACCTGAATTACCCAGGAAGGCCACCTTTGCATGGCCCGGGCATTTGCTTGAACCAGGGCCACATAGTCGAATGTTCGCGGTTCTTTGCATGCTCAATCATCTGATGCGCCAAGTGAGTCCACAGACTCCCTGGGGCCACAGCCTGCATGTGCTTATCCGTGAATTTCCCGAGGTCAGTCTCAAAGCAATGGGTTTTCCTCAAGACTGGTACCTCGATCCGTTTTGGCATGCGCCTGAACACTAATCCCCATACGGCTTCCGATAGCCAGCGCCAGCCCTTATAGTTGCCCCCATTCCCGCTTTATTCGAGACGCCTCATGAGTGAGCCCACGCCGTACATCTTCGACGTCACTGCCGCCAACTTCGAGCAGGCAGTGATTCAGAACTCTTTCGAAAAACCTGTGCTGGTGGACTTCTGGGCCGAGTGGTGCGCGCCGTGCAAGGCGCTGATGCCGATGCTGGCGCAGATTGCCGAGAGTTATCGCGGTGAGTTGCTGCTGGCCAAGGTCGATTGCGAAGCCGAGCAGGACATCGTTGCGCGTTTCGGTATCCAGAGCCTGCCGACGGTGGTGCTGTTCAAGGACGGTCAGCCGGTGGATGGGTTTGCCGGGGCGCAGCCGGAGTCGGCGGTGCGGGCGATGCTCGAGCCCCATGTGCAGATGCCGCCACCGGCTGCGGCCGATCCGCTGGAGCAGGCACAAGCGTTGTTTGCCGAGGGCCGCATCAGCGATGCCGAGGCCATGTTGGTTGCGCTGCTGGGCGAAGACAACACCAACGCCGCCGCGCTGATCCTGTACGCGCGTTGCCTGGCCGAGCGCGGTGAACTGGATGAAGCCCAAACCGTGCTGGACGCCGTAAAAGGCGATGAGCACAAGGCCGCCCTCGCCGGGGCCAAGGCGCAAATCACCTTCCTGCGCCAGGCTGCCGACCTGCCGGACAGCGCCGACCTGAAAAGCCGCCTTGCGCAGAATCCGCAGGATGACGAAGCGGCCTATCAGTTGAGCATTCAACAACTGGCGCGCCAGCAATACGACGCCGCGCTGGAAGGCCTGCTCAAGCTGTTCGTGCGCAATCGCAGCTACAGCGAAGGCTTGCCACACAAGACCTTGCTGCAGGTGTTCGAACTGCTGGGCAACGATCACCCGCTGGTCACGGTGTACCGCCGCAAATTGTTTGCCGCGCTGTACTAACCCTCACCCTGTAGGAGCGAGCTTGCTCGCGAAGGCCGTCAACGATAACGCGGGCATCCTGAATGAACGCGGCGTCTACGCGTTTTTCGCGAGCGAGCTCGCTCCTACGACGCATCGATCCAGGTGTACAGCGGCGTGTCTGCGCCGCTGGTCACTTTCACTTTGGTGCTGTGGCGCAGGCGCACCAGCAGGCGCTTGCCCGCGGCGGCATCGCCGGCCAACCCTTCTAGTTGATCGAGCAATTCCAGGCCGCTGAGCTGCCCGGCGTTGCGCAACAGATCCTGAGCGTTCTGCCATAGATCCTCACTTTGCCTGACCGGTACCGCCGTCGACTCGGCCGGCACCGGGGCGGCCTGCAAGTGTGCGCCCAGTCGCGCCCAATCGCCGTCGTCCAGTTCCAGGGTCAAGTCCACCGGCAGGTCGCCGACGGTTCCACGAATTCGCAACATCGTCTTTACTCCCGCATTTTTCTGACGGACATGCTCCCATGCAGCTTGCGCAACGCCAAGCGGACGGTCAAACTCTCGGCAATATTGTTATAAGATCACATAACAAAACTTTCATCTGTGGAGTCCTGTCATGCGCCGTCTGCTGCTTGCTTTGCCGTTTGCCCTGCTGCCTCTGGCTGTCGCTCACGCCCATGAAGATCACGATCATGAGCATGGCAGCCTCGGCGCTCACGAACACGGTGTGGGCCGTCTCAATGCAGTGCTGGACGGCCAGAGCCTGGAGCTTGAGCTGGACAGCCCGGCGATGAACCTGGTGGGTTTCGAACACGTCGCGACCAGTGCCGCCGACAAAGCCAAAGTCGCCGCCGCGCGCAAACAGCTGGAAAGTCCGCTGGCGCTGTTCAACGTACCCAAGGCCGCCGGTTGCGTCGTCAGCACCCAGGAACTCAACAGCCCGCTGTTCGGTGACAAGCCCGAAGCCGATCACGATGATGACGATAACAATGACCACGCCACCGACGGCAAAGGCGCTGCCGCCCATGAGCATCATCATGACCACAGCGAAATCCATGCCCACTACCAGTTCACCTGCGCCAAGCCAGAGGCACTGAGCAACCTGGACCTGAGCCAAGTGTTCAAGACCTTCCCCGCCACCCGGAAAATTCAGGTACAACTGATCGGCCCGAGCGGCCAGCAAGGTGCTGACGCGACCGCCACTGCAGCCACCCTGAAGTTCTGAGTTCACATGACCCCTGCATTGATCGAACTGTCCGACCTGGGCTTCAACTGGCCCGGTCACCCCCAGTTGCTGGACATCCCCGCGTTCCGCCTGGAGCCTGGGCAAACCCTGTTCCTCAAGGGCCCGAGCGGCAGTGGCAAAACCACCTTGCTCGGGTTGCTTGGCGGTGTGCACAAACCCAGCCGAGGCAGTATCCGCCTGCTCGGCCAGGAGCTGACCGAACTGTCTGCCGGTGCCCGCGACCGTTTTCGTGTGGACCACACCGGCTACATCTTCCAGCAGTTCAACCTGCTGCCGTTTTTGTCGGTACGTGAAAACGTCGAGCTGCCTTGTCACTTTTCCAAGCTGCGGGCCCGGCGCGCGGCCCAGCGTCACGGCAGTGTCGACCAGGCCGCAGCGACCTTGCTCGCGCACCTGGGTTTGAAAGACCCGGACTTGCTCGAGCGCCGCGCCGACTCGCTGTCCATCGGCCAGCAACAACGGGTGGCCGCCGCCCGTGCGCTGATCGGTCAACCGGAACTGGTGATCGCCGACGAGCCCACCTCGGCCCTCGACTACGACGCCCGCGAAGCATTCATTCAACTGCTGTTCGCCGAATGCCGCGAAGCGGGCGCCAGCCTGTTGTTTGTCAGCCACGACCAAAGCCTGGCCCCGCTGTTCGACCGCAACCTGTCGCTGGCCGAACTCAATCGCGCCGCCACGCCTGCAGAGGTTTGAGATGTATTTGTTTCGTCTGGCCATGGCCAGCCTGGCCAACCGCCGCTTTACCGCGATCCTCACCGCCTTCGCCATCGCGCTTTCCGTCTGCCTGTTGCTGGCGGTGGAGCGCGTGCGCGTTGAAGCGCGCAACAGCTTCGCCAGTACCATCAGCGGCACCGACCTGATCGTCGGGGCGCGCTCGGGCTCGGTGAACCTGCTGCTGTACTCGGTGTTTCGCATCGGCAACGCCACCAATAACATCCGCTGGGACAGCTACGAGCACTTCGCCGCCAACCCCCAGGTGAAATGGGCGATTCCGATTTCCCTCGGCGATTCCCATCGCGGTTACCGGGTGATGGGCACCAACGAATCCTACTTCGAGCATTACCAGTACGGCCGCAAACAGAACCTTGAACTGGCCAGCGGCCGCGCGTTTGCCACCGACCCGTTCGAGGTGGTGCTCGGTGCCGAGGTCGCCGAGGCCCTGCACTACAAGCTTGGCGACAAGCTGGTGCTGGCCCATGGCGTGGCGGTGGTCAGCCTGGTCAAGCACGATGACAAGCCCTTCACCGTGGTCGGTATCCTCAAGCGCACCGGCACGCCGGTGGACCGCACGCTGCATATCAGCCTCGGCGGCATGGAGGCGATCCACATCGACTGGCACAACGGTGTCCCGGCCCAGGGCAAGGGCCGTATCAGCGCCGATCAGGCGCGCAATATGGACCTGACCCCGCAAGCCATCACCGCGTTCATGCTCGGGTTGAACAACAAGATTTCCACCTTCGCGCTGCAACGGGAAATCAACGAATTCCGTGGCGAGCCGATGCTCGCTATCCTGCCGGGCGTGGCGTTGCAAGAGCTGTGGAGCATGATGGGCACGGCGGAAAAAGCCTTGTTCGTGATCTCGTTGTTCGTGGTGCTGACCGGTCTGATCGGCATGCTCACGGCGATCCTCACCAGCCTCAACGAACGCCGCCGCGAGATGGCAATCCTGCGTTCCGTGGGCGCGCGGCCTTGGCATATCGCAACGCTGCTGATCTTCGAGGCCTTCGCGCTGGCCCTGTCCGGCGTGGTGGCAGGTCTTGGTTTGCTGTACCTGTGCATCGGCGCATCGCGCGGTTATTTGCAGGCCAACTACGGGCTGGACCTGCCGATGGCATGGCCGAGCGAATATGAATGGACGCTGCTCGCCGGTATCCTGACGGCGGCGCTGTTGATGGGCAGCGTGCCCGCCTGGCGGGCCTATCGCCAGTCGTTGGCCGATGGGCTGTCCATTCGTTTATGAGGAAGCTGTCGATGCGTCGTGCCCTGTTTGCCCTGTTGCTGCTGGTGGCCGTACCTGCCTGGGCCGAGGAGCAGCCCCGGGATTTGTCGTGGCAGGAAATGATCCCACCGGATGCGCCACCGGAAGTGCCCAATATGAAACCGCTGCACGACCTGTCGAACATGGCCGATGCCCTGTCCGTCGAGGCCGCGCCCGCCGCCAAACAGGACTTGCCCAACGCGCCGGTGGTGCAGAGCCTCGACGGCCGGCACATTCGCCTGCCGGGGTACATCGTGCCGCTGGAAGTGAGCGAAGAAGGCCGCACCACCGAGTTCCTGCTGGTGCCGTATTTCGGCGCATGCATCCACGTGCCGCCCCCGCCATCGAACCAGATCGTGCATGTGAAAAGCGAAGTCGGGGTGAAACTCGACGAGCTGTACCAGCCGTACTGGATCGAAGGCGCGATGCAGGTCAAGCCGTCGTCCAGTGAGTTGGCTGACGCCGGTTACCAGATGGATGCCGAGAAGATCTACATGTATGAGCTGGAAGAATAATCACCGCCTGCGAACACACCGAAGATCAAATGTGGGAGGGGGCTTGCCCCCGATAGCGGTGGACCAGTCAATAAATCTTTGACTGACACTCTGCTATCGGGGGCAAGCCCCCTCCCACAGTTTTTTGCGGCGTGGTTAGCCTTTCATTGAGCTGAGTCAAAAGATCGGGCGGAACGATCTTTACCATTGGACGTACAACTTTTAACGTCCTTTTGGAGCTCCCATGAACAAGCCTCTGCTCGGCGCGTCCCTCTTCGCGCTCGCCCTCGTCGTCCCTGTCGCTCACGCCCACCAGGCGGGCGACATTCTGGTTCGCGCCGGTGCAATCACCGTGAACCCGAAGGCCGACAGCAGCAGCGTCAAGGTTGACCAGGGCCCATTGGCCGGCGCCAACCTGGGCGGCAAGGCGACCATGAGCAGCGACACCCAACTGGGCTTGAACTTCGCCTACATGATCACCGATCACGTCGGTATCGAACTGCTGGCCGCCACGCCGTTCGAGCACGATGTCAAGATCAAGAACACCGCCCTCGGCGCCGCCAACGGCAAGCTCGGCACACTCAAACACCTGCCGCCGACCCTGAGCGTCGTGTACTACCCGCTGGACCACCAGTCGGCGTTTCAACCCTATGTGGGCGCCGGTATCAACTACACCTGGATCTACGACGAGCACGTCGGCAGCCGCGCCGAGCAAGCCGGCTTCAGCAACTTCAAGGCCGAGAACTCCTGGGGCTGGGCGGCGCAGATCGGCGCCGACTATATGATCAACGACAAATGGATGATCAACGCCCAGGCGCGCTACATCGACATCAGCACCAAGGCGACTGTGGATAACAACGCGCTGGGCCAGGGCACTCGGGCCAAGGTCAATGTGGATGTCGACCCGATGGTCTACATGGTGGGTATTGGCTACAAGTTCTAAACAACACTACAAAACCAAATGTGGGAGGGGGCTTGCCCCCGATGGCGGTGGACCAGTCAATAAATCTTTGACTGACACTCTGCTATCGGGGACAAGCCCCCTCCCACATTGGGTTCTGGGTTGTTTTCAGAAGTGGCGGTAGAACCGATCGAGCAACGCCGGCAATCCCGCCCGCCATGCCCGTGGCTTGATGCCAAAGGTATGCAGGATTTTCTTGCAGGCCAGCACCGCGTGCTGTGGCTCGTCCGCCGCATCCGGCCGCGCGGCGTGGGCCTGGGCGGTGGGCGACTCGATGGCCAGGGCGTGGAAGTTGCGGGCTTCGGTGATGATCGCCTGACCCAGCGCCAGCGGTGTGGTCGCCTCGTGACCGGCGTAGTGATAGGTGCCCCACAGCGGCGCCGCGCAATCGAGTTGCTTGAGCACGGAAATGATCACCCGCGCCGCATCGTCCACCGGCGTCGGGTTGCCGCGACGGTCGTCGGCCATCAACAACTCATCCGGCTGTTCGGCCCGGGCGAGGAAGCGCCCGAGGGTACCGTCGACGCTGTCATCCAGCAGCCAGCCAAACCGCAGCAGCACATGCTGCGGGCAGGTGGCGCGTACGCTTTGCTCGATACGCCACAACGCCTGGCCGCGCAGGCCCAGGGGCACCGGCTCGTCCTTTTCGCTGTAGGCGGTGGCGCGGGAACCGTCGAACACGCGGTAGCTGGACGGTTGCACCAGGGTAATGCTGTGGTGCTGGCACAGTTCGGCCAGGCGTTCGATGGCGAATTCCTGGGAAGCCAGGCGGGTTTCGCTGACGGCTTCGGCCTGGAACCAGTCGAAATAGTAGGCGAGGTTGATCAATGCATCGGGACGGGTGTCGTCGAGCAATTGGGTGAGGCTCGCGGCATCCCAGCCGTCTTGGGGCGGTTTGGGGGCGAGGAAACCGATGTCTTCCTCTGCACCGAGGCGAATCAGCGCCTGCCCGAGGGCATTCCCGCCGCCCAGTAACATAAGGCGCATTCGCATAGATTGAGCAGGCCCGGTCTGTTTGGAACGATGGTTGTTGTCGGCAGGCGCGTGAGCCTTGCCGTAGGTTTATTCCAGAATCGTTGCATTTTGCGGGTTTGTAGCGCAACCGTCACGGACAAAGTAGGTGTTTGCAACTTGTTGGAGCGACGGGTATCAATCACTACATGAACCTTCCCGACTCAACAGACAGGGCACTGGACGGCTTCCACCCCGCCGTCAGTACCTGGTTTCGCAACACCTTCCCTTCGGTGACCGACGCGCAGGCCCGGGCGTGGCCGCTGATCCGTCAGCGCCGCTCGACGCTGATCGCCGCGCCGACCGGTTCGGGCAAGACCCTGACCGCCTTTCTCGCGGTGCTGGACGATCTGGTCCACCAGGGTCTGGCCAACGGCGGCCAACTGCCCGATGAAACCCTGGTGGTCTACATTTCGCCACTCAAGGCGCTGTCCAACGACATTCAACTCAACCTGCAAAACCCGCTGGCCGGCATCACCGAGCATCTTGAAAAATCCGGCCTGCCGCCGTTGGTGATCCGCACCGCAGTGCGCACCGGCGACACTCCGCAAAAAGACCGCGCGCAGATGCGCAAGCGCGCGCCGCATATCCTGGTCACCACCCCGGAATCGCTGTATGTGCTGCTGGGCTCGGACTCGGGCAGGCAGATGCTCGCCAGCACGCGCACGGTGATCGTCGATGAGATCCACGCGATTGCCGCCGGCAAGCGCGGCAGCCACCTGGCGTTAAGCCTGGAGCGCCTGCAAGCCTTGTGCGCCGAGGCGCTGACGCGCATCGGCCTGTCGGCCACGCAAAAGCCTATCGATGCGGTGTCGCGGTTTTTGGTCGGTAGCGGCCGCGAGTGCGCCATTGTCGACATCGGCCACGCCCGCCCGCGCGACCTGGCTATCGAAGTGCCGCCGGTGCCGCTTTCGGCGGTGATGGCCAATGATGTGTGGGAGCTGGTCTACGACCGCCTCGCCGAGCTGGCACGCGAACACCGCACCACGCTGATATTCGTGAACACCCGGCGCCTGGCCGAACGCTTGGCGCGGCATCTGAGCGAGCGTTTGGGCAAGGCGGCGGTGGCCGCCCACCACGGCAGCCTGGCCAAGGAAATGCGCCTGGACGCCGAGCAACGCCTCAAGGCCGGTGCGCTGCAAGTGCTGATCGCCACCGCGTCGCTGGAGCTTGGCATTGATATCGGCGATGTGGACCTGGTCTGCCAGATCGGCTCGCCCGGCTCGATCAACGGGTTTCTGCAACGGGTCGGCCGCTCCGGGCACCAGGTCGGCGGCACGCCCAAGGGCCGCCTGTTTGCCACCACCCGCGACGACTTGATCGAATGCGTCGCCCTCCTCGACTGCGTGCGCCGTGGCGAGCTCGACACCCTGCATATCCCCGTGGCGCCGCTGGACGTGCTGGCCCAGCAGATCATCGCCGAAGTCAGCGCGCGCGAATGGTCGGAAGCGGCCCTGCTGACGCTTATGCGCCGCGCCGCGCCCTATGCCGCGCTGGACGAGCGCCATTACCAGGCGCTGTTGCACATGCTCGCCGACGGCTACAACGGCCGCCAGGGCATGCGCAGCGCTTATCTGCATCGGGACGCCGTGACTCACACCCTGCGCGGCCGCCGTGGCGCCCGGCTCACGGCCGTGACCAGCGGCGGCACCATCCCCGACAACGCCGACTACAGCGTGCTGCTCGAGCCCCAGAGCCTGAACATCGGCAGCGTCAACGAAGACTTTGCGGTGGAAAGCATCGCCGGCGATATTTTCCAGCTCGGCAATACGTCCTACCGCATCCTGCGGGTGGACGCCGGCAAGGTGCGCGTCGAGGACGCCCACGGTCAGCCGCCGACCATTCCGTTCTGGATGGGCGAAGCGCCGGGGCGCAGCAACGAGTTATCGGCGGCCGTGGCCCGTTTGCAGGGGCAGTTGGACCACCTGCTCGGCGCCAGCCCCGGTGACCTGCAACCGGCGCAGGCGTGGCTCACCGACACCCTCGGCCTGAGCCGCGCCAGCGCCGAGCAACTGCTGGATTACCTGGCCCGCACGCGCCTGGCCCTCAGCGCCTTGCCGTCGCAGGACACCTTGATCATGGAGCGGTTTTTCGACGCGTCCGGCGGCACCCAGTTGATCATCCACACGCCTTTTGGCAGCCGTATCAACCGCGCCTGGGGCCTGGCCCTGCGCAAACGCTTTTGCCGCACCTTCAACTTCGAGCTGCAAGCGGCGGCCAGCGAAAATGCGATTGTGCTGTCGCTGTCCACCAGCCACAGCTTCGCGCTGGATGACGTGTGGCGCTACCTCAACAGCAACAGCGCCGAACACCTGCTGATCCAGGCCGTGCTGGATGCGCCGCTGTTCGGCGTGCGCTGGCGCTGGAACGCCGGTGTGGCCCTGGCATTGCCGCGCTACACCGGCGGGCGCAAGGTGGCGCCGCAGATCCAGCGCATGAAAAGCGAAGACCTGATCGCCAGTGTGTTTCCCGACCAGATTGCCTGCCTGGAAAACCTCGCCGGCGAACGCGAAGTGCCCGACCACCCGCTGGTGGAACAAACCCTCGATGACTGCCTGCACGAAGCCATGGACAGCGAAGGCTGGCTGGCCCTGTTGCGACGCATGGAAGCAGGCGACGTGCGCATGGTCAGCCGCGACCTACCCGCACCCTCGCCGATGGCCGCCGAAATTCTCAGCGCGCGCCCCTACACCTTTCTCGATGACGCGCCACTGGAAGAACGCCGCACCCAGGCGGTGCTCAACCGCCGCTGGAGCGACCCGCAGAGTACCGACGACCTCGGCGCACTGGATGCCGAGGCGATCGCCGGGGTACGCGAGGAGGCCTGGCCCGCGCCCCAGGGGCCGGATGAAATGCACGAAGCGCTGATGAGCCTGGCCTGTATTGCAGAGCAGGAGGTCACGCCAGAATGGGCCAAGTGGTTGCGGGCTTTGCACAAGGCCGGACGCGCCTATCCGTTGCCCAACGGCCTGTGGGTGGCCGTGGAACGCTTGAGCTGTTTGCAGGCAATCTACCCGCACAACCTGCCGCTGCTGCCCGGTTTCGATGAGCCGTGGACATCCGATGAGGCCTTGGTGGAAGTGCTGCGCGCGCGCCTGGGCGGTTTCGGCCCATTGACGCTGCCCGAGATTGCCGCGCCCCTGGCGCTGCCGCCCGCTACCGTGGCCCAGGGGTTGGCGCGGCTGGAGCAGGAAGGCTACGTGCTGCGCGGGCACTTCAGCCCAGGCTGTAGCGCTGAGCAATGGTGCGAACGGCACCTGCTGGCGCGTATTCATCGCTACACGGTCAAGCGCCTGCGCCGGGAAATCGAACCGGTGGCGCTGCAGGATTTCATGCGTTTTCTGTTCGACTGGCAGCACTTGTCCGACAGCACGCGCGGCCAGGGCAGCGCGGTGTTGCCGCAGATAGTCGCCCAGTTCGAAGGCTACGCCGCCGCCACGTCGGCCTGGGACAGTGACCTGCTCAGTGCGCGTATCAAGGATTACGCCTCGACCTGGCTCGACGACCTGTGCCGCAGTGGCAAGCTGGTGTGGACGCGCCTGAGCCACAAAGCCGGCGCCATTGCCTTGCGCAGCACGCCAATCGTGCTGTTACCGCGCAGCCAGGTGCCGTTGTGGAGCGGGCTGACCGAACAGACCGACAGCACGACGCTGTCGCCCAAGGCGCAGAAAGTCCATTTGGCCCTGCGTGAACAAGGCGCGTTGTTTTTTGATGAGCTGGTGCATGAAGCCCATCTGCTGCGCAGCGAATTGGAAACCGCGTTGCAGGAGCTGGTCGGCGCGGGGTTGGTGAATGCCGACAGCTTCGCCGGGCTGCGCGCCCTGACCACGCCCGCCAGCAAACGCCAGGCGCGCAGCAGCCGGCGTGGACGCGGCGCCTTTATCGGCGGCATGGACGATGCAGGGCGCTGGGCCTTGATTCGCCGCGCGCCAGGCGAGCCCGGTGCGCATTCGGCCGAGATGCTGGAGCATGTCGCGATGACCCTGCTGCGCCGCTATGGCGTGGTGTTCTGGCGCCTGCTGGAGCGCGAAGCGGACTGGTTGCCGAGCTGGCGCGAATTGCTGCGCACCTACCACCGCCTCGAAGCGCGGGGCGAGATTCGCGGCGGGCGGTTTGTCAGTGGCCTGGCGGGGGAACAGTTCGCACTGCCGGAGGCGATCCCGTTGCTGCGTGAAGTACGGCGTCGCCCCCATGACGGCAGCTTGATCGCAGTGTGCGGGGCAGACCCGCTGAACCTTGTCGGCACACTGCTGCCGGGAAGCAAAGTGCCGGCGGTGAGTGGCAATCGGATCGTGTACCGGGATGGGGTGCCGGCGGGGGTGATGGTGGGGGGTAAGCAGCAGGTGCTGCTGGAGGTGGATCAGCAGGCGATTCAGGAGAAATTGCTCAGGCGGTGAGTTTGAGGGCCTCATCGGGGGCAAGCCCCCTCCCACACTGGATCTGCGAACACCGTTCAAATGTGGGAGGGGGCTTGCCCCCGATGGCGCCAGCTCAGGCACCCCAATCATTCATTCGGAACGCGGCTGCTCGGTCATCTCCACCTCATGCTCCTGCCCCACGCGCTTGGGCAACACAACCTGCTGTGGATAAGTCTGCGCGAAATGCACGTCGTCGCAGTTATCCACAAGCTTCTTCAAGCGCTGGTTAAACGCGCGGCTCACCGCATACTGCCCACCCGACACGGTACGGAACTGCGCCGTCAGCACCACGCCGTTGAGGTCCATCTTGTCGACGCCGAACACCTCCAGAGGCCCTTGCAGGTTGTACTTGAGGAACACGTCGTCGCGGATCGACTGGCCGGCCTCGCGGATCAGCTCCACGGCTTTGTCCACATCGGTGTCGTAGGTGAACTGCACCGAGAAGAACGCATACGCAAACTGACGCGACTGGTTGGTAACCGCCTTGATCTGCCCGAACGGCACCGAATGCACAAAGCCCTTGCCGTCGCGCAGGCGCAGGGTGCGAATGGTCAGGCCCTCGACCGTGCCGGCATGGCCGGAGTCGAGTACCACCCAGTCGCCGATCGACAGGGTGTCTTCGATAATGATGAAGAGGCCGGTGATCACGTCCTGCACCAATTGCTGCGAGCCGAAACCGATGGCCAGGCCGACCACACCCGCACCCGCCAGCAGCGGCGCGACGTTGATGCCCAGGTTGGCCATGGTGGTGATGGCACAAATCACCACCAGGATGATTTTCACCGCGTTGCGCAGCAGCGGCAGGATGGTTTTCACACGGGTACTGGGCTGGCGGCTGGAGCGCTTGTTGACCGGCGGTTTGAGCGCTTCCTGAATCGCCGTATCGAGCACCACCCAGAACAGCCAGGTCATCAGCAGGATCAGGCCGATGCTGCTGAGGGAATCGCTGATCGCCCGCCCCACCGAGTTGCGCTGGGCAAACTCGAACAACGACACGCCCCAGATACGCCCGAGGATTTCGATAAAGGCCACCGCCATGACGATGCGCAATATCGCGTGCAGCAGGCTGAGGAAGCGCTCCTTGTAGGCGCTGCTGCGCTGGATCGCCACTTGGCTGCGAGACTTGAACAGGTGTTGCAGCACGGTGCTGAGAAACACCGTGCCGATCAGCAGGATGGTGGTGAACAAGGCACAGCGCAGGGCCTTTTGGTTGTCGTCGCCGGCACCGATCAGGTTGATTGCCGAGACCAGCACCATCAGCAGAATCGGCCAGTACCAGAGTCCGGAAAATACCCGCAACGACTGCTGCAACGCCGGATGCTTGAGACGCTGGGCCAGCGGCCGATTGCGGATCAGGTGGGCCACCGGACGGCGCAGACGCACCACCAGCACGCCAAAGATCACCGTCGCGAACAGCCCGGTAAACACCGCGATACTGCTGGTGATATTGCCGCCGAGCTGACGGGCGATCTGCGGGCTGGTCAACGCGTCACTGAGGGCGGCGAGGAAGCCGATCAGGAACAGCGGTTTGGGGCAATAGTCGCGGATCAACCGCACTGCCGGGCGCTTGTGGCCGAGGTTGAACATGACGATGACGCACAGCAGCATCGAGGTAGAGAAGATGCCGCTGCTGGTGGCGTAGGCAAAACACAGCGCCAGCGCCCGGCCCACAGAGGTGGCTAAAAAGTGGCTGACATACAGCGTCAACGGCAGG
This sequence comes from Pseudomonas sp. 28 E 9, assembly GCF_900004785.1. Lineage (NCBI taxonomy): Bacteria > Pseudomonadati > Pseudomonadota > Gammaproteobacteria > Pseudomonadales > Pseudomonadaceae > Pseudomonas > Pseudomonas sp. 28 E 9. The sequence goes on along the minus strand of NZ_CVTK01000013.1, from coordinate 48,701 downwards.
CAGATAATGGCCGGGAGGGTGTAGGGCACCACATACCCCAGCACCGCCAGCAGGCGCGCCCGGCGCTGGAAAAAACCCCGCAGGCCCAAGCGCCGCACGATAATGCGGCCCACCAGCGTCAGCACCGCAAACGCACCGATCCACACGGCCGACAGCAACAGGAAATCCCCGGCCACGCTCCATGGCGAGCGCGCCGCCGTCTGGTCGACCAGACGCCCGACTTCATTCGCGGCCCGGTCGGCACGCAGGCGCCACTCGTCGATGAAATTCTGGTTGAGGTCCAGCTTCTGTTGCACATCATCGATGCTGGAACTGATGGCCCCGAGCAGGCCGCCCTCCACCAGCAATTCCGGCTTGGCCGGGGCTTCGGGTTCAGGCGCGGTGGCCGCGGCTTGCAGTGCGCCGTTGCCGCATAGCAGCAGCGCGACGAGCAGTAATGCAGTCTTTAAATTCAGCAAAACACCGGGCTCCTTCTGGGGGTCTGTAAGGAACTGACGGGTTTGAGCCGTGATCGTTCCCCTGATTCGCCCGGCCTCTGCCCCACCTCCTGCCCCTCTACCGCCTGTAGGAATGTGGAAACTTTCGGCCAAAGATCGTAGTCATCCCAAAACGCGGGGCAATCGACCCTGGATCAACGGGAGTAAGCATGGCGGCGATTCACATCGGCATTTCCGGCTGGCGCTATACGCCCTGGCGGGGCGATTTCTACCCCGAAGGCTTGACCCAGAAACGCGAGTTGCAGTTTGCCTCACGCGCCGTCAATGCGATCGAAATCAACGGTTCGTTCTACGCGCTGCAAACCCCCAAGCGCTACGCCGAGTGGTATGCCGACACGCCCGAAGGGTTCATGTTCAGCGTCAAGGCCCCGCGTTATATCACCCACATTCTGCGCCTGCGCGATGTACACAAGCCCTTGGCGAATTTCTTCGCGTCCGGGGTATTGGAGCTCAAGGACAAGCTTGGGCCGATCCTCTGGCAATTCCCGCCCAGTTTCAAGTTCGACCCGCCCCTGTTCGAAGCCTTTCTGGCCGAACTGCCCACCACCACCTTGCAGGCCGCCGCCCTCGCCCATCAGCATGAGCCACGTCTGAATGGCAAGGCGAGCATGAAGGCCTACGGCAAGCAGCCGTTGCGCCATGCGGTGGAAATTCGCCACAAGAGCTTTGCGGTGCCGGAGTTTGTGCAGTTGCTGGACAAGTACGGCGTCGCCCTGGTGGTTGCCGACACTGCTGGCAAGTGGCCGTATGTCGAAGACGTCACCGCCAACTTCCTGTACCTGCGCCTGCATGGCGACAAGCAGTTGTACGCCAGTGGCTACACCGACGACGCCCTCGCGCGCTGGGGCGAGCGCATCGAGCGTTGGCGCCATGGCAAACAGCCTGCGGATGCGCACTTGATCGACCCACAACACAAGCCACGCGCGCGCAAACAGCGCGACGTGTTCTGCTTTTTCGATAACGACATCAAGGTGCGTGCGCCTTTCGATGCCCGCCAATTGTTGCAGCGTTTCGGTCTGGACAAGCACTTGGCGACAGCGCCGGGGCAACTGCCGGAACCTGGAGTGCTGCCATGACACAGCCGGAGTTGATTCCCATCACACCCACTGCCCCCATTACTCGCTTTACCGTGCTGACGGTCAATATCCACAAGGGTTTCACCGCCTTGAATCGGCGTTTCATCCTGCCCGAACTGCGCGAAGCCGTGCGCAGCGTGGGCGCCGACATGGTGTTCCTGCAGGAAATCCATGGCACCCACGAGCAGCATCCACAGCGCTACAGCGACTGGCCGAAGATGCCGCAGTACGAGTTTCTCGCCGACAGCATCTGGCCGCAGTTCGCCTACGGGCGCAACGCGGTCTACCCCCACGGCGACCACGGCAACGCGTTGCTGTCGAAATTCCAGATCATCCGTCACGATAACCTAGACATCTCCCAGAGCGGCCACGAAAACCGCGGCCTGCTGCATTGCGTCCTGCGCCTGCCGGGCAGCGGGCAGGAAGTGCATGCAATCTGCATCCACCTGGGCCTGCGTGAAGTGCATCGCCAGCAGCAATTGCGCTTGCTGGAGCAACGCATCAGCGAGATCCCGGCCGATGCGCCGGTGGTGGTCGCCGGCGATTTCAACGACTGGCGCCAGCGTGCCGACCTGAGCCAAAGCGGCCTCGAGGAAGTGTTCGTGCAGACCCAGGGCAAACCGGCACGCACCTTTCCCGCGCGCCTGCCGTTGTTGCCGCTGGACCGCATCTACGTGCGCAATCTGAAGGTGCATAACCCCCGGGTGCTGACCACGCGCCCCTGGTCCCATTTGTCTGACCATGTGCCGCTGTCGGTGGAGATTGAGCTATGAACGTTGCTGTAGAACATATCGCCACCGACCAGCCGCCGGATGATGCCAAGGCGCGTGACCTCGATTACGGCTGGCAGAGCGGCAACCGCATCGAGTTGCTGGAAAATGGCGAGGCCTACTTTCCCAAGGTGTTCGAGGCCATGCGCGCAGCGCAGCGCGAGATTCTGCTGGAGACGTTTATCCTCTTCGAAGACAAGGTCGGCTTTGAACTCAAAGCCATCCTGATCGAAGCCGCGCAGCGCGGAGTGAAGGTGGTGGCCAGCCTGGATGGCTTTGGTTGCGGCGAACTGAGCACGGCATTTTTGCGCGAGCTGGCCGAGGCCGGGGTGGTGGTGCAGATGTTCGATCCGGCCTCGAAGACGCTGGGTATCCGCACCAACTGGTTTCGTCGCCTGCACCGTAAAATCGTGGTGGTGGATGCCAGCGTGGCGTTCATCGGCGGTATCAACTTTTCCGCCGACCATCTGGGTGACTTCGGCCCTGAAGCCAAGCAGGACTATGCGGTGCAAATCGTTGGCCCGGCGGTGGCCGACCTGCACCACTTCGCCCTGGCGCAAAGTGGTCGCCAGGTGCGTACGCGGCGTGGATGGCGGCGCCGCCAGCAACGTCCTACGCCATGGGCAACGTCTGACGAAGACGGTCTGGTACGCCTGATTTATCGCGACAACGTGCAGCATCGCGATGACATCGAAGAAGCCTATATTCACGCGTTGAGCAAAGCGCGTACGCGCGCCGTGATTGCCAACGCGTATTTCTTCCCCGGTTACCGCCTGCTGCGTGAAATCCGCAACGCCGCGCGCCGTGGCGTGCATGTGCAATTGATCATGCAGGGCCAGCCGGATGTGCTGCTCGCCAAGCTGGCGGCGCGCATGCTGTATGACTATCTGCTCAAGGACGGCGTGGTCATTCACGAGTACTGCCAGCGCCCCCTGCACGGCAAGGTGGCTTTGATAGACGATGACTGGAGCACCGTAGGCTCAAGCAACCTGGACCCGTTGAGCCTGGCATTGAACCTTGAAGCCAATGTGCTGATTCGCGACCGGGCGTTCAATCAGCAGTTGTACGAAAGCCTGGAAGCGCTCGCCAGGGACCATTGCCAGACCATGCCGGCAAAACGCAAACCGCGCCTGTGGTTATGGCGCCTGACCGTGGGCTTCCTGGTCTTTCATGTGATGCGTCACTTCCCCGCCCTCACCGGCTGGCTGCCGGCACACAAGCCGCGTTTGAAACCCATTGAGAGTCCGGCCCATGACGTCTGAAAAAAACGGCTCGCGGTTCCAGCGCTGGAAGAAGCCCCTGACCCTTGCGTTCTTTGTGCTGCTGATCGTGTTGTTCACCTTGCTTGCCCGACGCATCGACTGGAGCGAAGTGCTGCAGACGTTGAGCGAATTCAAGGTGCGCACCCTGCTGATCGCCGGCGCGCTGACCGTGTGCAGCTTTATTGTGTATGCCTGCTTCGACCTGATCGGCCGCACCTACATTCGCCAGCCCTTGCGCTGGAAGCAGATCCTGCCGGTGGGCATCATCAGCTACGCGTTCAACCTCAACCTGAGCGCGTGGGTAGGCGGCATCGCCATGCGTTATCGGCTGTATTCGCGACTGGGGGTGAGCACCGGCAATATCGCCAAGATCCTGGGGCTGAGCCTGGCAACCAACTGGTTCGGCTATATGGCGATCTCGGGCGTGATCTTCAGCAGCGGCCTGGTCACCATGCCGCCGGGTTGGAAGGTCAGCACCACGGCATTGCAAGGCATCGGTGCGCTGTTGGTGCTGGCGAGCCTCGGTTACCTGGTGGCCTGCCAGTTTTCGAAAAAACGTGCGTGGACGATTCGCGGCATGGAAATCAACCTGCCGTCGCTGCGCATGGCGTGCTTGCAATTGATGTTGGGCGCATTGAACTGGTCGCTGATGGCGGCGGTGATTTTCACGCTGTTGCCGGCGAAACTGGATTATCCGCTGGTGCTGGGGGTGCTGCTGATCAGCGCGATTGCCGGGGTGCTCACGCATATTCCAGCGGGCCTTGGGGTGCTGGAAGCGGTGTTTATCGGGCTGCTGCAGCATGAGGCGTCGCGCGGCAGTCTGCTGGCCGGGTTGATTGCCTATCGGGCGATCTATTTCATTTGCCCGTTGTTGATCGCGCTGGTGATGTATTTGGGGGTGGAAGCGAAGGCCAAGGCGTTGCGGGTGAAGAAAACACCCGCTTAGCGCACTAGCGGGATTGAATGATGCTCAGCCGTTCACCCACTACCATCTCGGTGATCCAGTCCACCAGGATCGAGGTGTAGGCCTGTTGCGACACCGGGTCACTCAACGAATGGTCGGCGCCATCGATGATGCGGTGGGTCAGGGAATGGGTGTTCTGGCAGGCCGCGCGGTAACTCATGATGGTGGCGTGGGGCACGTGGTCGTCGGTCTCCGATTCGACGATCAGCACATCACCGCTGAATTTTGCGCAGGCATGCAGGGCCCGGTTGGTTTCGGCCTGCACCAGCGTACTGCGGTAATCCATCAGGTCGGCTTTATCCAGGTCACGCTTGGGCTTGAGCCATTCCTGGTCGCGGTAAAGCGCAGGCACCCGCAACGCCAGCCAGCGCACCGGGCGCAATGAGGTGAGGATCGCCGCCAGGTAGCCCCCATAGCTGGTGCCCACGACCGCCACCGCCGAGGTGTCGATGGCCGGGTGAGACAACAGGCGGTCGTAGGCGGCCAACAGGTCGCGCAGGTTGTCTTCACGGGTCACTCGCGAAAGCGGGATACCCGTGCCTGCATGGCCGCGCAGGTCGAAGGTCAGACACACGCAACCTAGCCCCGCGATGCCTTTGGCGCGCTCCAGGTCGCGCTCCTGGCTGCCGCCCCAGCCGTGCACGAACAACACGCCCGGCACTTTGGATTTGGGGCTGAGGAAGGTCCCGCTCATCTGTTCGTCATCAATGTCGATTGCGATGCTCTCGCTTCTAGCCGTCATAAGCGTTAACCGTCACATATTTGAGGAGAAAGTCGCTGTTTTCAGCCGGGCCGCGGTACACCTCGATGGCGTCTGCCGGTAACGTCCGGTCCACATAGGTTTCCACCGAGGCCACGCGGATCGCGCGCAAGCCGGGGTGGTTGACGAAGCTTTGCAGCGCCGCGACTTCCGCGCTGCTGGCCCCGCCCATGCGCCAGGACTGTTCGAGTACGCCACTGCGGCGTTGGCCGTCGCTGTCCAGCCCCTGGGCGATGTCGTAGTTGCGGCGCGAGGCGTAGAAGCCGGGGTAGGCTTCATCGGCAGCCTTGTCGAAGACCTGCGCTTGCCTGACGGCTTCGCGTACATCGTCCGGCAGAGCCAGCGTGAGCAAGTCGTCGTAGCCGCCGGGCACCACCAGCAGTTTGGAGCCGCCGTAGACCTCTTCGCCCTGCCCGTCCCGGGTCAGGTATTGCTCGCCGCAGTAACTGAAGACGTGATCGCCAATAAAGCTCTGGCCCACACTGTGAGTGACTACATCCTGCAGGTCTTGTTCCAGCACCACCCCATCGTTGAACATTGCGGCGGCTTCGGGACGCGCCAGCAGGGCATCGAATTCGTCGAGGCTGCGGATCACCTCTTGCCCGCGTCCCGCGCAGGCGTTTACGGGCTTCAAGCGAATCGGCCCGCTGTAGAGCAAACGGGTCGCGGCTGGCCGTGCATCTGCCAGCGCGAAGACACTCAAGCCATCAAGGACTACGTCGCGCACGCGCTCGCAAAACAGCGGCGACCAGCCCTCGGGCGCCTGGGCTTGCGGGCTCAATAGGCCATGAGTGATGGCTTTGGTACAGATGAACGCATGATCGACATAACCGCCCCACAGGTCTTGCGGGCCCTTGATATTGAGCGCTTGTGCCTGGGCGGCCCCCACCAGCGTTTGTGTGGGAAGCAGATACAGATCGTGGCCGGCGTGCTTGAGCGGGTCGTAGCTGCCGCCGAATTTTAGCCCCAGTATCTGCGCGAGCCAGCGCGCCAGGGCGCGATTGGTCTCCACTTCATGCTGGGGTGCGCCGCTGCGCGTTGAATGAGAGAGCACCAGCTTTTTACGTGAAATCGGGGTCATGCATCCCCCTTGGCATCCGGCCATGTGTGTAAAAGAAGCGTAGCAGGGATCAGGCCAAGCTCGCGCTGAGCAGGAGCGCTTTAAAATCAATCAGTTGCCGGACACGCAATAGCAGTTAGCCTGCGCCATTCTGCACGATGCGGCCTCGTGCACGCGGCGTTCTGCACGATTCACATGTATGGCAGCCGATATCCGACGGCGGCGCCAGCTAAGATACTGGACCTATCAACCCATCACGAGGCAACCCACATGGCCAAGCAAGCACTCATCCTGATCGATATCCAGAACGACTACTTCCCCCAGGGCAAGTGGCCGCTTGAGGGTGTGGAGGCCGCTGCGGACAACGCCGCGCAGGTGCTGAAGGCCTTTCGTCAGGCCGGCGATGCGGTGATCCACGTGCGTCATGAGTTCGCGGACGATGACGCGCCGTTCTTCACGCCGGGCTCCGAAGGCGCGCAGTTGCATGCCAACGTGCTGAACCAGGGTAACGAGCCGGTGGTGCTCAAGCACTTTGTGAATGCCTTTCGCCAGACCAACCTGCGCGAGTTGCTGGAACGGCGCAGCATTACCGACGTGGTCGTGATCGGCAGCATGAGCCATATGTGCATCGACGCTGTGGCGCGGGCGGCGGCAGACTTGGGCTACAAGGTCACGGTCATTCATGACGCCTGCGCTACCTGTGACCAGGACTTCAATGGGCAGGTGATTCCCGCCGCGCAGGTGCATGGCGCCTACATGGCCGCGCTGGCCTTCGGCTATGCGAGTGTGGTGTCGACGGAAGACTATTTGAAAGCCCAAGCGGCGGTGGCTTGACCGCCGCTTGGCGCGTTCAGCGTGTGGCGATGATAAACAGGCGCGGGAATGGCAGCAGTACCGTGCCATCCGCCAGGGCTGGATAAGCCTGGGTAATCCGTGCCTGGTACGCCTGCAGGAAAGCGGCTTCTTCGTCATCGTTCAGTGGCGCCAGGAAAGGCCGCAGCGCTGAACCCTTGAACCACTCCACCACTGCCCCGTGGTCTGCCAACGGATGGTGGTAGGTGGTACGCCAGACATCGACGGTGCTGCAATGCCGGTTCAGCAGTTCGAAGTAATAGCTCGCCGAATGCCGCTCGTTATGCTTGACCGCGCCGATCTTCGCGTCCCATGGCCCCTGCGCTGCGACCTCACGGGCGAGCCGGTGGGCAGGCTCGTCGAGGTTGTCCGGCGTCTGCACCGCCAGCGTGCCGCCGGGGGTCAGTTGGTTGACCAGGTGCGGATAGAGCGAGGCGTGGTCAGGCAGCCATTGCAGAGACGCATTGGCGAGAATCACGTCGAAGGGCTGCGCCGGACGCCAGGCGCCGATATCCGCCAGTTCGAAGCTCAAGGCCGGCAGGCGCTTGCGGGCGTCGCGCAGCATGTCATCGGAGCTGTCCATGCCGGTAATGTGGGCGTGTGGAAAGCGTTCGGCCAACACCTGGGTGGAATTGCCGGGACCACAGCCCAGATCAACGGCCGTGCCCACATCGGTATTGGGAATCGCGGCCACCAGGTCGCGGACGGGGCGCGTGCGCTGCTGCTCGAACATCGTGTACTGCTTGGCGGACCAGGTCATCGGGCTCTCCTCTCTTGGTGGTTAAGCATCGCCCATAAAAAACCCCCGACGCCAGGGCTATCGGGGGTTTTGTTGTGTCTGGAGGTTTAGGCCTCAGAACGGGATATCGTCATCAAAGCTGTCGAAATCCGGAGCCGGCTGCGGGGCGGCCTGTTGTGGCGCTGGACGCGACTCACGCTGAGGCTGCTGGCTTGGCTGCGGACGCGATTGCTGTGGACGCGGTGCCGAGTTGGACATGCCGCCCTGGCCCTGTTGGTCGCCCTGTGGACGGCCGCCCAGCAATTGCATGGTGCCTTGCATGTCGACCACGATTTCAGTGGTGTAACGCTTGATGCCGTCTTTTTCCCACTCGCGGGTTTGCAGTTTGCCTTCGATGTAGACCTGCGAACCTTTGCGCAGGTACTCACCGGCGATTTCGGCCACTTTGCCGAACATCGACACGCGGTGCCATTCGGTTTTCTCGACCTTCTGGCCGGTCTGCTTGTCGGTCCACTGTTCGCTGGTCGCCAGACTCAGGTTGGTCACGGCGTTACCGTTAGGCAGGTAGCGAACTTCGGGATCCTGGCCGCATGTACCGACCAATATGACTTTGTTAACCCCACGGGCCATAACGTTCTCCTAGGCTGGGCGCGCTGTCGGCACTGGGTTGACCAGGTGCTCGAGCGTCGCGCGATCCAATAATTCGGTGTCCAATTTGATGTAAATCGCAGTTTCTTCTGCGACCACTACTGCGTCCGTTACTCCAACGACGGCCTTCAGGCGCTCGGCCAAGCCGGCTTCGCGCATCGCTTCAGGCGATAACGGCAGGCGTAGGCTCGTCACATACGGAGGTTCGCGCATGGTAACAGCAAAGACCAGCCAAAGTGCAGCCAGCCCGGCGCATCCGAGGAACACAACCGACAAACCGCCATGCTGGAACATCCAGCCGCCCATGATCCCGCCCAGCGCCGAACCGAGGAACTGGCTGGTGGAATACACGCCCATCGCCGTGCCCTTGCCGCCGGCCGGTGAAACCTTGCTGATCAGCGACGGCAATGACGCTTCCAGCAGGTTGAACGCGGTGAAGAACACCACCGTGCCGATCACCAGCGCCCGCAGGCTGTCGCCGAACTTCCAGAAGAATAGTTCAGTGAGCATCAATGTCGCGACGGCACCGAGCAGAACTCGTTTCATTTTGCGTTTCTTCTCGCCGTAGATGATGAACGGGATCATGGCGAAGAACGAAACCAACAGGGCGGTCAGGTAGACCCACCAGTGCTGCTCCTTGGGCAAACCGGCTTTCTGCACCAGCGCCAGGGGCAAGGCGACGAAGCTGCACATCAGCATTGCGTGCAACACGAAGATACCTAAATCCAGGCGCAGCAGGTCCGGGTGCTTGAGCGTCGGCAACAGCGACTTGCGCGCGACGCCGGACTCACGGTGCTGCAGCGTGCCGGTCGAGCGCGGCACCATGAAGGCCACGATCACGATACCGATCAACGCCATGCCGCCGGTGGCCAGGAACAACCCGTGCAGGCCGAAGGCGCGAGTCAGCAGCGGGCCGACCACCATCGCCACGGCAAACGACAAACCAATGGTCATGCCGATCATGGCCATGGCCTTGGTGCGATGTTGTTCGCGGGTCAGGTCCGACAGCAACGCCATCACCGCAGCGGAAATCGCCCCGGCGCCTTGCAGGATACGTCCGGCGATCACGCCCCAGATCGAATCGGACTGCGCCGCGAGCACACTGCCGAGGGCGAACACGATCAGCCCCAGGTAAATCACCGGGCGACGGCCTATACGGTCGGAAATGATGCCGAACGGTATCTGGAAGATGGCCTGGGTCAGGCCATAGGCGCCAATCGCCAGGCCGATCAATGCGGGGGTCGCGCCTGCGAGATCCATTCCATAGGTCGCCAGCACCGGCAACACCATAAACATGCCCAGCATACGGAAGGCGAACACCAGGGCCAGACCGCTTGCCGCTCGGGTCTCGCCGCTACTCATGCGTTCGCTGTGGGGATCGTGCATGGAAAAACCTCGTGTGAACCGGCGGCGATTCTACCAGTCCCATCGATTGAGAGGGTATATGCGGCGCTTTGCCGCGCAGCTTTCATGTAAGGCTGCAAGCGGCCTTTTGACAGTGTATATTCATCCAGTCTTTAGCCGTATACTCCGGCATTATTTACGCCCGCCGTGCGAGGCCATCTTGGACAAGATCCTGATTCGTGGGGCTAGAACCCACAACCTGAAGAACATCGACCTGACCCTGCCCCGGGACAAACTGATCGTCATCACCGGCCTGTCCGGTTCGGGCAAATCGTCCCTGGCGTTCGACACGCTGTATGCCGAAGGCCAGCGCCGCTATGTGGAATCGCTGTCGGCCTATGCCCGGCAGTTCCTGTCCATGATGGAAAAGCCCGACGTCGACACCATCGAAGGTTTGTCGCCGGCCATTTCCATCGAGCAGAAATCGACGTCCCATAACCCGCGCTCCACCGTGGGCACCATTACCGAAATCTACGATTACCTGCGTCTGCTGTATGCACGCGTGGGCATTCCACGCTGCCCGGACCACGATATTCCGCTGGAAGCCCAGACCGTCAGCCAGATGGTTGACCTGGTGCTGGCCCAGCCGGAAGGCGCCAAGCTGATGCTGCTGGCGCCCGTCATCCGCGAGCGCAAGGGCGAACACCTGTCGGTCTTTGAAGAGCTGCGGGCGCAAGGTTTCGTGCGCGCCCGCATCAACGGCAAGCTTTATGAGCTGGATGAAGCGCCCAAGCTCGACAAGCAGAAGAAGCACTCCATCGATGTGGTGGTCGACCGTTTCAAGGTGCGTGCCGACCTGCAGCAGCGCCTGGCAGAATCCTTCGAGACCGCGTTGAAGCTGGCCGACGGTATTGCCCTGGTCGCGCCGATGGACGACGAGCCTGGCGAAGAGATCATCTTCTCTGCGCGCTTTGCCTGCCCGATCTGCGGCCATGCCATCAGCGAGCTGGAACCCAAGCTGTTTTCCTTCAACAACCCGGCCGGCGCCTGCCCGACCTGTGACGGTCTGGGCGTCAAGCAGTTCTTCGACATCAAGCGCCTGGTCAACGGCGACCTGACGCTGGCTGAAGGGGCGATTCGTGGCTGGGACAGGCGCAACGTCTACTACTTCCAGATGCTGGGGTCGTTGGCGTCGCACTACAAGTTCAGCCTCGAAGTGCCGTTCAACCAACTGCCGGCGGACCAGCAGAAGGTCATCCTCAACGGCAGCGGCTCGCAGAACGTCGACTTCAAGTATCTGAACGACCGTGGTGACATCGTCAAGCGCTCCCACCCGTTCGAAGGCATCGTGCCGAACCTTGAGCGCCGTTACCGCGAGACCGAATCGGCCAGCGTGCGCGAAGAGCTGGCGAAATTCCTCAGCACCCAACCTTGCCCTGATTGCCGTGGCACTCGCCTGCGCCGCGAAGCGCGGCACGTGTGGGTTGGCGAGAAGACGTTGCCGGCGGTGACCAACCTGCCAATCGGCGATGCCTGTGAGTACTTCGGGGTGCTCAAGCTGACCGGCCGCCGTGGGGAGATTGCCGACAAGATCCTCAAGGAAATCCGCGAGCGCCTGCAGTTCCTGGTCAACGTTGGCCTGGACTATCTGTCGCTGGACCGCAGCGCCGATACCCTGTCGGGCGGCGAAGCCCAGCGGATTCGCCTGGCCAGCCAGATCGGCGCGGGACTGGTGGGCGTGTTGTACATCCTCGATGAACCGTCGATCGGCTTGCATCAACGCGACAACGATCGCTTGCTGGGTACGTTGAAACACCTGCGGGATATCGGCAACACGGTGATTGTGGTCGAGCACGATGAGGACGCCATTCGCCTGGCGGATTACGTGGTCGATATCGGCCCTGGCGCGGGTGTGCATGGCGGGCATATTGTCGCCGAGGGCACGCCTGCGGAAGTGATGGCGCATCCGGATTCACTGACCGGCAAGTACCTGTCGGGCCGCGTGAAAATTGCGGTGCCGGCCAAGCGCACGCCGCGCAACAAGAAGATGGCGTTGCACCTCAAGGGTGCTCGTGGCAACAACTTGCGCAATGTGGATCTGGAAATCCCCCTGGGCCTGCTGACCTGTGTGACCGGGGTTTCCGGCTCGGGCAAGTCGACGCTGATCAACAACACGTTGTTCCCACTCAGTGCCACCGCCCTGAACGGCGCTACCACCCTGGAAGCGGCGGCCCACGACAGCATCAAGGGCCTGGAGCATCTGGACAAGGTGGTCGACATCGACCAGAGCCCGATTGGCCGTACGCCGCGGTCCAACCCGGCGACTTACACCGGGCTGTTCACGCCGATCCGCGAGTTGTTCGCCGGTGTTCCGGAATCCCGCTCACGCGGCTATGGGCCGGGCCGGTTCTCGTTCAACGTCAAGGGCGGTCGCTGTGAAGCTTGCCAGGGCGATGGCTTGATCAAGGTCGAGATGCACTTCCTGCCGGATATCTATGTGCCGTGCGATGTGTGCAAGAGCAAGCGCTATAACCGTGAAACCCTGGAAATCAAATACAAGGGCAAGAACATTCACGAAACCCTGGAGATGACCATCGAGGAAGCTCGGGTGTTCTTCGACGCGGTTCCGGCGTTGGCGCGCAAGCTGCAGACATTGATGGATGTCGGCCTGTCTTATATCAAGCTGGGGCAGTCGGCGACCACGCTGTCGGGTGGTGAAGCGCAGCGGGTGAAGTTGTCGCGTGAGTTGTCCAAACGGGATACAGGCAAAACCTTGTATATCCTTGATGAGCCAACCACTGGCCTGCACTTTGCGGATATTCAGCAACTGCTGGACGTGCTGCATCGCTTGCGTGATCACGGTAATACGGTGGTGGTGATTGAACACAATCTGGATGTGATCAAGACCGCCGACTGGCTGGTGGACCTGGGGCCGGAAGGCGGTTCCAAGGGCGGGCAGATCATTGCTGTGGGTACACCGGAGCAGGTTGCCGAGATGTCGCAATCCCATACTGGCTACTATCTGAAGCCATTGCTGGAGCGCGACCGGGCCTGATTTACCGGGCCCGATAAAAAGCCCCTGTCACCTCATCGGTGGCAGGGGCTTTTTCGTAGCCGGAATCAGAACTGCGATTGCAGGTAGTTTTCCAGGCCAATCAGCTTGATCAGACCCAACTGCTTTTCCAGCCAGTAGGTATGATCTTCTTCGGTGTCATTCAACTGCACGCGCAGGATCTCGCGAGTGACATAGTCGTTGTGCTGCTCGCACAGCTCAATGCCCTTGCAGAGCGCGGCACGGACCTTGTATTCGAGACGAAGGTCGGCAGCGAGCATGTCAGGCACTGTGGTGCCCACATCCAGGTCGTCGGGACGCATGCGCGGCGTGCCTTCGAGCATGAGGATACGACGCATCAGTGCGTCAGCGTGCTGCGCCTCTTCTTCCATCTCATGGTTAATACGTTCATAGAGCTCGGTAAAGCCCCAGTCTTCGTACATACGCGAATGGATGAAATATTGGTCACGAGCTGCCAGTTCGCCCGTCAGCAACGTGTTGAGGTAATCGATTACGTCGGGGTGACCTTGCATCGCCCTACATCTCCCTGCTTGAAAGTCTGTAGTTTGAACCATGCTGACCTGAAGGTCACGGGATCAACGGCAGAAAAGCGAAGATTTCCGGAGAAAAGTAGCTGAAATAACGCAAAAACCGCCCAAATGAGGGCGGTTCTGCTTATCGTTTAGAGTCAGTTAAGCGATACACCCAGTGCATTTGCGATTGCTTCTCCATAAGCGGGATCCGCTTTGTAGAAGTGCTGCAACTGACGCTGGACCACATCACTGGAAACACCGCCCATCGCACCGGCGATGTTGCTGGTCAGCAGCGCTTTCTGCTCGTCATTCATCAAGCGGAACAGTGCACCGGCGTGGCTGTAGTAATCAGTGTCTTCGCGGTGATCGTAACGATCAGCCGCGCCGCTCAAGGCCAGTGCAGGCTCCGCGTACTGTGGCGCCTGCTTTGGCGCATCGGCGTAGCTGTTTGGCTCGTAGTTAGGCGCAGCGCCACCATTACTGCCAAAGGCCATCGAACCGTCACGCTGGTAGCTGTTGACCGGGTTACGTGGAGCATTCACCGGCAGTTGCTGGTGATTGGTGCCAACACGGTACCGGTGAGCATCTGCGTAGGCAAAGACGCGACCTTGCAGCATACGGTCCGGCGACAGGCCAACGCCTGGAACCATGTTGCTTGGGCCGAAAGCGGCCTGTTCCACTTCGGCGAAATAGTTCTGCGGGTTGCGGTTGAGCTCCAGCTCGCCCACCTCGATCAGTGGGAATTCTTTTTGCGACCAGGTCTTGGTGACGTCAAACGGGTTTTCGTAGTGAGCGTTCGCTTGAGCCTCGGTCATGATCTGGATGCAAACGCGCCATTTTGGGAAATCACCACGTTCAATGGCGCCAAACAGATCGCGCTGGGCATAGTCGGGATCGGTACCCGCCAGGCGCGCCGCTTCAGCCGGGGCCAGGTTCTTGATGCCTTGCTTGGTCTTGTAGTGCCATTTCACCCAGTGACGCTCGCCGTTGGCGTTGATCAGGCTATAGGTGTGACTGCCGAAGCCGTGCATGTGGCGGTAGCCATCCGGGATGCCACGGTCAGAGAACAGGATGGTGACCTGGTGCAGCGCCTCTGGGGAGTGCGACCAGAAGTCCCACATCATCTGTGCGCTTTTCAGGTTGCTTTGCGGCAAGCGCTTTTGGGTGTGGATGAAATCCGGGAATTTCAGCGGGTCACGGATGAAGAACACTGGCGTGTTGTTGCCGACGATGTCCCAGTTGCCTTCCTCAGTGTAAAACTTCAAGGCGAAGCCGCGTGGGTCGCGCTCAGTGTCAGCCGAACCGCGCTCACCACCTACAGTGGAGAACCGCAGGAACGTCGGGGTTTGCTTACCCACTGACTCGAACAGCTTGGCGCTGGTGTATTGAGTGATGTCTCGGGTGACGGTGAACGTACCGTAGGCGCCCGAACCTTTGGCGTGTACGCGGCGCTCCGGAATATTTTCACGGTTGAAGTGAGCGAGCTTTTCGATCAGGTGGAAGTCGTCGAGCAGCAGCGGGCCACGGGGGCCGGCAGAACGGGAATTCTGATTATCCGCAACGGGTGCACCGCTGGCGGTGGTAAGGACTTTATTCTGGCTCATGCGCAATTTCCTCAGGTCTGGCTTGGAACTGCCGGCTAATCGGCTTGGAGGGAGTATCAATCAACAACATGACACCTACAAATTTATTAAATTGTAGGCTTCAATAGAAAATTACTACCAAACGAGCCAACATCCATCTCGCTCACCGTCCCCGGGAAACGTGGACCTGATGCGCTTTTATTACGCGCACAAAAAACCGGGCGCCAGGCCCGGTTCTTCGTTGCAGACTGTCGTGTTACTCGGCGCTTACAGCTTCGCCGGCAGTAGCACGATCAACCAACTCGACGTACGCCATAGGCGCGTTGTCGCCAGTGCGGAAGCCGCACTTGAGGATGCGCAGGTAGCCACCCTCACGGGTAGCATAACGCTTGCCCAGGTCGTTGAAGAGCTTACCAACGATAGCTTTCGAACGAGTACGGTCGAAAGCCAAACGGCGGTTAGCCAGGCTGTCTGTCTTGGCCAAAGTGATCAGCGGCTCAGCAACGCGACGCAGTTCTTTAGCTTTCGGCAGTGTAGTTTTGATCAGCTCGTGCTCGAACAGCGACACCGCCATGTTTTGGAACATGGCCTTGCGGTGCGAGCTGGTACGGCTCAGGTGACGACCACTTTTACGATGACGCATGGTTCATTCCTTACCAAACTCACGTTCGGTGATTACGACGATCAGGCAGTCGCCTTGTCGTCCTTCTTAAGACTTGCAGGCGGCCAGTTGTCGAGGCGCATGCCGAGGGACAGACCGCGGGAGGCCAGAACGTCCTTGATTTCAGTCAAGGATTTCTTGCCAAGGTTCGGAGTCTTCAACAGCTCTACTTCGGTACGCTGAATCAGGTCGCCGATGTAGTAGATGTTTTCCGCCTTAAGGCAGTTAGCCGAACGTACAGTCAGTTCCAGATCGTCAACCGGGCGAAGCAGGATCGGATCGATCTCGTCTTCCTGCTCGATTACCACTGGTTCGCTGTCACCCTTGAGGTCGACGAACGCAGCCAACTGCTGTTGCAGAATGGTTGCAGCGCGGCGGATAGCCTCTTCAGGATCCAGAGTACCGTTGGTTTCCAGATCAATAACCAGCTTGTCCAGGTTAGTACGCTGCTCGACACGGGCGTTTTCCACCACGTATGCGATACGGCGAACCGGGCTGAACGAAGAGTCAAGCTGCAAGCGACCAATGCTGCGGCTTTCGTCTTCATCGCTCTGACGCGAGTCGGCCGGTTCATAACCACGACCACGAGCTACGGTGAGCTTCATGTTCAGGGCGCCGTTAGACGCCAGGTTAGCGATTACGTGATCGGGATTAACGATCTCGACATCATGATCCAGCTGAATATCGGCAGCGGTAACCACCCCCGAACCCTTCTTCGACAAGGTCAGCGTAACTTCGTCACGGCCGTGCAGCTTGATAGCCAGACCTTTAAGGTTCAACAGGATTTCAATTACGTCTTCCTGTACACCTTCGATGGCGCTGTACTCGTGGAGCACACCGTCAATCTCGGCCTCGACTACTGCACAGCCGGGCATTGAGGACAACAGGATGCGGCGCAGCGCGTTGCCCAGGGTGTGGCCAAAACCACGCTCGAGAGGCTCGAGAGTAATTTTAGCGCGGGTTGGACTGACAACCTGCACATCAATGTGGCGGGGTGTCAGGAACTCATTTACCGAAATCTGCATGGATGCACCTATTTTCTAGCCCTTACTTGGAGTAGAGCTCGACAATCAGGCTTTCGTTGATGTCGGCGGACAGATCACTGCGAGCAGGAACGTTCTTGAAAACGCCCGACTTCTTCTCAGTGTCTACTTCTACCCATTCTACGCGGCCACGTTGGGCACACAGATCGAGAGCTTGGACAATGCGAAGTTGGTTTTTTGCTTTCTCGCGAATCGCGACCACGTCACCAGCACGAACCTGGTAAGACGGTACGTTAACGGTTTGGCCGTTTACGCTGACGGATTTGTGCGATACCAGCTGACGGGATTCGGCGCGAGTCGAACCAAAGCCCATACGGTATACAACGTTGTCCAGACGGCATTCGAGCAGTTGCAGCAGGTTTTCACCGGTTGCACCTTTCTTGCCAGCAGCTTCTTTGTAGTAGCCGCTGAACTGACGCTCGAGAACGCCGTAGATACGACGGACCTTCTGCTTTTCACGCAGTTGGGTGCCGTAATCGGACTGGCGACCGCGGCGTTGGCCGTGGATACCAGGTGCTGCTTCAATGTTGCACTTCGATTCGATCGCGCGCACGCCGCTCTTCAAGAAGAGATCGGTGCCTTCACGACGAGCGAGTTTGCATTTTGGACCAATGTAACGAGCCATTCTTTACAATCTCCTGGATTACACGCGGCGCTTCTTCGGCGGACGGCACCCGTTGTGCGGGATTGGCGTCACGTCGGTGATGCTGGCGATCTTATAGCCACAGCCGTTCAAAGCACGGACAGCAGACTCACGACCTGGACCTGGACCTTTGACGTTAACGTCGAGGTTTTTCAGGCCGTATTCCAGCGCAGCTTGGCCAGCTCGTTCAGCAGCTACTTGAGCAGCAAACGGGGTGGACTTGCGGGAACCGCGGAAACCCGAACCACCGGAGGTAGCCCAAGAAAGCGCGTTACCTTGACGGTCGGTGATGGTCACGATTGTGTTGTTAAAAGAAGCATGGATGTGGGCGATGCCATCAACCACTGTCTTTTTAACTTTTTTACGAGGACGAGCAGCAGGTTTTGCCATGATAATTTTCCTGTCGATTCGCGTGGGCGATTACTTGCGGATCGGCTTACGCGGACCTTTACGGGTACGCGCGTTAGTCTTGGTACGCTGACCGCGCACTGGAAGACCACGACGATGACGCAGACCACGGTAGCAACCGAGGTCCATCAAACGCTTGATTTTCATGTTGATTTCGCGACGCAGGTCACCTTCAGTGGTGAACTTCGCCACTTCGCCACGCAACAGCTCAATCTGCTCGTCGCTCAGATCCTTGATCTTTGCGGCTGGGTTTACCCCAGTGTCTGCGCAAATTTTCTGCGCAGTAGTGCGACCAACACCATAGATGTAGGTCAGCGAGATAACAGTGTGCTTGTTATCTGGAATGTTAACGCCTGCAATACGGGCCATTCAGTGGGACTCCAATTGACAGCTACCTACGCCCCGGAAGCCAAGAAATAGGGCGCGAGATAATATCGCTGTAATAACAAATAATCAACCCGGCAGCGCACTAGCTGCCGGGCTTCAAGCGGATCACACTCAGCCTTGGCGCTGTTTGTGACGCGGTTCCGCGCTGCAAATTACTCGAACAACACCTTCGCGGCGAATAATCTTGCAGTTACGGCACAGCTTTTTCACCGATGCACGAACTTTCATCACCAACTCCTCGAACCTTATGGGGTACTCAGCGCAACATGCCGCTGCCGTAGCCCTTCAGGTTGGCTTTCTTCATCAGGGATTCGTACTGGTGCGAAACGAGGTGCGATTGTACTTGGGACATGAAGTCCATCACAACCACGACCACGATCAGCAACGAGGTCCCGCCAAGGTAGAACGGAACGTTTGCCGCAACCACCAGGAACTGGGGAAGCAAACAGACGGCCGTCATATATAGAGCACCGAACAGGGTCAAACGAGTCAGAACGCCATCAATGTAGCGCGCAGACTGCTCACCCGGACGAATACCCGGAATAAAGGCACCGGACTTCTTCAGGTTTTCCGCTACGTCTTTCGGATTGAACATCAACGCCGTATAGAAGAAGCAGAAGAAAATAATCCCTGCACTAAACAGCAGAATATTCAACGGCTGACCAGGAGCGATCGACTGAGAGAGGTCCTGCAGCCAGCCCATATTTTCAGACTGACCAAACCAGGTACCCAACGAAGCCGGAAACAGCAAGATGCTGCTCGCGAAAATTGCCGGAATAACGCCGGCCATATTCACCTTCAGCGGCAAGTGGCTGGTCTGCGCAGCAAACACCTTACGGCCCTGCTGACGCTTGGCGTAGTGAACAGCAATACGACGCTGACCACGCTCAATGAACACCACAAAACCGATAATCGCTACTGCCAGCAAACCGATAGCAACCAGGGCGAAGATATTGATATCCCCCTGACGCGCAGACTCGAAAGACTGCCCAATTGCTCTCGGAAGACCGGCGACGATACCTGCGAAAATCAACATCGAGATACCGTTACCAACACCACGCTCAGTAATCTGCTCACCCAGCCACATCATGAACATCGCACCAGCCACAAACGTGGATACCGCGACGAAATGGAAGCCAAAGTCACCAGTGAACGCAACGCCCTGCCCTGCCAGGCCAACGGACATGCCGATAGCTTGAACCAGAGCGAGGACGACAGTGCCGTAGCGGGTGTACTGGCTAATCTTGCGACGGCCAGCTTCACCTTCCTTCTTCAACTGCTCCAGCTGCGGGCTGACGGCGGTCATCAGTTGCATGATGATCGATGCCGAAATGTACGGCATGATCCCCAGTGCAAAGATGCTCATCCGTTCCAGCGCGCCGCCGGAAAACATGTTGAACAAGCTAAGAATGGTCCCCTCATTCTGTCGAAACAGGTCTGCGAGTCGGTCCGGGTTGATACCTGGAACCGGGATGTGTGCGCCTATTCGGTAGACGATAATCGCCAGGAACAGAAAACGCAGACGAGCCCAAAGTTCAGACATACCGCCTTTGCCGAGCGCTGAGAGAGCACCTTGCTTAGCCATTTATTCCTCGAACTTGCCGCCAGCTGCTTCGATAGCCGAACGCGCACCTTTGGTGGCGCCGATTCCCTTGCCGATAGTGACAGCGCGAGTCACTTCACCGGACAGCATGATTTTCACACGCTGTACGTTGACGTTGATCACGTTGGCATCTTTCAGGGTCTGCACAGTAACGATGTCGCCTTCCACTTTAGCCAGCTCGGACAGACGCACTTCTGCGCGGTCCATGGCTTTCAGGGATACGAAACCGAACTTGGGCAGGCGACGATGCAGCGGCTGTTGACCGCCTTCAAAGCCTGGAGCGATGGTGCCACCGGAGCGGGAGGTCTGACCCTTGTGGCCACGGCCACCAGTCTTACCCAAACCGCTACCGATACCACGGCCCGGACGATGCTTTTCGCGACGGGAACCCGGCGCTGGACTCAGATCATTGAGTTTCATCGATTAACCCTCTACACGCAGCATGTAGTAAGCCTTGTTGATCATCCCGCGATTCTCGGGAGTATCCTGGACTTCTACAGTGTGACCGATGCGACGCAGACCCAAACCCTTAACGCACAGTTTGTGGTTAGGAATGCGGCCGGTCATGCTTTTGATCAGCGTTACTTTAACGGTAGCCATGATCAGAAGATCTCCTTCACAGTCAGGCCACGCTTGGCAGCGATGGACTCAGGAGATTGCATAGCTTTCAAACCCTTGAAAGTGGCGTGAACCACGTTTACCGGGTTAGTCGAGCCGTAGCACTTGGCCAGAACGTTCTGAACGCCAGCAACTTCGAGGACAGCACGCATAGCGCCGCCAGCGATGATACCGGTACCTTCAGAAGCAGGCTGCATGTACACCTTCGAAGCGCCATGGGCGGACTTCATTGCGTACTGCAGGGTGGTGCCGTTCAGATCAACCTGGATCATGTTGCGACGAGCAGCTTCCATTGCCTTCTGGATCGCAGCAGGCACTTCACGTGACTTGCCACGGCCGAAGCCAACACGCCCTTTACCATCACCCACCACGGTCAACGCGGTGAAAGTGAAGATACGGCCGCCTTTAACGGTTTTGGCTACGCGGTTAACTTGAACCAGCTTCTCAATGTAGCCTTCGTCGCGCTTTTGGTCGTTATTTGACATAACTTAGAACTCCAGCCCAGCTTCACGAGCAGCATCAGCCAGCGCTTTAACGCGGCCGTGGTACTTGAAGCCAGAGCGGTCGAAAGCCACTTGCGAGACGCCCACGGCCTTAGCACGTGTAGCGACCAGCTGGCCAACCTTTGTGGCCGCGTCGATGTTGCCGGTGGCACCATCACGCAGTTCTTTATCCAAAGTCGAGGCGCTTGCCAGGACTTTGTTGCCGTCGGCCGAGATGACCTGGGCGTAGATGTGCTGCGACGAGCGATACACGCAGAGACGCACGACTTCGAGTTCGTGCATTTTCAGGCGTGCTTTGCGAGCGCGACGCAGTCGAGTAACTTTTTTGTCGGTCATTTGCTATGCCCTACTTCTTCTTGGCTTCTTTACGACGGACGACTTCGTCCGCGTAGCGCACACCTTTGCCTTTGTACGGCTCTGGTGGACGGAAGTCGCGGATCTCAGCGGCCACCTGACCTACCAGCTGCTTATCGATGCCCTTGATCAGGATATCGGTTTGGCTAGGGGTCTCAGCGGTGATGCCTTCCGGCAGTTCGTAATCCACTGGGTGCGAGAAGCCAAGGGCCAGGTTCAAAACCGTGCCTTTTGCTTGCGCTTTGTAACCAACACCGACCAGCTGGAGCTTACGCTCGAAGCCTTGGCTTACGCCTTGGACCATGTTGTTTACCAACGCACGCGTGGTACCGGCCATTGCGCGAGTTTGTTGATCGCCATTGCGAGCAGCGAAACGCAGCTCACCAGCTTCTTCAACGATCTCAACGGACGAATGGATGTTCAGTTCAAGAGTGCCCTTGGCACCCTTCACCGAAAGCTGTTGGCCTGCGAATTTGACTTCGACACCGGCTGGCAGCTTAACGGGGTTCTTAGCGACGCGAGACATGCTTATCCCCCCTTAGAACACAGTGCAAAGAACTTCGCCGCCGACACCGGCAGCGCGCGCAGCACGATCCGTCATCACACCTTTGTTGGTGGAGACGATAGACACGCCCAGACCGCCACGAACTTTCGGCAGATCTTCAGCGGACTTGTACTGACGCAGGCCTGGACGGCTAACGCGCTTCACTTCCTCGATGACCGAACGGCCTTCGAAGTACTTCAGCTCGATGGACAGCAGTGGCTTGATTTCGCTGCTGATCTGATAACCCGCAATGTAACCTTCGTCTTTCAGGACTTTGGCAACAGCTACCTTCAACTTGGAAGATGGCATGCTTACGACGGACTTTTCAGCCATCTGGGCATTACGGATACGAGTTAGCATGTCCGCTAACGGGTCCTGCATACTCATGGGCTAGACGCTCCTAATACAAAAAAATTAGCCTTGCGGCTACATATGTCGCCGAGAATCTTCCGAGCGTAAAAAACACGGGCTCAGGCGAGCCGCGTATTTTAGACACAGTCCGGAAATGAAACAAGCCCCAAAAGGGGCTTGTTCCAGATTCAAGGCCACCGGCGGTCAGTATCTTGCGAAACCGACCACCCTGGCGTTGAAAGTACTTACCAGCTGGCTTTAACCAGACCTGGTACGTCACCACGCATTGCCGCTTCACGCAGTTTGTTACGGCCGAGGCCGAACTTGCGGTAAACGCCGTGTGGACGACCGGTCAGGCGGCAGCGGTTACGCATGCGCGAAGCGCTTGCGTCACGTGGCTGCTTCTGCAGAGCAACTGTAGCTTCCCAACGCGCTTCTGGACTTGCGTTCAGATCAACGATGATTGCTTTCAGTGCTGCACGCTTCTTGGCGTACTTGGCAACCGTGAGCTGACGTTTCAGCTCGCGGTTTTTCATGCTCATCTTGGCCATGGTCCTACTCCAATCAGTTGCGGAACGGGAATTTGAAAGCACGCAACAGGGCGCGACCTTCATCATCGTTCTTGGCAGTGGTGGTCAGGGTGATGTCCAGACCGCGGAGAGCATCGATCTTGTCGTAGTCGATTTCCGGGAAGATGATCTGCTCTTTCACGCCCATGCTGTAGTTACCACGACCATCGAAGGACTTGGCATTCAGGCCGCGGAAGTCGCGGACCCGAGGCAGGGAGATCGACAGCAGACGATCCAGGAATTCGTACATACGCTCACGGCGCAGAGTCACTTTGACGCCGATCGGCCAGCCTTCGCGGACTTTAAAGCCTGCGATGGATTTCCGAGCGTAAGTCACAACGACTTTTTGACCGGTGATCTTTTCCAGGTCAGCAACAGCGTGCTCGATGACTTTTTTGTCACCGACCGCTTCGCCCAAACCCATGTTCAGGGTGATTTTGGTAACGCGTGGAACTTCCATCACGTTCGAAAGCTTAAGTTCTTCCTTAAGTTTCGGTGCGATTTCTTTCCAGTAAATCTCTTTTAGTCGTGCCATGGTCTTCTACCTAGCAGTGTTCAAGCATCAACCGCTTTTTGGGTCGACTTGAAGACACGAATTTTCTTGCCATCTTCTACTTTGAAACCAACGCGGTCAGCCTTGTTGGTTTCGCCGTTGAAAATGGCGACGTTAGAAGCGTCCAATGGAGCTTCTTTTTCGACGATACCGCCTTGCACGCCCGACATCGGGTTAGGCTTGGTATGACGCTTGACCAGGTTCAGACCACCGATAACCAAACGGTTATTAGCGAGAACCTTAAGCACCTTACCGCGCTTACCTTTGTCTTTGCCGGCGATCACGATGATCTCGTCGTCACGACGAATCTTTTGCATGTCGGATCTCCTTACAGCACTTCTGGGGCGAGCGAGACGATCTTCATGAACTTCTCAGTACGAAGTTCACGGGTCACTGGCCCAAAGATACGGGTGCCGATAGGCTCTTGCTTGTTGTTCAGAAGAACAGCAGCGTTGCCATCAAAGCGGATAATGGAGCCATCAGCACGGCGTACGCCGTGACGAGTGCGGACTACAACAGCAGTCATCACTTGGCCTTTTTTCACTTTACCGCGAGGAATTGCTTCCTTGACGGTAACCTTGATGATGTCACCGATACCAGCGTAACGACGATGGGAGCCACCCAGCACCTTGATGCACATAACGCGGCGAGCGCCGCTGTTATCGGCCACATCGAGCATGGATTGAGTCTGAATCATATAATTTCTCCGACCCCTAGTCCTTAGACTTCCACAGCGCGTTCGAGAACATCAACCAGTGCCCAAGACTTGGTCTTGGCCAGCGGACGAGTTTCACGAATAGTGACTTTGTCGCCGATGTGGCACTGATTGGTTTCGTCGTGCGCGTGCAGCTTAGTCGAACGCTTAACATATTTACCGTAGATCGGGTGCTTAACGCGACGCTCGATCAAAACGGTGATGGTTTTGTCCATCTTGTCGCTGACAACACGGCCAGTCAGCGTACGGACAGTCTTTTCGGCTTCAGCCATGATCACTTACCTGCCTGCTGGTTGAGCACAGTCTTCACGCGAGCGATGTCACGCTTAACTTGCGAGAGCAGATGAGACTGCCCCAACTGGCCAGTTGCTTTCTGCATACGCAGATTGAACTGGTCGCGCAGCAGGCCGAGCAGTTGCTCGTTCAGCTGCTGTGCGGATTTTTCACGAAGTTCATTCGCTTTCATCACATCACCGTCCGTTTAACAAAGGCGGTGGCGAGCGGCAGCTTTGCAGCAGCCAGGGCAAAAGCCTCACGCGCCAGCTCTTCAGTTACACCCTCGATTTCATACAGGACTTTGCCTGGCTGAATCTGGGCTACCCAGTATTCCACGTTACCCTTACCTTTACCCATACGAACCTCGAGAGGTTTTTTGGAGATCGGCTTGTCCGGGAATACACGGATCCAGATCTTGCCACCACGTTTTACGTGACGGGTCAGTGCACGACGCGCTGACTCGATCTGACGAGCGGTGAGACGACCACGAGCTACAGACTTCAGCGCGAACTCGCCGAAGCTGACTTTGCTACCGCGCTGAGCCAGACCACGGTTGTGGCCTGTCATCTGCTTGCGGAACTTCGTACGCTTTGGTTGCAACATTTGGCGTACCCCTTACTTAGCAGCTTTTTTACGAGGCGCTGGTGCTTGTGGTTTCAGTTCTTCTTGGCGACCACCAATTACTTCGCCTTTGAAGATCCAAACCTTTACACCGATCACACCATAAGTGGTGTGAGCTTCGTAGTTGGCATAGTCGATGTCGGCACGCAGGGTGTGCAGTGGCACACGACCTTCGCGATACCATTCAGTACGTGCGATTTCAGCACCGCCGAGACGACCGCTCACTTGGATTTTGATGCCTTTGGCACCAATGCGCATGGCGTTCTGTACAGCGCGCTTCATAGCGCGACGGAACATTACACGACGCTCCAGCTGCTGAGCTACGCTCTGCGCAACCAGCATACCGTCGAGCTCCGGCTTGCGGATCTCTTCGATATTGATGTGCACAGGCACACCCATTTGCTTGGTCAGGTCCTGACGCAGTTTCTCAACATCTTCACCTTTCTTCCCGATAACAATACCTGGACGAGCGGTGTGGATGGTGATACGTGCGGTTTGCGCCGGGCGATGGATATCGATACGGCTTACGGACGCGCTTTTTAGTTTGTCTTGGAGATACTCACGCACCTTCAGATCAGCGAACAAATAGTCCGCATAAGTCCGGCCGTCTGCATACCAGACGGAGGTGTGTTCCTTGACGATTCCCAGGCGAATGCCAATGGGATGTACTTTCTGACCCATCTCTTCGACTCCGTTACTTGTCAGCAACCTTGACAGTGATATGGCAAGACCGCTTGACGATGCGATCAGCACGGCCTTTGGCACGTGGCATGATTCGCTTCAGCGAACGCCCTTCGTTGACGAAAACGGTGCTGACCTTCAGGTCATCAACGTCTGCGCCTTCGTTATGCTCGGCGTTGGCTACGGCCGACTCCAGCACTTTCTTCATGATCTCGGCGGCTTTCTTACTGCTGAAAGCCAACAGGTTGAGCGCTTCGCCCACCTTCTTCCCGCGGATCTGGTCGGCGACCAAGCGGGCTTTCTGGGCGGAGATTCGAGCGCCCGACAACTTAGCGGCTACTTCCATTTCCTAACCCCTTAACGCTTGGCTTTCTTGTCTGCCACGTGCCCACGATAAGTGCGGGTACCGGCAAACTCGCCCAGTTTGTGGCCGACCATGTCTTCGTTAACGAGAACTGGGACGTGTTGACGACCGTTGTGTACTGCGATGGTCAAACCGACCATTTGTGGCAGGATCATCGAACGACGCGACCAGGTTTTAACTGGTTTGCGATCGTTCTTTTCCGCCGCCACTTCGATCTTCTTCAGTAGGTGAAGATCAATAAAAGGACCTTTTTTCAGAGAACGTGGCACTGTCGTATCCCTCTATTTACTTGCGACGACGGACGATCATTTTGTCGGTACGCTTATTACCACGAGTCTTCGCGCCCTTAGTCGGGAAGCCCCATGGCGATACCGGATGACGACCACCAGAGGTACGACCTTCACCACCACCGTGTGGGTGGTCAACCGGGTTCATGGCAACACCACGAACGGTTGGGCGAACGCCACGCCAGCGTTTGGCACCAGCTTTACCCAGCGAACGCAGGCTGTGCTCGGAGTTCGAGACTTCGCCCAGGGTCGCACGGCATTCAGCCAGCACTTTACGCATCTCACCAGAACGCAGACGCAGGGTCACGTAGACACCTTCACGAGCGATCAGCTGAGCCGAAGCACCAGCGGAACGAGCGATTTGCGCGCCTTTACCTGGCTTCAATTCGATGCCGTGTACGGTGCTACCAACTGGAATGTTGCGCAGTTGCAGAGCGTTGCCCGGCTTGATCGGTGCCAGGGCACCTGCGATCAGCTGGTCACCAGCACTCACGCCTTTAGGGGCGATGATGTAGCGACGCTCGCCATCTGCGTACAGCAGCAGAGCGATGTGAGCAGTACGGTTTGGATCGTATTCAATACGCTCGACAGTGGCGGAGATGCCATCTTTGTCGTTGCGACGGAAATCGACCAGACGATAATGCTGCTTATGGCCACCACCGATGTGACGAGTGGTAATGCGACCATTGTTGTTACGACCACCAGTCTTCGATTTTTTCTCGAGCAGCGGTGCGTGAGGAGCGCCTTTATGCAGCTCCTGGTTGACCACCTTGACCACAAAACGGCGGCCAGGGGAAGTCGGTTTGCATTTAACGATTGCCATGATGCACCCCTTCCTTACTCAGCACTGCTGCTGAAATCGAGATCTTGGCCTGGCTGAAGGGAGATAACCGCCTTCTTCCAGTCATTACGCTTGCCCAGACCGCGAGCAGTGCGCTTGCTCTTACCCAGAACATTCAGGGTAGTAACACGCTCTACTTTCACGCTGAACAGGCTTTCGACGGCCTTCTTGATTTCCAGCTTGGTTGCGTCAGTTGCAACCTTGAAAACGAACTGGCCTTTCTTGTCAGCCAGAACCGTAGCCTTTTCGGAAACGTGCGGGCCAAGCAGAACTTTAAATACGCGTTCCTGGTTCATCCCAGCAGCTCCTCGAATTTCTTCACGGCCGACACGGTGATCAACACCTTGTCGTATGCGATCAGACTAACTGGATCGGAACCTTGCACGTCACGTACATCAACGTGTGGCAGGTTGCGAGCAGCCAGGTACAGGTTCTGATCAACAGCTTCGGACACGATCAAAACGTCGGTCAGGCTCATGTTGGTCAGTTTGCCCAGCAGTTCTTTGGTTTTTGGACTTTCAACAGCGAAGTCCTGAACCACGACCAGACGATCGGTACGCACGAGTTCAGCAAGGATGGAGCGCAGTGCTGCGCGGTACATCTTCTTGTTGAGCTTCTGCGAGTGATCCTGTGGACGAGCTGCGAAAGTGGTACCGCCGCCACGCCAGATTGGGCTACGGATAGTACCGGCACGAGCACGGCCAGTGCCTTTCTGACGCCAAGGGCGCTTACCGCCACCACGTACGTCGGAACGGGTCTTTTGCTGCTTGCTACCTTGACGGCCGCCGGCCATGTAGGCCACGACTGCTTGGTGAACGAGCGTCTCGTTGAATTCGCCGCCAAATGTCAGTTCGGAAACTTCGATCGCTTGAGCGTCATTTACATTTAATTGCATGTCAGCTTCCCCTTAACCGCGAGCCTTGGCCGCTGGACGTACAACCAGGTTGCCGCCAGTAGCGCCAGGAACAGCACCCTTGACCAACAACAGATTGCGTTCAGCGTCGACGCGCACTACTTCGAGGGACTGCACGGTCACGCGCTCAGCGCCCATATGACCGGACATTTTTTTGCCCTTGAATACACGACCAGGAGTCTGGCACTGGCCAATAGAGCCCGGGACGCGGTGGGAAACGGAGTTACCGTGAGTGTTGTCTTGACCACGGAAATTCCAACGCTTGATCGTACCCTGGAAGCCTTTACCCTTGGACTGACCGGTTACATCAACCAGTTGACCAGCGGCGAAGATTTCAGCGTTGATCAGATCGCCAGCCTGGTAGTCGCCGTCTTCAAGACGGAACTCCATGACGGTGCGACCAGCTGCAACGTTTGCTTTAGCGAAGTGACCTGCTTGAGCAGCAGTCACGCGCGAAGCACGACGCTCGCCGACAGTGACTTGCACTGCACGATAGCCATCGGTTTCTTCAGTTTTGAACTGGGTGACGCGATTCGGTTCGATCTCAATGACCGTGACCGGAATGGAGACACCTTCTTCGGTGAAAATACGGGTCATACCGCATTTACGACCGACTACACCAATAGTCATGTTGTAAACCTCATGAGTGTACGGGGCTTTCACCCGCTATGGCCGCCCATTTCAGAGCGTTACACGACTAAGACCCAAGTCTTAGCCGAGGCTGATCTGTACTTCCACACCGGCCGCCAGATCAAGCTTCATAAGTGCATCAACGGTTTTATCCGTTGGCTGGACGATGTCCAGTACGCGCTTATGAGTGCGGATCTCGTACTGGTCACGCGCGTCTTTGTTGACGTGCGGGGAGACCAGAACGGTGAACCGCTCTTTACGGGTAGGCAGTGGAATTGGACCACGCACTTGAGCACCAGTACGTTTCGCGGTTTCCACGATTTCCTGGGTGGATTGGTCGATCAGGCGATGGTCAAAAGCCTTCAACCTGATACGGATTTGCTGATTTTGCATTGGATTTCAGACTCCGGCTGCTATTCCCAGCGAGCGCAATACGCCCGTTAAAAGGAGGCGCAATTCTATAGACGGCCCTGATAGGTGTCAACCCAATAAAAAAGGCCCCCGCTGAGCGGGGGCCTTTTCAAAACATCAGAGCTATCTCAGAAGAGATAATTACTCGATGATTTTAGCTACAACACCAGCACCAACGGTACGGCCGCCTTCACGGATTGCGAAACGCAGACCGTCTTCCATAGCGATGGTTTTGATCAGGGTGACAACCATTTTGATGTTGTCGCCTGGCATTACCATTTCTACGCCTTCCGGCAGTTCGCAGTTACCGGTTACGTCGGTAGTACGGAAGTAGAACTGTGGACGGTAGCCTTTGAAGAACGGAGTGTGACGGCCGCCTTCTTCTTTGCTCAGCACGTACACTTCAGCTTCGAACTTGGTGTGCGGCTTAACCGAACCTGGCTTGACCAGAACCTGGCCACGCTCAACGTCGTCACGCTTGGTACCACGCAGCAGAACGCCGCAGTTCTCGCCAGCACGACCTTCGTCGAGCAGCTTACGGAACATTTCAACACCGGTGCAGGTGGTGACGGTAGTGTCACGCAGACCAACGATTTCCAGTGGATCCTGAACCTTGACGATACCGCGCTCGATACGACCAGTTACAACAGTACCGCGACCGGAGATCGAGAATACGTCTTCGATTGGCATCAGGAACGGCTTGTCGATAACACGGACTGGATCCGGGATGTAGCTGTCCAGAGTCTCAACCAGTTTACGAACGGACGTGGTGCCCATTTCGTTATCGTCTTTGCCTTCCAGAGCCATACGAGCAGAACCGATGATGATCGGAGTGTCGTCACCTGGGAAGTCGTAAGTGCTCAGCAGATCGCGCACTTCCATCTCAACCAGTTCCAGCAGCTCAGCGTCGTCTACCAGGTCAGCCTTGTTCAGGTAAACCACGATGTACGGAACGCCAACCTGACGGGACAGCAGGATGTGCTCACGGGTTTGTGGCATCGGACCATCAGCGGCCGAGCAAACCAGGATTGCGCCGTCCATCTGGGCAGCACCGGTGATCATGTTCTTCACATAGTCAGCGTGACCTGGGCAGTCAACGTGAGCGTAGTGACGGATCAGCGAGTTGTATTCAACGTGCGCGGTGTTGATGGTGATACCACGAGCTTTCTCTTCTGGTGCGCTGTCGATTTTATCGAAATCAACGATTGCGGAACCGAATACTTCGGAGCAAACGCGAGTCAGAGCAGCAGTCAGAGTGGTTTTACCGTGGTCAACGTGACCGATGGTGCCAACGTTGACGTGCGGTAGGGAACGATCAAATTTTTCTTTAGCCACGACAATTAACTCCTTGCCTAAAGGACTGAATCAGCCTTGTTTTTTGGATACAGTTTCAGCGATGTGCGCCGGAGCTGTGTTGTATTTTTTGAATTCCATAGAGTAGCTTGCGCGACCCTGGGACATGGAGCGAACGTCGGTCGCATAACCGAACATCTCACCCAACGGAACCTCGGCGCGAATCACTTTGCCGGAAACCGTGTCTTCCATACCCAAGATCATGCCGCGACGACGGTTAAGGTCGCCCATGACATCACCCATATAGTCTTCAGGTGTAACAACTTCTACCGCCATGATTGGCTCAAGCAACTCACCACCGCCCTTCTGGGCCAGTTGCTTGGTTGCCATGGAGGCAGCCACCTTAAACGCCATCTCGTTGGAGTCGACGTCGTGGTAAGAACCGTCAAAAACGGTTGCTTTCAGGCCGATCAGCGGATAGCCGGCAACAACACCGTTCTTCATCTGCTCTTCGATACCCTTCTGGATAGCAGGGATGTATTCCTTAGGAACAACACCACCTACTACTTCGTTCACGAATTGCAGACCTTCCTGACCTTCGTCAGCAGGAGCAAAACGGATCCAGCAGTGACCGAACTGACCACGACCGCCGGACTGACGAACGAACTTGCCTTCGATTTCACAGTTCTTCGTGATGCGCTCACGATAGGAAACCTGAGGCTTACCGATGTTGGCTTCGACGTTGAACTCGCGGCGCATCCGGTCAACCAGGATGTCCAGGTGCAGCTCGCCCATGCCGGAGATGATCGTTTGACCAGTCTCTTCATCAGTCTTGACGCGGAAAGATGGATCTTCCTGAGCAAGCTTGCCCAGAGCGATACCCATTTTTTCCTGGTCATCCTTGGTCTTTGGCTCAACGGCAACCGAAATAACCGGCTCCGGGAAGTCCATGCGAACCAGGATGATTGGCTTGTCAGCGTTGCACAAGGTTTCACCAGTGGTGACGTCCTTCATGCCGATCAAGGCCGCGATGTCACCAGCGCGTACTTCCTTGATCTCTTCACGGGCGTTTGCGTGCATTTGCACCATACGACCCACGCGCTCTTTCTTGCCTTTAACCGAGTTGATCACGCCGTCGCCGGAGTTCAACACGCCCGAGTAAACACGGACGAAGGTCAAGGTACCCACGAATGGGTCGGTGGCAATTTTAAATGCCAGAGCGGAGAACGGTTCTGCGTCGTCTGCATGACGCTCCAGCTCGATAGTCTCGTCATCCGGGTCAGTACCCTTGATGGCAGGAATATCAACCGGCGCCGGCAGGTAGTCGATCACAGCATCGAGAACCAGGGGAACGCCCTTGTTCTTGAACGAGGAACCGCAAACAGCCAGGACGATTTCGCCAGCGATGGTACGCTGACGCAGAGCGGCCTTGATTTCCACGTTGGTGAGCTCTTCACCTTCGAGGTACTTGTTCATCAGCTCTTCGTTGGCTTCGGCCGCAGCTTCAACCATGTTGTTGCGCCATTCGTCAGCCAGTTCCTGCAGTTCAGCAGGGATAGGCTTGCGAACAGGAACCATACCTTTGTCGGCATCGTTCCAGTAGACAGCTTCCATGGTCAACAGATCGATCTGACCCTGGAAATTATCTTCGGAACCGATAGCCAACTGGATTGGCACCGGGGTGTGACCCAAGCGCTGCTTGATCTGACCGATCACGCGCAGGAAGTTCGCACCGGCACGGTCCATCTTGTTTACGTAAACAAGACGTGGAACGCCGTATTTGTTGGCTTGACGCCATACGGTTTCCGACTGCGGCTCAACACCCGAGGTACCGCAGAACACAACGACAGCGCCGTCGAGTACGCGCAGGGAACGTTCAACTTCAATGGTGAAGTCTACGTGGCCCGGGGTGTCGATTACGTTGAAGCGGTGCTCATCTTTGTACTGCTTCTCGGAACCCTTCCAGAAGGCGGTAATGGCAGCAGAAGTAATGGTAATACCACGCTCCTGCTCCTGAACCATCCAGTCTGTGGTCGCGGCGCCATCATGCACCTCGCCCATCTTGTGACTTTTGCCGGTGTAAAACAGTACGCGCTCGGTGGTGGTGGTTTTACCAGCATCCACGTGAGCGACGATACCGATGTTACGGTAGCGGCTAATCGGAGTAGTACGAGCCATAAAGCCCTCGCAAAATTAGTGAAGCTAAAATTAGAAGCGGTAGTGCGAGAAAGCTTTGTTGGCTTCAGCCATACGGTGCACGTCTTCACGCTTCTTAACAGCAGCACCTTTACCTTCAGCAGCGTCCAACAGTTCGCCGGCCAAACGCAGAGCCATAGACTTCTCGCCGCGCTTACGGGCGAAGTCTACCAACCAGCGCATTGCCAGGGCGTTACGACGGGACGGACGAACTTCAACCGGAACCTGGTAAGTAGCACCGCCTACACGGCGCGACTTCACTTCGACCAGCGGAGCGATGGCGTCGAGAGCTTTCTCGAAGATTTCCAGGGGGTCGCTGTTCTTGCGTTCTTTAACCTTTTCCAGCGCGCCATAAACGATACGCTCGGCAACGGCTTTCTTGCCGCTTTCCATCACGTGGTTCATGAACTTGGCCAGAATTTGGCTTCCGTATTTTGGATCGTCAAGCACTTCGCGCTTGGCTGCTACGCGTCTTCTTGGCATGGATAAGCCCTCAAACGGTCTTCAGGTTCGCTCGGAATCGGTGCCCTTTCGGGACGCCTCCGACCTTACTCTTATCGACTCAGAAAATAAGATGATTCAGTTTTACAAAAAGCCGCTACTACTTAGGCTTCTTGGTACCGTACTTCGAACGACCCTGGTTACGACCTTTAACGCCGGAAGTATCCAAGGAGCCGCGTACGGTGTGGTAACGAACACCTGGCAAGTCTTTTACACGACCGCCGCGGATCAGTACCACGCTGTGCTCTTGCAGGTTGTGGCCTTCACCGCCGATGTACGAGGAAACCTCGAAACCGTTGGTCAGGCGCACACGGCATACTTTACGCAGTGCCGAGTTAGGTTTTTTCGGCGTGGTGGTATACACACGGGTGCATACGCCACGACGTTGCGGGCAGTTCTGCAGCGCAGGCACGTCGGATTTCTCGACGATACGCTTACGCGGCTGACGTACCAGCTGGTTGATAGTTGCCATCTACTAGCTCCACTGTTGTCTTGCGACGCTATTGTCTTGCAAGAAAAGCAAAATGGCAGGAACGAATTCCCGCCAAATTTAGGGGTACAAGAGTCTAAAGAGGATCTTGCCCCCAGTCAAGGCAAGGCCCCGACCTCCCCTCTCGTCGAATCGGGGCATATATGCCTCGATCCGACGAATGGGGGTGTCAGGGCCCGGCCTCATCTAACGCAGAACTCAGTTACCGCTTGAGTTCAGCGCTTCGGTCAGTGCAGCTTCCACTTCACTGGCGCTTACGCGCAACGGCTTGTCAGCATCACGGCGGCGCTTGCGCTCGCTGTGGTAAGCCAAACCGGTACCGGCCGGGATCAAACGACCCACGACTACGTTTTCTTTCAGGCCGCGCAGGTAATCGCGTTTTCCGGTTACCGCTGCTTCGGTGAGTACACGAGTGGTCTCCTGGAAGGAGGCCGCCGAGATGAACGACTCAGTGGACAACGACGCCTTGGTGATACCCAGCAGCACGCGAGTGAACTTGGAAACGAATTTCTCGTCGTTCGCCAGGCGCTCGTTTTCCACCAGTACGTGAGTCAGTTCCATCTGGTCGCCCTTGATGAAACTGGAATCGCCGGACTCAGCGATTTCAACTTTACGCAGCATCTGACGCAGGATGGTCTCGATGTGCTTGTCGTTGATCTTCACGCCTTGCAGGCGGTAAACGTCCTGGATCTCGTTAACGATGTACTTGGCCAGCGCACTCACACCCAGCAGACGCAGGATGTCGTGTGGATCGCTCGGGCCGTCGGAGATAACTTCGCCGCGGTTTACCTGTTCGCCTTCGAAGACGTTCAGGTGACGCCACTTCGGAATCAGCTCTTCGTACGGATCGCTACCGTCGTTCGGGGTAATGACCAGACGGCGCTTGCCCTTGGTCTCTTTACCGAACGCAATGGTGCCGCTGACTTCAGCCAGAATCGACGCTTCTTTCGGACGACGCGCTTCGAACAAGTCGGCAACACGCGGCAGACCACCGGTGATGTCGCGAGTTTTCGACGTTTCTTGCGGGATACGCGCGATAACATCACCGATCGCGATCTTCGCACCATCCGCTACACCGACCAGGGCGTTGGCTGGCAGGAAGTACTGAGCGATTACGTCAGTGCCTGGCAGCAACAGGTCCTTGCCGTTGTCGTCGACCATCTTCACGGCAGGACGGATGTCTTTGCCGGCAGCTGGACGATCTTTGGCGTCGAGTACTTCAATGTTGGTCATACCGGTCAATTCGTCAGTCTGACGCTTGATCGTGATGCCTTCTTCCATGCCCACGTAGGTCACGGTACCTTTCATTTCGGTAACGATTGGGTGGGTGTGCGGGTCCCACTTGGCCACGATTGCGCCAGCGTCGACCTTGTCACCTTCCTTGACCGAAATCACAGCACCGTACGGCAGCTTGTAACGCTCACGCTCACGACCGTAGTCATCAGCGATTGCCAGCTCACCGGAACGGGATACGGCAACCAGGTGGCCATCCACTCGCTCAACGTGCTTGAGGTTATGCAGGCGGACGGTACCGCCATTCTTCACCTGAACACTGTCGGCTGCGGAGGTCCGGCTTGCCGCACCACCGATGTGGAACGTACGCATGGTCAGCTGGGTACCCGGCTCACCGATGGACTGGGCAGCGATAACGCCGACCGCTTCACCGATGTTCACCTGGTGACCACGAGCCAAGTCACGGCCGTAGCACTTGGCGCAGATGCCGTAGCGGGTTTCGCAGCTGATCGGCGAGCGAACGATCACTTCGTCGATGCTGTTGAGTTCGATGAACTCGACCCACTTCTCGTCTACCAGGGTGCCGGCAGGAACGATAACTTCCTCGGTACCTGGCTTGAACACGTCACGGGCAATCACACGACCCAATACGCGCTCACCCAGTGGCTCTACAACGTCACCGCCTTCAATGTGCGGAGTCATCAGCAGACCGTGCTCGGTGCCGCAATCGATCTCGGTTACAACCAGATCTTGTGCAACGTCTACCAGACGACGTGTCAGGTAACCGGAGTTAGCGGTTTTCAACGCGGTATCCGCCAGACCTTTACGAGCACCGTGAGTGGAGATGAAGTACTGAAGTACGCTCAAACCTTCACGGAAGTTCGCGGTAATCGGCGTTTCGATGATGGAGCCATCCGGCTTGGCCATCAGGCCACGCATACCGGCGAGCTGACGGATCTGCGCAGCAGAACCCCGTGCGCCCGAGTCGGCCATCATGTACATCGAGTTGAAAGACTCTTGATCGACTTCGACGCCATGACGGTCGATGACTTTCTCTTTCGAGAGGTTGGCCATCATCGCCTTGGACACTTCGTCGTTGGCCTTGGACCAAAGGTCGATCACTTTGTTGTACTTCTCGCCCTGGGTTACCAGGCCGGAGGCGTACTGGCTCTCGATCTCTTTCACTTCGTCAGTGGCAGCACTGATGATGCGAGCTTTTTCATCCGGGATAACGAAGTCGTTAACGCCGATGGAAACGCCGGAGATAGTCGAGTAAGCGAAACCTGTGTACATCAACTGGTCAGCGAAGATAACGGTCTCTTTCAAACCAACCACGCGGTAGCACTGGTTGATCAGCTTGGAGATCGCCTTTTTCTTCATCGGCAGGTTGACGACGTCGTACGACAGACCTTTTGGCACAACTTGATACAACAGCGCACGGCCGACAGTAGTGTCGACAATACGGACATTGCTCACGCTGCCGCCGTCACGGTCGTTGACGGTTTCGTGGATCCGTACTTTAACCTTGGCGTGCAGTGCGGCTTCGCCGGCACGGAACACACGGTCAACTTCCTGCAGGTCAGCGAATACACGACCTTCGCCCTTGGCGTTGATCGCTTCACGGGTCATGTAGTACAGACCCAATACAACGTCCTGCGACGGAACGATGATTGGCTCACCGTTGGCTGGCGACAGAATGTTGTTGGTCGACATCATCAACGCGCGCGCTTCCAACTGGGCTTCCAGTGTCAGCGGTACGTGCACGGCCATTTGGTCGCCGTCGAAGTCGGCGTTGTACGCAGCACAGACCAGAGGGTGCAGCTGGATAGCCTTACCTTCGATCAGTACCGGTTCAAACGCCTGGATACCCAGACGGTGAAGGGTCGGTGCACGGTTGAGGAGAACCGGGTGTTCGCGAATCACTTCAGCGAGAACGTCCCAAACCTCTGGCAGTTCGCGCTCGACCATTTTCTTGGCCGCTTTGATGGTGGTCGCCAGACCGCGCATTTCCAGCTTGCCGAAGATGAACGGCTTGAACAGCTCGAGTGCCATCTTCTTGGGCAGACCGCACTGGTGCAGACGCAGGGTCGGGCCTACGGTAATTACCGAACGACCGGAGTAGTCAACACGCTTACCGAGCAAGTTCTGACGGAAACGACCCTGCTTACCCTTGATCATGTCAGCCAGGGATTTCAGAGGACGCTTGTTGGAACCGGTGATAGCACGGCCACGACGACCGTTGTCGAGCAAGGCGTCGACGGCTTCCTGCAACATACGCTTTTCGTTGCGCACGATGATGTCCGGAGCGGACAGATCAAGCAGGCGCTTCAAGCGGTTGTTACGGTTGATCACGCGGCGGTACAGGTCGTTGAGGTCGGACGTCGCGAAACGACCACCGTCCAACGGTACCAGCGGACGCAGGTCTGGCGGCAGAACCGGCAGAACGGTCAGCACCATCCACTCTGGCAGGTTGCCGGAACCCTGGAAGGCTTCCATCAACTTCAGACGCTTGGACAGCTTCTTGATCTTGGTTTCGGAGTTGGTTTGCGGAATTTCTTCGCGCAGACGGCCAATCTCGTGCTCCAGGTCGATAGCGTGCAGCAGTTCACGGACAGCTTCGGCACCCATGCGGGCATCGAAATCATCACCGAACTCTTCCAGCGCTTCGAAGTACTGCTCATCGTTCAGCAGCTGACCTTTTTCAAGGGTGGTCATGCCTGGATCGATAACGACGTAGCTCTCGAAGTAGAGAACGCGTTCGATATCACGCAGGGTCATGTCCATCAGCAAGCCGATACGGGACGGCAGCGATTTCAGGAACCAGATGTGGGCAACCGGCGAAGCCAGTTCGATGTGCGCCATGCGCTCACGACGAACCTTGGCCAGTGCAACTTCAACGCCGCACTTCTCGCAGATCACACCGCGGTGCTTCAAGCGCTTGTACTTACCGCACAGGCACTCGTAATCCTTTACCGGGCCAAAGATCTTGGCGCAGAACAGGCCGTCACGCTCAGGCTTGAACGTACGGTAGTTGATGGTTTCCGGCTTTTTAACTTCACCGAACGACCACGAACGGATCATCTCAGGCGATGCCAATCCAATACGGATGGCGTCGAACTCTTCGACTTGACCCTGGTTTTTCAGCAAATTCAGTAGGTCTTTCAAGGCCTTTCCTCCTGGCGGAGCAGAGAGCGGGCCAAACGGCCTCGCTCTCGATTCGCGTCACGTGTTATTCGGTTTCCAGATCGATATCGATGCCGAGGGAACGAATTTCTTTGATCAACACGTTGAAAGACTCGGGCATGCCCGGCTCCATACGGTGATCGCCGTCCACGATGTTTTTGTACATCTTGGTACGACCGTTCACATCGTCCGACTTCACTGTGAGCATTTCTTGCAGAGTGTATGCAGCACCGTATGCTTCCAGTGCCCAGACCTCCATCTCCCCGAAACGCTGACCACCGAACTGAGCCTTACCACCCAGCGGCTGCTGGGTAACCAGGCTGTACGAACCGGTAGAACGAGCGTGCATCTTGTCGTCTACCAAGTGGTTCAGCTTCAGCATGTACATGTAGCCAACAGTAACCGGGCGCTCGAACTTGTTGCCGGTACGGCCATCGAACAGCTGCATCTGGCCGCTTTCCGGCAGGTCTGCCAGTTTCAGCATGGCCTTGATTTCGCTTTCCTTGGCACCGTCGAACACCGGGGTAGCCATTGGAACGCCGCCGCGCAGGTTCTTCGCCAGATCCAGGATTTCCTGGTCGGTGAAGGTGTCCAGCTCTTCGTTGCGACCGCCGATCTCGTTGTAGATCTCGTGCAGGAACTTACGCAGGTCAGCGACCTTGCGTTGCTCTTCGATCATACGGTTGATCTTCTCGCCCAGACCTTTGGCCGCGAGGCCCAGGTGGGTTTCGAGGATCTGACCAACGTTCATACGCGAAGGTACGCCCAACGGGTTGAGGACGACGTCGACCGGGGTGCCATTGGCATCGTGCGGCATGTCTTCAACCGGCATGATCACGGAGACCACACCTTTGTTACCGTGACGACCGGCCATCTTGTCGCCCGGCTGGATGCGGCGACGGATTGCCAGGTAAACCTTGACGATTTTCAGCACGCCCGGAGCCAGGTCATCGCCCTGCTGCAGTTTGCGCTTCTTGTCTTCGAACTTGTCGTCCAGCAGACGGCGGCGATCAACGATATAGGCCTGAGCCTTCTCGAGCTGCTCGTTCAGAGCATCTTCAGCCATGCGCAGCTTGAACCACTGGCCGTGCTCAAGACCGTCGAGGATTTCGTCGGTGATGTCCTGACCTTTCTTCAGACCTGCACCGCCTTCAGCCTTATGGCCTACCAGAGCGGAACGCAGACGTTCGAAGGTCGCGCCTTCAACGATACGGAACTCTTCGTTCAGATCCTTGCGGATCTCGTCGAGTTGGGTCTTCTCGATGGACAGTGCACGAGCATCACGCTCAACGCCGTCGCGGGTGAAGACCTGTACGTCGATGACAGTACCCTTGGTACCGGTAGGTACGCGCAGGGAGGTGTCTTTAACGTCGCTGGCTTTTTCACCGAAGATGGCACGCAGCAGCTTCTCTTCCGGCGTCAGTTGGGTCTCGCCTTTCGGAGTGACCTTACCGACCAGGATGTCGCCTGCGCCAACTTCAGCACCTACGTAAACGATACCGGCTTCGTCCAGCTTGTTCAGTGCAGCTTCACCCACGTTAGGGATGTCCGCAGTGATTTCCTCTGGCCCAAGCTTGGTGTCACGTGCCACACAGGTCAGTTCCTGGATGTGGATCGTGGTAAAGCGATCTTCTTGAACAACTCGTTCCGACAGGCAGATGGAGTCTTCGAAGTTGTAACCGTTCCAGGCCATGAACGCGATGCGCATGTTCTGACCCAGTGCCAGCTCACCCATGTCGGTGGACGGGCCATCGGCCATGATATCGCTACGCTGAACGCGGTCACCCTTACGCACCAGCGGACGCTGGTTGATGCAGGTGTTCTGGTTCGAACGGGTGTATTTGGTCAGGTTGTAGATGTCGACACCGGCTTCACCGGTTTCAACTTCGTCATCGGCAACACGAACCACGATACGGCTGGCATCAACGGAGTCGATCACGCCGCCACGACGAGCCACGACGCAAACGCCGGAGTCACGGGCTACGTTACGCTCCATGCCGGTACCTACCAGCGGCTTGTCGGCGCGCAGGGTCGGTACAGCTTGACGCTGCATGTTGGAACCCATCAACGCACGGTTGGCGTCATCGTGTTCCAGGAACGGGATCAGCGACGCTGCAACCGACACTACCTGCTTGGGCGATACGTCCATCAAGGTGACGTCTTCCGGCGCCTTGACGGTAAACTCGTTCAAGTGACGAACAGCTACCAGCTCGTCGATCAGGACTTTCTTGTCGTTCATCGTGGCCGAAGCCTGAGCGATCACGTGATCAGCTTCTTCGATGGCCGACAGGAAGACGATCTCGTCGGTGACCAGGCCTTCTTTCACCACACGGTACGGGCTCTCGAGGAAGCCGTACTGGTTGGTGCGCGCATAAGCGGCCAGGGAGTTGATCAGACCGATGTTCGGACCTTCCGGCGTTTCGATCGGGCATACACGACCGTAGTGCGTCGGGTGTACGTCACGGACTTCGAAGCCTGCGCGTTCACGGGTCAGACCGCCCGGGCCCAGTGCCGAAACACGGCGCTTGTGGGTGATCTCGGAGAGCGGGTTGTTCTGGTCCATGAACTGCGAGAGCTGGCTGGAACCGAAGAACTCTTTCACCGCCGCAGCCACTGGCTTGGCGTTGATCAAGTCTTGCGGCATCAGGCCTTCGCTTTCGGCCATCGACAGGCGCTCTTTGACCGCACGCTCAACACGTACCAGGCCAACGCGGAACTGGTTCTCGGCCATTTCGCCTACGCAGCGAACACGACGGTTACCCAGGTGGTCGATGTCATCGACGATGCCTTTACCGTTACGGATGTCGACCAGGGTCTTCAGTACCGCGACGATGTCTTCCTTGCACAGCACGCCCGAACCTTCGATCTCGGTACGACCGATACGGCGGTTGAACTTCATCCGGCCGACCGCAGACAGGTCATAACGCTCGGGGCTGAAGAACAGGTTGTTGAACAGGGTTTCGGCAGCATCTTTGGTAGGTGGCTCACCAGGACGCATCATGCGATAGATCTCGACCAGCGCTTCCAATTGGTTGCTGGTGGAGTCGATCTTCAAGGTGTCGGAAATGAACGGACCGCAGTCGATGTCGTTGGTGTACAGGGTCTCGATGCGAACGACTTGAGCCTTGGCGATCTTGGCCAGGATCTCGGTGTTCAGCTCGGTGTTGCACTCAGCCAGGATTTCGCCTGTCGCCGGGTGAACGATGACCTTGGCGGTAGTGCGGCCCAGGACGTAGTCCAGCGGCACTTCCAGCTCTTTGAGACCGGCTTTTTCGATCTGGTTGATGTGGCGCGCGGTGATACGGCGGCCGGCTTCAACAATGACCTTGCCCTTTTCATCCTGGATGTCCAGGACGGCAATTTCACCACGCAGACGTGAAGCGATCAGCT
The DNA here is from genome assembly GCF_900004785.1 of Pseudomonas sp. 28 E 9. Classification (NCBI taxonomy): domain Bacteria; kingdom Pseudomonadati; phylum Pseudomonadota; class Gammaproteobacteria; order Pseudomonadales; family Pseudomonadaceae; genus Pseudomonas; species Pseudomonas sp. 28 E 9. The sequence goes on along the minus strand of NZ_CVTK01000013.1, from coordinate 7,299 downwards.
CCAGCTTGAGGGTTTCATCCTTCAGGCTGAATACGTTGGTGGTGTAGAAGGCGTCCAGCACCTGCTCAGTGGTATAGCCGAGCGCGCGCAGCAGTACCGAGGCCGGCAGCTTACGACGACGGTCGATACGCACGAACACGCAGTCTTTCGGGTCGAACTCGAAGTCCAACCACGAACCGCGGTACGGAATGATCCGCGCGGAGTACAGGAGCTTACCGGAGCTGTGCGTCTTGCCGCGGTCGTGGTCGAAGAACACGCCCGGGGAACGGTGCAGCTGGGAAACGATTACGCGCTCGGTACCGTTGATAACGAAGGTACCGTTCTCAGTCATCAGGGGGATTTCACCCATGTAGACTTCTTGCTCTTTGATGTCCTTGATCGCTTTGTTCGACGACTCTTTGTCGAAAATGATCAGACGGACTTTTACCCGCAAAGGTACGGCGTACGTAACACCGCGCAACACGCATTCTTTGACATCAAATGCCGGTTCGCCCAGGCGATAACCGACGTACTCCAGCGCAGCATTGCCGGAGTAGCTGATGATCGGGAAAACGGATTTGAAGGCCGCATGCAGGCCCACGTCGCGGAACTGATCTTTGGTCGCTCCCGCCTGCAAGAATTCACGATACGAATCCAGCTGGATAGCCAGAAGGTACGGGACATCCATGACGTCCGGCAACTTGCTAAAGTCCTTGCGGATACGTTTTTTCTCAGTATATGAGTAAGCCATCAGCGTTCCCCAGCTTGGTCACCTGCTTGTTTGGCCCTCCCGACGGGAGCAGCCAGAAAATCTTGCAAACCCCATGGTTTGCACCACCGCATCGGGTGGCTACAGCGCGTTAATGGCGGCGACCGAGTCGACAGCCAAGAACGGAAAAAGGCCGGTGGCAAGAGCCACCAGCCATCAGCCTTCAGCTTAAAGCTTGGGCTGGAGACGCAAGGTCGATGCTTACTTCAGCTCGACTTTAGCGCCTGCTTCTTCCAGAGTAGCTTTGGCTTTGTCAGCAGCGTCTTTCGACACAGCTTCCAGAACCTGGGCAGGAGCGCCGTCAACTACTGCCTTGGCTTCTTTCAGGCCCAGACCGGTCAGTTCACGTACTGCCTTGATCACGTTTACTTTCTTCTCGCCAGCTTCCAGCAGCATGACGTTGAATTCGGTTTGCTCTTCAGCAGCGACAGCAGCAACAGCTGGGCCAGCGGAAGCAGCGGCAGCGGAAACGCCGAATTTTTCTTCGAAAGCTTTGATCAGCTCAACAACCTGCAGAACCGACATTTCAGCTACGGCGTTGAGGATATCGTCTTGGGAGATAGACATTGCTGTATTTCCTGAATTGGGGGACGGCCTACGCGGCCATCGAAATAAACAAAAATACGCGAAAGAATTTGCTCAGCCTTAGGCTGCGGCAGCTTCTTTTTGCTCGCGAACTGCAGCCAGAGTACGAGCCAGCTTGCTGGTAGCGCCTTGAATCACGCTCATCAGCTGCGAAATAGCTTCGTTACGGGTCGGCAGTGTTGCCAGTACGTCGATTTGGTTAGCTGCGAGGAACTTGCCCTCGAACGCAGCTGCCTTGATCTCGAACTTATCCTGACTCTTGGCGAATTCCTTGAACAAACGGGCAGCAGCGCCTGGATGGTCCTTGGAGAACGCGATCAGAGTCGGGCCAGTGAACACGTCGTTGAGAACACTGTATTCAGTGTCAGCAACAGCGCGCTTGAGCAGGGTGTTACGTACAACACGTACGTATACGCCAGCTTCACGAGCCTCTTTACGGAGTCCGGTCATAGCGCTTACTGTCACACCACGGGCATCAGCCACGACAGCGGACAGAGCAGCTTTGGCAGCCTCGTTGACTTCAGCGACGATGGCCTTCTTGTCTTCGAGATTAATTGCCACGGGTTTAACTCCTGCTTGTTACCGTTTCATCCGGCCTAGGCCTGATGTCGTTTTGGTGTCTGATTCGGTAAGGAACCGGGAGCACCATCTGCGTAGGCTTGTTGGTTTAAGACTTGCGTCGCCTACGGTCTTGGATAGCCCCCGCCAGGCAGGGACCCCAATCTTTCAATTGACGCAATCGCTCGCGCCAACCTGTGTCTTATACGTCCAGCGAGCCTTGGTCGATGACCAGACCTGGGCCCATAGTGGTGCTCAGGGTAACGCGCTTGACGTAGATACCTTTCGAGGAAGCAGGCTTGATACGCTTCAGATCAGCGATCAGGGCTTCAACGTTTTCCTTCAGCTTGACGGCATCAAAGCCGACTTTGCCAACGGAGGTGTGAATGATGCCGTTTTTGTCGGTGCGATAACGAACCTGACCAGCCTTGGCGTTTTTAACCGCGGTAGCTACGTCTGGCGTTACGGTGCCGACTTTAGGGTTAGGCATCAGGCCGCGTGGACCCAGGATCTGACCCAACTGACCTACAACGCGCATTGCATCCGGGGAAGCAATAACAACGTCATAGTTCAGGTCGCCGCCTTTCATTTCGGCAGCCAGGTCGTCCATGCCAACGCGATCGGCGCCAGCGGCCAGAGCAGCTTCGGCGGCAGGGCCTTGGGTGAAGACAGCAACACGTACAGTCTTGCCAGTACCGTGTGGCAGCACAGTAGCGCTACGAACGACCTGGTCGGATTTACGTGGGTCAACACCCAGGTTCACAGCAACGTCAACGGACTCGCTGAACTTGACAGTCGACAGCTCGGTCAGCAGGGCAGCAGCGTCTACAAAGTTGTAGGCCTTGCCCGCTTCGATTTTGCCGGCGATAGCCTTTTGGCGCTTGGTCAGCTTAGCCATTACACACCCTCCACGTTAAGGCCCATGCTACGAGCAGAACCGGCGATGGTACGCACGGCTGCATCCATATCAGCTGCAGTCAGATCCGCGTTTTTGGTTTTCGCGATTTCTTCCAGCTGAGCACGAGTTACGGTGCCAACCTTAACGGTGTTCGGACGAGCGGAACCGCTAGTCAGACCAGCAGCTTTCTTCAGAAGAACCGAAGCCGGAGTCGACTTGGTTTCGAAAGTGAAGCTACGGTCGCTGTATACAGTGATGATCACTGGAGTCGGCAGACCTGGCTCAATACCCTGAGTACGGGCGTTGAAGGCCTTGCAGAATTCCATGATATTCACGCCGTGCTGACCCAGAGCTGGACCGACGGGTGGGCTAGGGTTGGCCTGAGCGGCCTTCACTTGCAGCTTGATGTAAGCGGTAATCTTCTTGGCCATGAGGCACTCCAATTACGGGTTCAAGCGCCTCGAAAGGCTCCCCGGTTACTTGCGCGTTTATCCCAGTGACGACAAAACCCCACAGCCTAGGCTGTGGGGTTGGGATGCTTGCTCAGCTAGACCTTCTCGACCTGGCTGAACTCCAGCTCTACCGGAGTAGAGCGACCGAAAATGAGCACCGCCACTTGGATCCGGCTCTTTTCGTAGTTAACTTCTTCGACAGTGCCGTTGAAATCAGCAAACGGACCATCTGTGACACGAACAACCTCGCCTGGCTCGAACAATGTCTTCGGCTTAGGCTTGTCGCTACCATCAGCAACACGACGCAGAATTGCTTCCGCCTCTTTATCGGTGATCGGCGCAGGCTTATCGGCAGTACCGCCAATGAAGCCCATGACGCGAGGAGTATCCTTGACCAAGTGCCAAGTACCTTCGTTCATGTCCATCTGCACCAGCACGTAGCCAGGAAAGAACTTACGTTCACTCTTGCGCTTCTGGCCATTCCGCATTTCAACCACTTCTTCAGTGGGAACCAGAATTTCGCCGAAGCCATCTTCCATGCCTGCCAGCTTTACGCGCTCCAGCAAAGAGCGCATAACATGCTTCTCGTAACCCGAGTAAGCATGCACAACGTACCAACGCTTAGCCACGGGACACCCTTAGCCAACAATCAAGGAAACAAGCCAGCCGAGCAGGGAATCGAGCCCCCACAACAGCAACGCCATAACCAGAACAACAGCCACGACAATCAATGTGGTCTGTGTGGTTTCTTGGCGAGTCGGCCAAACGACTTTACGAATTTCAGTGCGAGCTTCCTTTACCAGGACCGCGAAGGACTTGCCCTTGGCAGTCTGCAGGCCTACAAAGGCGGCTACAGCAGCAAGGGCGAGCAAAGCGAGAACGCGGTACAGGATCGGCGAAGCAGAATAGTACTGATTGCCAACAACGCCTACGACCACCAAGGCGACTACTGCGAGCCACTTGACCAGATCGAAACGAGAGCTTTGAGCTTCAGCCTTAGGAGTCATCTATGAAGATCCTGTGAAAAGAAAGCCAGACACACCACGTGAATCTGGCAGGTCAGGAGGGAATCGAACCCCCAACCTACGGTTTTGGAGACCGTCGCTCTGCCAATTGAGCTACTGACCTAAAACAAAATCAGGCCGACCATTATGCAGGCCTGAAAAAGACTTTACAACAACCAACCCCAACAGACTTGAAATCACTGACATCCAACGCCAGAAACAGCACGATACAAGCCGAGGCAGCTGTTAAAACAAAGGCAGATATTTTCATATCTGCCTTGTTATATGGAGCTCTTGAGCGGATTTGAACCGCTGACCTCACCCTTACCAAGGGTGTGCTCTACCAACTGAGCTACAAGAGCAAAACACCTTGCACAACCTGCAAACTTGGAGCGGGTAGCGGGAATCGAACCCGCATCATCAGCTTGGAAGGCTGAGGTTCTACCACTAAACTATACCCGCGGAGCTTGCAGCTCACGCTAAAATGGTGGAGGGGGAAGGATTCGAACCTTCGAAGTCGTAGACGTCAGATTTACAGTCTGATCCCTTTGGCCGCTCGGGAACCCCTCCTAAGCGAGCCGGCATTTTACATCACGCCGACCTTCTGTCAAGCATTTTCTCATTTAAATTATGAGGTTAGCTGCGTTGACGTTGCTTCGCATCAAAAGCCTTAAAGGTCTTCACTGCGAAGCGGGCGCCATTCTATGCAAACTATTGGAGAGTTGCAATGCCTTCGCACAGCATTATTTTATGTTTTAACTCATTGAATTCCTTAGCAAGGTTTTCAAAGGGCAGATCATCCGCCAGGCGCCTGCTTTCAGGGGACACTCGGAGCCAATAACCGGTTGCTTCAGGCATGTTCAGCAATTGGACCTTGACCTTTATATCCAGGCTCGTGAGGCGCTGTTCCAAGGATTGCGCCTGGCGCTGATCGGCAAACCCGCCAATGTACAAGCAGGTATTTTGCGTGTCGGACGATTTCGCACGATCCCTGCGAGCCACCGAATCGGAAGATTCACTCAGCAGTTTTATATCCTGCTGGGAGCCACGATAAAGACTCAGAGGAGTGACATCCTTGGCGCGCAACGGCGCCTCTTGCTGATGCCATATGTAATAGAAAATATTGAGAATCAGTAGAAGCAGAAACAACCAACGCATAAACACCTCAGGGCAAAGGGCACGCCATTGCCAGGCCAATAAATACCAGATCCGGCACAAGCCGTGCCTGCGGCACAGCGTCAAAGACCAGGTCAGCATCTCCGCCAGTCAGGAATACCGTGAAGTCATCCCCCCAATAACGCCTGGCGAGCTCGATCTGGGTGAGCACAAACCCTCTCAGCATCAGCGTACAGCCACGCTCGACCGCCTCGACCGTTGTACGCCCAGGCGACAGTCGCTCCAGAGCGCGCTCGGCGGACGCATCGTCGTAGCGTATCTTGCGCGTATGGGTACGCAGCTGGTTGCGCATGAGCGGCAGGCCAGGACAAATGAAGCCTCCCAAATGCTTGCCATCGGCATCAATGAAATCTGCCGTCGCCGCCGTGCCAAAATCCAACACCAGGCAAGGACCGGACGCTAGCTTGTACCCTCCAAGGATCGCCAGCCAACGGTCCAGGCCAAGCCGCTCGAACTCCTCATAGCCATTGCGAACGCCCGCCATTTCCACCGCGGACGTGGCACACGAGACCGTTATGCCAAAAGCGTCAATCAATGTCTCGACCAGCTTATCCGTTTCCTCCAGGGCGCGAACACTCACCAGTCGGCAACGCGTCAGTGCCATGTCCGGCACCGCATTCAAACTCTCAATCAATGCCACATTCGAACCGACCACGCCCTCCGCAAAGGCGCTCACCCTGTCGATATTCAGCACTCGCCATTTGATAAAGCTATTCCCACAGTCGAGCTCAAGAATCATCACGCAACCTCAGGCTTAACTCACCACCGCTGTATGTTTTTTCGACACCGTCTACGTCCAGGCGCAACGCTCCTTGACGATCAACACCGAGCACCACTCCATCAACACGATTCACACCCGCGATAAGCGATACCGCCTGCCCTTGCCACGCATGATTTCGCTCCCATTCCTCCTGGAGGGCCGCAAAGCCAGATACCCTGTGCCGATCGAGGTAGCGCTGCAGTTGCAGGCTAACCTGGGCCACCAGAGCATTACGATCAGCAGCAGATCCTGTTTCGAGCTGCACCGATGTCCATTGCTGATCAACCTCAGCAGCTCTCTGCATGTTCACGTTGATCCCGATACCGATTACCACGTGACAGATATCCGCCGGATCCCCAATCAACTCCAGCAATATCCCCGCGATTTTCTTGCGCCCGACCAATACGTCATTGGGCCATTTCAAGACGGCATCCTGAACACCCGACTCTCGCAGAGCCTGAATGACCGCCAAGCCAACAACAAGACTTAGCCCTTCCAGTTGCCGGAGGCCATCCTCAATACGCAGTACCAGGCTGTAATAGATGTTTTGGGCGAACGGGCTGACCCACTTTCGGCCGCGCCTACCGCGCCCAGCCATTTGCTGCTCAGCTAATACCAGGAAAGGCACAGCCCGCGCGACATCAACCATGCGCAACGCCTCTGCGTTGGTGGAATCAATCGAGTCGTAGATATGGATGGGCCAGGACAACGACGGTGCACTTCGCGTAATCCCTTCAGCATTCAGAAACACCAATGGCGACGCTAACTGGTACCCCTTACCACGCACCTTATGAATAGGTAGATTCAATTCGGCCTCAAGAAGCTGAAGCTGCTTCCACACGGCACTGCGACTAACGCCCAGGGCGGCACCCAGCGCCTCTCCGGAATGGAATCGGCCATCTTTCAGAAGTTCTAACAGCGTAAGCATGCAGGTATCGCCTCACAATGAGGCACGCATGATAGCCATGCGAAGAGGCATTGCATAGAAAGGCCGCACTTCGCCAAGCCGCAGTGAACGCTCTTCATGCTTTTCGAGCGCCCAAAACAAAACCCCTGTTTGCGTGAGCAAACAGGGGTTCTGGAATTTAATCTTGACGATGACCTACTCTCACATGGGG
>NZ_CVTK01000014.1:0-635 GCF_900004785.1 Pseudomonas sp. 28 E 9 | reverse complement strand
GCCCAGTGCGGCTAACCCGGCGTCCTGCCGGGTTACCCACGGATTCAAGCCTGCGTTCGGCCAGCGTGGTTTGACGGGGCGCCTGAGATCAAGAGCAAAAGCTCGGCGGCCTTAGAACCGACCGGTATCTTGTGCCGATCCCGGTGAAAATGTGGGAGGGGGCTTGCCCCCGATGGCGGCCTCTGGGCTGGCCAGGATGTTGGATTGGACCGAGTACATATCCGTTGCTGCGGCAACGGCTGCTATGGGTTCCGCTTTTACAGCGGGTCACTTTTGGAAAAGAGCCCCAAAAGTAACCAAAAGGGCTCTTGCCCCACCACTCGGCACCTCGCTTAGGCTCGGTGTGCCCGAACGAAGGCTTGAATCCGTGGGCCGCCGCAATGGGCCATCCCTGGCCCAGTGCGGCTAACCCGGCGTCCTGCCGGGTTGCCCACGGATTCAAGCCTGCGTTCGGCCAGCGTGGTTTGACGGGGCGCCTGAGATCAAGAGCAAAAGCTCGGCGGCCTTGGAGCCGACCGGTATCTTGTGCCGATCCCGGTGAAAATGTGGGAGGGGGCTTGCCCCCGATGGCGGCCTCTGGGCCGACCAGGATGTTGGATTGGACCGAGTACATATCCGTTGCTGCGGTAACGGCT
>NZ_CVTK01000016.1:0-91371 GCF_900004785.1 Pseudomonas sp. 28 E 9 | reverse complement strand
CAGTGCGGCTAACCCGGCGTCCTGCCGGGTTACCCACGGATTCAAGCCTGCGTTCGGCCAGCGTGGTTTGACGGGGCGCCTGAGATCAAAAGCAAAAGCGCGGCGGCCTTAGAGCCGACCGGTGTCACTTGCCGGTCCGCGATCCAAATGTGGGAGGGGCGGTGCGACGATTCGACTTGCCCCCGATGGCGTCCTCTAGGCCGCCGCAATGGGTCATCCCTTGCCCAGTGCGGCTAACCCGGCGTCCTGCCGGGTTACCCACGGACTCAAGCCTGCGTTCGGCCAGCGTGGTTTGACGGGGCGCCTGAGATCAAGATCAAAAGCCAGATCAAGAGCGGCTCGCTTCGCATCGTGGTTAGCGTTGGGCACTACAGCGTTGTGTAGATACCTATGGCTATCGGGCAAGCCGCATCGATGAACCTTCGAGCCTTTCAGCGCTCACTTATGAGGTGGCACTGTTTTTCGTCGAAAGGAATCTGCATGCACCCCACCTCGGCAATCACCCCGGTAGAACGTGAACTCAGCCTGCGCGCGGTCATCACCGGGATCCTGCTCGGTATCCTGCTCACGCCGTCCAATGTGTACGCCGGCCTCAAGATCGGCTGGTCGTTCAACATGTCGATCATCGCGTTGCTGATCGGCTACGCGATCTGGCAGGGCCTGGCCAAACGCTCTGCTGCGCCATTGCCGTGGACGCTGCACGAAAGCAATATCAACCAGACCGTCGCTTCGGCCGCGGCGTCGATCATTTCCGGTGGGCTGGTCGCGCCCATCCCGGCCTACACCTTGCTTACGGGCAATCAGCTGGAGGCGATCCCGATGATCGCCTGGGTGTTTTCCGTGAGCTTCCTGGGGATCTGGATCGCGTGGTACCTGCGGCCCTCATTGCTCAACGACAAGGCGCTGAAGTTTCCCGAAGGCATGGCCACCCTGGAGACCCTTCTGCATATCTACAACCACGGTCGCGAAGCGGCGACTCGCTTGAAAGTGCTGCTCGGCGCCGCGTTGCTGTCGGGGTCGGTCAAGTGGGTGGATACCTTCCTGTGGGCATTGCCGCGCTGGTCGCCGACGGCCCAGTTGGAACGCCTGACGTTTACCACCGACCCGTCGCTGTTGCTGCTCGGTTTTGGCGGCATCATCGGCCTGCGCGTGGGCCTGACCTTGCTGCTCGGCGCGTTGCTGGCCTGGGGCGGGTTGGGGCCCTGGCTGTTGGCGCAGGGGCTGGTGCACGTTGCGCCGGGCAGCAGCGGGCCGCAATTCGCCGCACTGGTGGAGTGGCTGCTGTGGCCCGGCGTGAGCCTGATGGTCTGTTCTACCCTGGCGTCCCTGGCGATTCGCTTGTGGGCATTGCACCGAACCACCCGCGCGGACGGCGGCACGCCCTGGACCCTGCCAAAGCCGGGCCCGGCTGCGGGGTTTGCCCTGGCGATCATCCTGGTCGTGAGCCTGCAGGCGCTGCTGTTCGGCATCAACCCGTGGATGGCGCTGCTCACCATCCCCCTGGCCATCTGCCTGGCCGCCGTGGCCGCGCGGGTGGTGGGCGCCACCGGCATTCCGCCGATTGGCGCAATTGGGCAATTGTCCCAGCTGAGTTTCGGCATCGTTGCGCCGGGGCAGGTACCGATCAACCTGATGAGCGCCAACACGGCCGGCGGTTCGGCCGGGCAATGCACCGACTTGATGAATGACTTCAAGGTCGGCAAGGCGATTGGCGCCACCCCTCACAAGCAGGTGATTGCGCAGGTCCTGGGGATTTTTGTCGGCAGTATCGTCGGTGTATTCGCCTACCTGGCGCTGATCCCCGACCCACAGACCATGCTCCTCACCGAACAATGGCCGGCCCCGGCCGTCGCCACCTGGAAAGCCGTGGCGCAAACCCTGACCCACGGGCTGGACTCGTTATCGCCGAGCATTCGCTGGGCCATCGCCATCGCGGGCTTGATCGGCGTGTTGCTGGGTGTGCTCGACAGCACCTTGTCTGCGCATCGCGCGCGCTATCTGCCCAGCGCCGCCGCCCTGGGATTGGCGTTTGTACTGCCGGCGTCCATTTCGCTGATGATGGCTTTGGGAGCGGTGCTGACCTGGTTGGTCAGCTGTCGTCGGCCACGTCTTACCGAACGTTTTGCGATTACCGCGGCGGCCGGGCTTATTGCCGGCGAGAGCATCACCGGCGTTGGGGCTTCGTTGTGGCAAATGATGGTGCAGGCGGGCTGATAGGCAAATCGCGCAGCTATTGCCCAATGGAACTGTTCGTGGACGGCCGCCACTCATCTCTCGCCGGTCTCACGTTCGCTGAGCAGGGCGCCAACGGATAACTCAGGGACGCCAGTTATAACTCCAGAAGCAAGGCTGCTTACGCTGAGGGGATAGGCCGTGAGTTCTGATATTGCGAAAATACTCCGCGAAACCTTGTTGGACCTTGGCGTACCCCAGGAACGTCTCGGCTCCTTTGATCGCCACTCCTCGATCGCGCTTAACTTTAAAACGATCAGCCCGATCATGCTCACTGCCGACCGTCATGGGGTGTGGATGTGGAGTGAGTTGAAAAATCTGAACAGCGCCACGCTGAATATCCATGCGGAAAAACTGCTGCTTTCCCTGCAACACGCATTGCCATCGGTGGTGACCGGCCAGCCGGTGTTGGGCAAAGGTCTGCGCGGTTACGAAGTCAAAGCCCTGCTGGACGACGCGTGCACGGGGTCGGCCAAAACATTGCAGATTGCGTTGGATGGTTTTTTCAACCTGATGACATCGCTGCACAGCATTTTCAAATAAACCGTCGCAACGACGCTCGCCGCCTTATTCAAAGGTAGAGGCAACCACTATGCTGATCAATAATGATAACGGCTCCAGCGCGGCGGCCCAATTGCAGGCTAACGCTGGTAATCGGGTGTTGAAGAATGTCGAGTTTGTGAAGAATTTCGACTCCATAAAAAACAAACCTATTGAAGTCACTTCCAATGCCCTGCCCACGGTCACGCTCAAAGCCGACGGGCAAGCGCGCCCCGTCGGTTTTCTGTACGACGGCCCGCAGGTCGCGCAAATCAGGAACGGTGCTATTTATAACGCCGTAATTGACAGTGATATCGTGGAAAAACACTCCCAGGACCGTATCGCGCCGGGCAAGGCGTCCATCAAGGATGGCGCGCTGAGCCTGGGCTTGAACAGGTTCAGGATCGCGGAGCCGGCTGAAACCGAAACCCAGAAGATCCTTACCCGACTGCGTGGCATTACCGATCCGGAGCAGCGTAGAGCTGAGCTGACCAAGCTGGTCGCCAACGGCTCCCCGCACGCAGCCGAAGGTTCGATGAGGCTGAAAATGGTCAACGACCCGGTGCGGCGCGCATTCGAAAGTTACTATGCCAAGCATGCCCTGCAAGATTATTTCCGTTCGCCGGAAACCTATAAAACCTTTGTCGCTATCTCAAACAATCAGGTCAATTACATCAAGGACAACTACGTGTCTGCGCAGTTGTTCGAGAAATACGAGGCCGCCTGGAAGAACCAGCGTTTCGACACGAGCATCGAGGGTTTGGATCAACTCCAGGGTTTCTATACGCGTGCCGAGAAAACCCTGGAAACCCTGAATATCTCTCCCGAGGCCAGGACGGCCTTGTTTGATATCTACAAACACCGTTATTTAAGTTACGCGCTGAGGAATGAGCCGGATGTCGCGGCAAAACTCCCGGCGGGCCATTGGGACGGCGTGTTTGATCCCATCAAGGCACCCGGAAAAGGCCGTATTGAACTCAACGCCCGAGAAGGTAATTTGTTCAGGCAGGCAGACAGTCATAACGTCGGTATTTTGCGAAATATCGATGCGACCCCCCGGGACTTGCGCCTGAATGAGCCTTTCAATATCAAATATGAAAGCGATTACCAGAGCCAGTTGCTGGCCGGCGCCAGCACCCGTTGCCCCGACAGGCTTGAGATGCAGGATCCCGAGCATCCGGATGCATCCAAGCCGGGTTCTTATGTGAAGACCTTGTTTGAAAAAGGCACGGGGACTTACGTTAACGGGCCGTCGGGTTCGATTGTGATCGAACAGGGGGCGGTGCGTGCCTGCAAGGATGTGCATGCCAATACCCGGCCGGACGACCTTGAAGCCTATTTGGCCATTCAATCCGCGCTGTTCATTTATGTGGATGGCGGGCATTCGATGGATGAAATTTCATATGCGCTGGCCCATCCGGCTGTACGCGGCAAATTGCTTGAAACGTTCCCGGGAAGGCCCGGCTTCGAGCACATCGGCGATAGGCTTTTCATGAATGACAGCGCCCTGGAAAACGCCGCCAGGGACGCCGCGGTCTTCAATGAGGTGCTCAAGGCCAAGGATGCCGTGCATCAACACATCACCCATGGCAACCCGGCGGGCCAGTCCGCTCAGGCGACCACCAAAGCGTTGGCGTTGGCACAGACTGTCGCGGCGCGAAACGTGCTCTACAAGCCCGGCGACGTCTTGACTCAAGAGCTGGCCGGTGCCGCCAGCGTCTTGCACCGTGTGGTCTCGAACCTGAGCCCGCAGCATCAGGGCACGCTGGGCGCTCATTTATTGGGGGAAGGCAGGCTGTTGGCGGGGAAGACAACGGATGACTTGCTGGCAGCATTGGCGCGCGCCGCCAGCGGATCGGCAAGCGCCACCGATAGAGCGGTGGCCATCGCATTGATGGGCGATATCGGCGGGTTTTACACCACCCCCGGCAACGCGGACCAGGGACTGATGACGGCGCTCAACCGGCAGCTCCAGGCACAGGGGCTGCAAGTGCCGGATGCCGCCGCCGTCCAGCGCATGCGCGAGCACGGCGGCTCTGCGGCGGTAGGCCCGGATAAGCGCGCTGAACGAAAAGTCCGTTCGTTCGATTCGCCTGCCGACATGCCTTTTCGGGCAGGCGTGCATAACAGCGGGCTGGAGGCGGATAAAGCACTCAATGTGCCGGCATCCGAGCGTATTCCTGATAATCGCTGGGCGGTTTTCGATATCGGTACGGCTCGCATCAAGGAAACCGCCGAGCCGCTTGTCGGGCATATGTCAGCCTCGCCGGCCGAAATTTTGCAGACCTGGGACATGCTGCGCGGGGTGAGCGCGAGCGATCAATACGTGGGCGCGCTGCCCGCTCGGGACGGTAGCGGGCTCACGCCTATGTCGAATTTGACGCCGGCCGAGCAGGCGCAGCGTTATGCGCGTGCGGCTGGGACCGGCGCGTTTTTGGTCGGCCTGGGTTATCACAGCGCAGTCGAAGTGCTTGAGGGAACGTTGGTTTATACCGGGCAGAGCATCAGAGGCGAAGGCACACTGGACCCCTCCCAGCGTGACTCCGCGCATGTCTTCGGGCACGGAGCGGCCACCGAACTCATGAGCGAATTATTCAAGGCCGGTACCGCAACCTGAGGAGCGGTCGGTTGCAGGCGCCGGCTCGCCAGCCGCCGTAACCGATCGGCAAATGTCGAGATCAGACACGATGATGGCGTACTCAGGCTACTTTGGCCCGGCGCAGCGCCCTTAAGGTGAGGGGTATTGGTCGCCCGAGAACAACAAAAACAATGAATAGCCTAAATTCCAACGATTCCAACGGTCAGTTGGCGCAGGGTTTCAAGCCGCGCCACGTCACCATGTTGTCCATCGCAGGCATCATCGGCGCGGGGTTATTTGTCGGTTCCGGCCATGCCATCGCGGCGGCGGGGCCGGCAGTGTTGCTGGCGTATCTGTTCTCCGGCCTGCTGGTGGTGCTGGTGATGCGCATGCTCGGGGAAATGGCGGTGGCGCGTCCCGACACCGGATCCTTTTCCACCTACGCCGACCAGGCCATCGGCCGTTGGGCGGGCTTTACCATCGGCTGGCTGTATTGGTGGTTCTGGGTGTTGGTGATTCCGATCGAGGCGCTGGCTGCCGGTTATGTACTCAATCAGTGGTTTCCCCAGGTTGATGCGTGGCTGTTCGCCTTGTTGTCGATCATCCTGCTGGTGATCACCAACCTGTTCAGCGTGGCCAAGTACGGTGAATTCGAATTCTGGTTCGCGATGGCCAAGGTGATCGCCATCATCGGGTTTATCGGCCTTGGATTCAGCGTGCTGATGGGCTGGGTGCCTGATCACGAAGCCAGTGGCTTGAGCCGGTTGATGGAGGAGCACGGTGGTTTTGCGCCTAACGGTTTGTCGGCGGTGGTCGGGGCGTTCATTACCATCATGTTCAGTTTTATCGGTACGGAGGCGGTGACCATCGCCGCGGCCGAATCGAGTAATCCGGCGCAGAACATCGCCAGGGCGACACGCTCGGTGATCTGGCGCATCGGTGTGTTTTACCTGCTGTCGATCTTCGTCGTTATCTCCGTGGTGCCCTGGAACGACCCGTTGCTGGCGTCCGTGGGTTCCTATCAGCGCGCGCTGGAATTGATGAACGTCCCCAACGCCAAATTCATGGTCGACGTGGTGGTGTTGATCGCCGTTGCCAGTTGCATGAACTCCTCGATCTACATTTCCTCGCGCATGCTGTTCTCCCTGGGTAAACGCGGCGACGCGCCTGCGGCGCTTAAACGCACCTCAGCCGCAGGCGTGCCCAGGGCGGCGGTGATTGCCAGCACCATCATCGGCGCGGGGGTGACGCTGCTGAGCTACTTCATGCCCGCCGGTCTGTTCCAGTTTCTGCTCGCCAGCTCCGGTGCCATCGCGTTGCTGGTGTACCTGGTCATCGCCATCTCGCAACTGCGCATGCGGCGGATGCTGCTCAGGCAGAACGTCGAGCTGGCCTTTCGTATGTGGCTGTTTCCCTGGCTGACTTACCTGGTGATCGTGTTCATCTGCGCAGCATTGGCCGTGATGATGGTGACGCCGGAGCACCGCACGGAAGTGTCCTCGACCATTGGCCTGGCCTTGCTGATCTCCTTGATCGGCGTGGTCACGGCGCGTCAGCACGGGCAGTCGGCCAAGGCCATTGTGGTTGAGCCCTCTTGATCACGCGTGCGGAGTACTGTGATGGAACCTGACGCGCCTGCCTGCAAGACCCTCGGCTTTTTGCTGCTGGACCAATTCACCCTGATATCGCTGTCCTGTGCGGTCGAGCCCTTGCGCATGGCCAATCAACTGGCCGGTGAGGAACTCTATCGCTGGCGCACCCTCAGCCTTAACGGTGAACCGGTGTGGGCGAGCGATGGCGTGTCGGTCACACCGGATGCGGTGGCGCATGAACAGCGCGACCTGGACGCCGTGATCGTGTGTGGCGGCGTGGGCATCCAACAGGCCGCCACACCCGCGCACATCACCTGGTTGCGCAACCAGGCGCGTCTGTATTGCAACCGCCTCGGCGCGGTGTGCACCGGCAGTTGGGCGCTGGCCAGGGCGGGCTTGCTCGATGGTTTCCAGTGCAGCGTGCATTGGGAGCTGATGGCCTCCATGCAAGAAGCCTTTCCCCGTGTCACGGTCAGCGCCAGCGTCTTCTCCCTCGATGGCAACCGCTTCACCAGTTCGGGCGGCACCGCCCCGTTGGACATGATGCTGCACCTGATCGGGCGCGATCACGGGCATGAACTGTCGGCGGCGATTTCGCAGATGTTTGTGTACGAGCGCATCCGCAACGAGCGCGACACCCAGCGCGTGCCGCTCAAGCATCTGCTGGGCACGCAACAGCCCAAGCTGCAGGAAGTGGTGGCCTTGATGGAAGCCAACCTGGAAGAACCCATCGACCTGGATGAACTGGCCGCGTTCGTCCAGGTATCGCGGCGCCAGCTGGAGCGCATGTTCCAGCGCTACCTGTACTGCACGCCGTCGCGCTACTACCTCAAGCTTCGCCTGACCCGGGCTCGCCAGTTACTCATGCAGACGCCTATCTCGATGGTGGAGCTTGCGGCGATCTGCGGCTTTGTGTCCACGCCGCACTTTTCCAAGTGCTATCGGGACTTCTTCGGCGTGGCACCCAGTGACGAACGCTCGGACATGCGCCTGCGCCTGCCGATTGCGCCGCGCCCTGTGGCCAGGCCGGGGGCGCCGGCCAAACCCAAGAACATACTGGAGCAGGCACGGGAAGAATCGACGTTTGCCAGTGTGAAGATTCAGCGGCGTTGAAGGGGACGGGGCATGCTGCGTTAGCCTTGGCTCTGGCGACGAAAACTATCGACATGCCGCCGCTCGCCACTACCGCACCCGCGAACGGCTCTGCACCGCCAGGTCCAGCGCCTTTTGCATATCCAACCGCGCCGAGCGCCCCACGTCCTTGTCATTGAGCTGGTAATTGCGCTCCGACGGCAGGATCGGTGCCGTGAGGTCCTGGGCGTCGCTGCGTTCAAAGTCGTGGTTATCGCCGATCGCCAGGGCGCTGCGGCGCAACAGCATGCGCAGCTGTTCGGGCTGCAACTGCGGGTTGATCGACAGCATCGCCGCCAGCAGGCCGGCGACCATCGGCGTGGCGTAGGAGGTGCCGCAATGCACGGCGCCTTCCTGGTCGGCGCCTTTTGTTGAAGCGTGAGCGCAGGCGGCGGCGGTGATGTCGACGCGCATGTCCACGTTCGAAGAGCTGCGCGTGACGGCGTAGGCGGGATCATCAACGGCAACGTCGTTGCGCTCATTGCGCTGGTGCCCACCCACCACCAGCAATTGCTCGGTGACGAAGGAGGAGGGCAGGCGGTACTCGTCGCTGCCCGAGAAGGCCGAACCGTTACCGGCGGAGTTCACCACGATCACGTCGGGGTGTTCCTTGCGCAGCCACAGGAAGAACTCTTCGAGCAGTTCTTCGTAGCCGCTCATGGCTATTCCTGAACGCACCAGCGAGTCGACGTCATGGCCGTTGACGTCCTTGGTGCCGACGCGATGAACGCCCCAGCTCCAGTTGAGCACGCGCACGCCGTCCTCCACGAGGTTGACTGATGCGGCGATGTTGGCGGTGATTCCAGCATCGGAGTTGCGCTCGACAATCACCTCAAAGCCCCCGCCGGCCTTGTCCAGGCCACGCAAAAAGCCGGTATTGCCGCCGTTGTTCCAGCCTGCCGCGAGGATGCCGGCGACGGTGGTGCCATGGCTGTCCGCCGAACCCGTATCGCCCGCGTAGACGCAGGTGCGCCGGGGCGCGCAGGCGCCCAGGTAGTCAGCGAAATCTGCCGTGTCGAAATCCACGCCGCGCTCGATCACCCCGATGCGCACCGGTTGCGGCACGATGGGCGTGTGCTGGCCCGGGATGCGTCGCTGGTAATAGGCCACCGCATCGAGAAAGCGGTTGGCGGCCCATTCATCGGAGTCGGGCGCCGGCTTCTTCGGCGCCTCACGGCGAGGGGCGGCGTGCTCGGCTTCTTCGGCGGCGGACTCTTCGATGACCACCGCATCGACGCTGGTCTCGCTGCCCAGGCGCAGCACCAGGGCGTCGCGCTGGATCAGGTCGGTGGCGGGCAGGCGCAGTTGAAAAACGTTCAGCGGCGCGATACTGCCCACCACCGTCGCCCCGTATTTGCGCGCCAGGCGCTCGGCTTCCTGGCGGCCATTCTGGTCCTCTTCGATCAGTACGCTGACCAGATCGACATAGGTGGTCAGGCCGTCCATGTTCTTCGCCACTTCGCTGGGCCCGGCGGCCACTACCTGGCTGTTGCGCAGGCTCAGCCAGGCGGCGTTGCTGGCGCGCGGGCCGTCTTCGAGCCACAGCGGGCCGCTCTGGTAGCGGCGGCTGTCCAGGCGCAGGCGCAGGTGGTCGCCGTCGCGCTGCACGGCGTCCTGCGGCAGCACCGTGCCGCCCAGTTTCAATTGCGCGGTGGTATCGCCCATGCCGCGCACGCGCAGGCACCAGTCCTGCTGTTGGTTTTCCAGCAGGTCACCGCAGCGTTTCAGCTGTTCCAGGCGCAGCGGTTCCTGGGAGGCGAGCGCCGTACCGGCGGCCAGGCTCAACAGCATCGCGAAAGCGGAAGGTGTCAGGGGCATCAGTGGGTTCCTTGCGGGGCTTGATAGTGCGACTGCGCCATCCGCCCCTTCGTTCAGCGTAACCCCGTTGAACTCCCCCTCAAAAGACTCACTCATAACTGACGAGGGACTGCACATGACGGATGTGACAATGACCCAACCACACTCCACCACCCCTGGCGCGCTGTTCGAAACCGACCTGCCCGCACGCCTGGACCGCCTGCCCTGGGGCCGCTTCCACACCTTGCTGGTGTTCGCCCTGGGCATTACCTGGCTGCTCGACGGTCTTGAGGTGACCCTGGCGGGTTCAGTGTCCGGTGCGCTGAAAAGCAGCACGGGCTTGAATTTCAGCAACGTTGACATCGGCCTCGCCGGTGGCATCTACATCGCCGGCGCGGTGCTGGGTGCGCTGCTGTTCGGTTGGCTTACTGACCGCCTGGGCCGGCGCAAACTGTTCTTCATCACCCTGTGGCTCTATGTCGGCGCCACCGCCGCCACGGCATTTTCCTTCAACCTGGAAAGCTTTCTGCTGTTCCGCTTCCTCACCGGCATGGGCATCGGCGGCGAATACACGGCGATCAACTCGACCATCCAGGAATTCACCCCGGCACGCTATCGCGGCTGGGTCGACCTGACCATCAACGGCACCTTCTGGCTGGGCGCCGCCCTCGGCGCCGGCGGTGCCATTGTGCTGCTCGACCCGCAGATCGTCGGCGGCGACCTCGGCTGGCGCCTGTGCTTCGGCATCGGTGCCGCGTTGGGCCTGGTCATCCTGGTGATGCGGCTGTGGTTGCCGGAGAGCCCGCGCTGGTTGTTGATCCACGGCCGCCACGCCGAAGCACAGCGCATCGTCGACGGCATCGAGGCGCGCCTGCGCGAACAGGGCCATGCGCTGGCACCCGTCACCAGTCCGCCGCTGCGCCTGCATGCCCGCGACCACACGCCACTGGCGGAAATTTTCCACACCCTGTTCGTCAGCTATCGTCGTCGCGCCCTGGTCGGCATGACCCTGCTCACCGCCCAGGCATTTTTCTACAACGCGATCTTTTTCACCTACGCGCTGGTGCTCACCGACTTCTACCAGGTGCCTGCCGAGCACGTCGGCTGGTACGTGCTGCCTCTGGCCCTTGGCAACTTCTGCGGGCCGCTGCTGCTCGGCCGGCTGTTCGACGTGATCGGTCGGCGCGTGATGATCAGCTTTACCTACGCCACCTCCGGCGTGTTGCTGGCGCTCAGCGGCTATGCCTTCCAGCAAGGCTGGTTCGACGTGACCGAGCAAGCCATCGCCTGGATGGTGATTTTCTTCTTCGCCTCGGCAGCGGCGAGTTCGGCGTACCTGACCGTGGCGGAGACCTTTCCCCTGGAGATACGCGCGCTGGCGATTGCCGTGTTCTACGCGTTCGGCACGGGGCTGGGCGGGATCATCGGGCCGACGTTATTTGGCGAGTTGATCCAGACGCAGCAGCGAAGCAGCCTGTTGATCGGCTACCTGATCGGCGCGGCGCTGATGCTCATCGCAGCGGTGGTGCAGGCGATCTGGGGCGTGGCGGCTGAGCGCAAGGCCCTGGAACAGGTGGCGCGGCCGTTGTCGCAGGCGGCTGGGTAAGGGGCATTTCAACGGCGGTTGGTTACAACTGTTAACGGTTTTCGCGGGCTATTCGATTTAGGCTGTGGTACGCGAATCCCATCTGCTACAGAGCGCATTCCCATGAACCTGCACGCTATCGCCGCCACGCTTCTCGTTTTCGCCGCCGCCCAGGCGCACGCCGCCACGCCGATCACCCATGTGGCGATCTATCGAGGCCCGGCAGGTTGTGCCGACTGTTCGCAAAACGTCAAGGCGGCGTTGCTGCGCCTGGACCCGCATTACCAGATCGATTTTGTCGGCGCCGATGAACCGGTCGACATCACCCCGCAAACCCTCGCGCGCTACGACCTCTACGTTCAACCGGGGGGCGGCCAGGACATCCCGGCCGCGCTGGACAGCCTGGGCGATGCGCGCGCCGATGCCATCCGCGATTACGTCGCCGGGGGCGGGCGCTACCTGGGGTTGTGCATGGGCGCTTACCTGGCCGATGACAACAACCTCGGCTTGATTACCCAGGACCTCGACAGCGAAGCAGGCCGGCCAGGCTTTGAAGTGAGCGGCATCGAAGACGCCGCCGTACGCGTCACCTGGGACGGCAAGCCGGATACGGTGTTCTACCAGGATGGCCCGTACTTCCCCAAGGCCACCTCGACCTCCGCGTATACCACCCTGGCGACCTACCAGAACGGCGACGTGGCGGCCGCGCGTTACACCTATAAAAAGGGCGTGGTGGTGCTCAGCGGTCCCCATCCGGAAGCCGGGCAGGCCTGGTTCGAGGACGCCGACATCCCACTGGACAAGATGCCGCGTGGGAACCTGTTCGGCACGCTGATACGCAGCGTGCAAGAGTAAGGCTTGCTGGCCCGAGCGCGCCTAAAGATCGAGCCCTTTACGTCGATAACCTCCATGAACCCGCCAATCATGGACCGATTGAAATGTCACTTTCCGTCAGCGCTGCCCATCTAGCCCCAGCCAACACGCGCCTTGCGCCTTCCGAGCAGGCACTCACGCCCCAGGCGCCGTCCGAGGCCGCCGGCCAGGCCTTGGCAAACGCCGGCCCGGCGGCTATTTATCATCCCAGCGAAGCCGCCCAAACCCTGCGCGAACCGCCGCAGGTGATCGACACCTGGATCGGCCGCTCTGAATCGCCAGAGTTTCCGCGCTTTGCCGAGCGTTTCAATGGTGCACAAGCCGTGCTGAAAAGCGCCTTCACCGCATTCGAATCAACGTTGGCCAGCACCGCACCTGACCTGGCCGCAACCGATTACGGCTTTACCGTCGAAGCCGACGGCCGCTTGAAAGTGCTCGACAAGGCCGGTCAGCTAGGCGAAGCGAACATCAAACGCCTCACCGTTCTACTCAACGGCTCCGCCGAGCTGAAAACCGCCGCCGTGGCCTACCGCAACGCCACCATCGACATGACGGACGCGGGCTCGCCCTGGTCCGGCAGTGTCATGGGCTACTACAGCGTGACCAACGAAAACTTCGCCAAATCCATCGACCTGGCGCCGATGCTCAGAACCTATGACCCGTCGGATCTGACGGACATCAAGGATCGGTTTTTGGTGACCCAGTTGGCGTACAAGGGGGAGCGGGCGACGGAGGAGACGGAGAGGGCGATGCTTGAGCGACGTGCGGGGCAGGGGATGAATGCGCAAGTCTGACGCGATGTGATTGTTCGTCGTGACACTTCGCTTGTGCATTTCAGGGGCCGAAAGCGGCCCCTTTCTTCGCCAGCCGGTTTACCATGCTCGCCCGGCAGTGGTTACACGCGCTACCGACCTCATTCTTAAAGGTACCGCCATGTCCATCGACCAAATCTCCCTGCCCAAAGGCGTAGGCCCGCACGCCGCCAAACTCCTGGACGCCATCACCGGCGCTGCCACCCACGAAGAACTCAACCGCGCCGGCGGCAAGGCCGAAGGGTTCGTGCTGGGCCTGGAGTCCACCAAGGCCATCAAAAGCCAGATCGCCGAGTCTTTGTACGTGGCTTACGATGACGCGGCGAGCAATCGTGCCGGCGAGTTGAAGGGCTGAAGGTACGACGGTCCTGCTGCCGGTTTTTCCGCCACCTGGGCCCCGCCTCAAGGCAACGCTCAGGTTGTTTGCCGGTCCTTGCAGTCCAGGGCCAGTTCGGTGAGGGCGATCATGCGCTCGTAGCGCACAATCATGAATTGCACGTAACAGCACATCACGAAGAAAAAGGTATAGATCGCCGGTATCGCCAGTAACCACGCCGTACGCTCAGCAATGCCTACCCTGACAAGTATATCGTCCAAGCTTAAAAGGGCACCGACGAGCGCCAGCAAGCCCGGGATAATACCGACCTTCTCCAGCGCGCCCGTCACCATATGCGTGCGTTTTTCCAGGCTGTCGCGCTCGCTTTTCAGTTCCAGCGCACCCAGCTTCAGCGTCTCGCGCGAGAGGGTTGCCAATTGCGGTAAATAACGGGCCTCTACCTGCATGAGCGTTTTGACGTTCAACTCCAGCAGGTTGGCGAAGGGCGCGGTGAACACTTTTTTCAGCGAGTCGCGGTACAGCAACACCCCCAGCAGCGGGTAGAAAAACATCGCCAGGTAAGATAGCGCGATCAGCCCCGCACTCGCGTTGTACAGCCAGTAGGCTTGAGTCCATTTGCCAATAATGGTCAGCGGTATGGCCAGAATCGATGGCCCGACCAGGGCAAACCAGAAATAG
Organism: Pseudomonas sp. 28 E 9; assembly: GCF_900004785.1. Lineage (NCBI taxonomy): Bacteria > Pseudomonadati > Pseudomonadota > Gammaproteobacteria > Pseudomonadales > Pseudomonadaceae > Pseudomonas > Pseudomonas sp. 28 E 9. The sequence continues at coordinate 77,216 of NZ_CVTK01000016.1, read as the reverse complement.
GCTCTGTCGAGCCGGGCATCCTTGCCTGCCCGAGTTTGCTGGCGTTTGCTGCGCAGCGCTTGTTTGTAGGTTTGCTCGATCTCGGCGTTGATTTGCAGGTATTTTTCGATTTCCGTGGTCACTGGCTTTCCTTCATGCCTGCTGGGGGATTAGCGCCTGCGCCTTTGGATACCGGGGCCGGGCTCGCATTATCTTAACGGTAGTCTGACCCCGGTTTTCCCATGACCCCGGTTTTCCCAGTTTTCCGGTTTTCCTCTCGCAAGCCCCGAACGGACCGGCTAGGCACTCAGGCGTGCCGTCACTTCATTCAATTGCCCGGACAACCCGTGAAGGTTGTGGCTTGCCGCCTCTGTGCGCTGCACATTGTCCAGGTTGGTACTGGCAATCGAGGTGATTTCGGTGAGGTTGCGCGAGATATCTTCGGCCACAGAGGTTTGCTCTTCGGCGGCGGTAGCAATCTGACGGTTCATGTCGCGAATGGCTTCCACCGCATGGGTGATGCGCTCCAGCATGACACCGGCCTGATTCACTTGCGCGACACTTTCTTCACTGCGCGTCTGGCCGCTTTCAATCGCCTTTGCCGCGTCTTCCGCGCCGGTTTGCACGGTTTGGATGATCTGATTGATCTCGATGATCGATGTCGCCGTACGCTGAGCCAGGCTGCGCACTTCGTCTGCGACTACCGCAAAACCGCGTCCGGCGTCACCTGCACGGGCCGCTTCGATCGCCGCGTTCAGTACCAGCAAGTTAGTCTGCTCGGCGATGCCGCGAATGACCTCCAGCACCTTGCTGATGCGACCACTGTCGGTTTCCAGACGACGAATCACGGTGGCGGTGTTGACGATCTCGCCACGCATCCGGGTGATGGTGTGAATGGTGTTGCTCATGACTTTTTCGCCCTGCTGCGCCGACTGGTCGGCATCATCGGCCGCCCGTGCGGCATCGGCCGCATGACGTGCCACTTCCTGGGCGGTGGCGGACATTTCGTTCATCGCCGTCGCCACTTGATCGGTACGGTTGAACTGCTCGTTGGTGCCGCTGGCGATGAGGCCGGCGATGGCGCTCAACTCGCCACTGGCGCTGTCCAGGTCATTGGCGCTGCGCTGCAGGCGGCTGAAGGTTTCGGCAAGAAAATCGCGCAGGGTGTTGGCGGCCATGGCCAGTTTGCCTAACTCGTCTTTACGGGCGCTGGCCACGCGTTCGGCAAATTTGCCTCGGCTCAACTGCTCCACGTAGTCGATCAGCTTGCGGATGGGGTCAACCAGGTTGCGATTGATCAACCAAAGGCTCAACAGGCCGATCAACAGCCCCGAGGCGAGCATCACGGTAGTCCCCACCATCACCGTGCGATCGGCTGCTGCGCTGATCAGCGCCGATTGCTCGGTGCCCTGCTTACGCAGTTCGCTGACCAGTTCGCTCATCTGATCGCTGGTGGCGCGGTCCACACCTTTGACAGCGGCGTCGCCTGCGGTCGGGTCCGCCCCGGCGGCGATATAGGCATCGCGACCTTTTTGGTAGGCGCTGCCCAACTGACGGTGTTCGTCACGCAGGCGTTCGATGCGGGTCTTGAGTTGGCCGTCCAGGCCTTTCTGGCCGGCCAGCTCGCCGAGGATCCCCTGTACGTCGCGCTGGCGGTCTTCGAATTGCTTCCAGTATTTGTCCAGGTCTGCCGGCTGCTTGCCCCGCAGCAATACGTTTTTCCACTCCTGAACCTGCACCTTGAATTGCAGTTGGCCTCATCGATCAATTGCGAAGTGTGCAGCGGACCTTCGATCAGGTTCGCGTAGTTTTGCACGCCGTTGGACAGAAAATGAAAGCAGGCCAGGGCAATCAGCAATATCGCCAGCAGGCTGGCGCTCAGCAGCGTGAGGATTTGAGCTCTCAGGGATTTTTGCAGCATGGGTTGATACTCATGACAGGATTGAGGTGCGCCGGATTGGGCGTGAAAGACGTCCAAACTTCCCTGTCTGCGGTATCGGTTGGCGGCTGTGGCCGCGCAAGCTATTAGCCTTGTCATCGGCGTGGTAGAGCGGTTCTTGAGGGGAGTTGGACCGGCGGCGTTAGGAATTTTTGTTGTGTTTCCCCTGGAGATATCCTGTTGTTTGGAGTTGAGATGAAGGGCGGCTTTCGGCCAAAAGCAGTCGTTCACGGGAGGCGGCTCTCGACCCACAGCAGTAATCTCGCATTGATTTAAAGCAATGCCTCCTGCCCATCCTAAAATCGTGATGGCAGTTCATTTCCGGCCTGGGCATCCGAAAAGACCTCATCTGGATCTGCCTGACACCAATATCTGAAAAGTAGGCGAGGCTCGATATTTCCGAAATATTGATCCACGATGCTCTCGGGGCGCACGACCAATTTAGGTTCTGGCCATTGCTGGGCTAAAACACCTAATGGTTTGCCAGATGAATAAACAACCCAAGTGGCCTTGCCTCCACTGATACGAGGTAGGTAGTCCATATCTTGTATCACTTCGATCAAGGTGCGCAGTGTTGCTGATTGATCGAATGTGATCGATATTGCATGACTTTCCAGATCATCTCCCGCATGAACGCTATCTCGATCAACGGCAACTACCAACATGACTGCTCCTTTTAGTGGTGTGCTTTCACCAGATCGATCAGCGTAGAGACATCAGCGGCTAACTGTCGAGTGCGCTTCTAGCCGAAACCTGCCGTACCAGGCTACCGCTTTCGGCAAGAAGTGGCCATTCTCCTCAAAATCGGCGGCATCTCGATCTACGCTAAACAAGGCAATAATGCCGTCGTACTTATTAAGCCGCGATCGGCAACAATTCATTTTTTTGCGCCAGCGATCTTGATAAACGCTCTAGCCATCGATGTTCTTCAGTGCCTGAACTAACTAAAAATCATGCTTTTCATCAAATAGTTTGCTCATAAAGCTTTCAGGGTTAGCAAAGTAACTTTTCATAATTAGGTAGTTTTCAGTTTCTGAATATTCCTTCTCTACCAATCCACTATTGGTAAACTCCCAAATTCTGGCGCCCGGGTAAGCAATTAAAATTGGTGAGTGAGTTGCAATTATGAACTGCGAATTTTGTTTTGCGAGTTCCGCTATACGTACCAGCAGAGATAATTGGCGTTGGGGAGATAGCGCAGATTCAGGCTCGTCTAGTAAATACAATCCGTTTCCTCCGAATCGATGTAAAATCAGATCCATAAAAGCCTCCCCATGAGACCTCGTATGAAGATCGTTTCCCCCGTATGAGTCCTTAATAGCTGGCCCGCCAGGTCCGCAATCCAACTTATTCATCTCTGTAATTACATTATAAAAACTTTCTGCGCGATAAAAATAGCCATCTCGAGGTCGCTTTGCTGTGCGTGACAAGCGCAATGCCTTGGACAGTAGGGATTTTTCATCGCTGGAAGAAAACTTGAAATTCTTACTGCCTCCCTCATGATTAAAGCCACATGAAACTGCAATAGCCTCTAAGAGGGTTGACTTACCGCTACCGTTTTCTCCAACGAAAAAATTTATCACGGGATGAAGCTCGATTTTGCTAATTGATTGAATTGAAGGCAAATAGAAGGGGAAATTATTCTCTTCTCTATAGTTCTCTAAGATTTCAATTCTCTTAATGTAAGGCATTAACTTCCTGGCTTTATTTATCTTATTTGATGGTTATAGTTATATGTGTGATACTTAGGGTAATTATAAATAGTCTTTCTGTAGTTTGGCTCTTTTTTATAAGCACTAGATATGTCCGACATAAAAATAAACCATTCTTGGCTCGCGCCGCAGTTGCGGCGCTGTTTCGGCCAAACTTCTAATTTGCAATTTATCGTCTATTGACGGCGTTTGCTCAACGGTCTCCGTATATTTTATTCAATTTCAGATTATGGTTCTTATTGCAGAGTTCGGCTTTAGCGATCCAATCATTGATGCTCCAGTTTTACGCTGCGTTCGGGGAAATTATCGAGTCAGGTGGGCACCAATGCGTTCGGCTAGCATGATAGTAGTAAGATTTGTCGCCACCGATGGGATATCCGGGATGATAGAGGCATCCACAACACGCAGTGCCGCGATACCTCGCACCGCGCCCCAATTGTTGACTACGGCGGCCTTGTCACCGTCCGCGCCCATCGGCACGCTCGACGTGGGGTGCTGATAGCCGGCGACATTGTTTACGATGTTTTGTCGCAAAGCCTTGCCTTCAAGTACGCTGCTACCCGGTGTCATTTCATGGTCAACCAAGTCAGCAAACGGTGCACTGCGGCCAATCTTGCGAGACAGTTCTACAGCTTCGACCATGCGATCCAAGTCATTTTCCTGTTCAAAAAAGTTGTACCGAATGTTCGGCGCAACTCGGGGGTCACGGCTGGTCAAGCGTACGCTACCGTTGGATTTAGGTAATGTGACGGCGCATGCCAGCACTATCGCACCGCCGGTAGGGCTTGCCTTTGGGTCGATCAGGTGTGTACCGGAGATATGTAAGTCCAGATCGTCCGGTGCGGCGTGTTGCGAACGAGTCCAGGCGATGGCGCCGCCGGCTGGGGTCATAGCAATTGCGGAGGTCTTCAGCGCGTAGACGTTGAAGAAAAACGGATGTTCTTGCAACCGTTCACCTACCGGTAGATCAGCGACGGTGGCGATTCCCATCTCGCGAAGATGGCCTTGTGGGCCGATACCGGAGCGTAGCAGGATAGCGGGGCTGCCTATGGCACCGGCCGACAAGATTACTTCGCCGGCTGGAACTATCTCGCCGTCTACTAGCAATACACCTATGGCGCGTTCTCGTTCTATCAGGACGCGGTCGGCTTCAGCGTGGCCGCGGATAGTGAGGTTGGCGCGAGCCCGCACGTCTGCACTCAGGTAAGCCATGCCGGTATTGATTCGGGTGCCGTTGATGACATTCAACGGGTAGGGACCTACGCCGTGCTGGCGCGCGCCGTTGAAGTCATCCACGAGCGGCAGTCCAACTGACTCGGCAGCCGCCACGAAAGCACGCATTGAGATAGTATTCTGCGCAGCAGTGCGCTGACGCACTGGAAATGGGCCGGTACGGCCATGCCATGCATCTTCGCCAGTTGGCGTGTTTTCCATCGTTCGGTAGGCGGACAGCACTTCCGGCCAAGCCCAACCTTCGATTCCGCGTCCGGCCCAGCGCGCAAAGTCGGCAGGACGCGCACGCATCGCCACAGCAGCATTGACCGCGGAGCTACCACCGATCACTCGGCCGCGTGGGATGGCTATGTCGTGACCTATCCGAGCTGAGTCGTCACTATGGTAATGCCAGTCGTATTCGGGAGAGGCGGCAACTAGGTCGGCGTTCGTCAGCACTGCTGGATACCGGTCGGGCGCAAAGTCGGGACCTGCGTCGAGCAGCAGCACACTGCGCAGCGGGTCGGCACTGAGACGTGCTGCAAGGACGGCACCGGCAGATCCACCACCGACGATCACCACGTCAAACTGCTTGCCAGTCCGAGGGGTCTCTTTAGTTTTACTGGAGCTGCGCGTTGCACTAGAGGCAAATGTAGCAGCGCCTGCCGTCATTGCAACCAGCACTGCCTGTGCTCCCAAAGCTATCGCGCCGCGTCGTGTGATTGTCAAAGTCATAGATTCCAGATCAGGTATCGTTAGTGCCGTCGAGGATGAGAGGCAAGAAACCATGGTAGGAACGCGTACCTGACCCAGCAAGACGGGGTTTCTGGAATCTGTGTCCGGTGGAATGGACGTCGAGAACTCCCCCTATCTTCGGCGCCTACCCGCTCGGTAGTGCCGCCGTAGTTGCTGTATTCGGTAAAAAAATGTGCTGTATTCACGGAGAAGCCGCTGCAACGATTTGCCCAGCGTATTAAGGATGGCTTTACAGCTAGAGGATCTTGGGAAACTCCGAAGCCAAGTGATCCAAGAAAACACGTACTGACGGCAGTAATCCTTTGCGGGAAGGTACCAGTGCAGTGATCCTGGCATCGCCAGCTATCCATTCGGGCAGAACTCGATGAAGCTCACCACGCGCAACGGCCGCCCGCGCGATGTAACTCGGCAGGGCCACAATCCCAAGCCCGCTGATAGCTGCATGTTGCAGGCTGAGCATGTCCTCGCTTTGCAGCCGCGGCATGATGGGCACAGCAATTTCTTCGATCGATAAAGTGACATGGCGCAACCGCCAGTTCATGGGGGCATTAGCTCGCGCAAAGAAAATCGAGGCGTGGCTGCTTAGCTCCGCTGGCGTGGCCGGTGCGCCATGTTCGGCCAGATAGCTTGATCCGGCGAACAGAAACCAGGGAGCGACCCCGAGCATGCGCTGGACAAGATCGGAGTCCGGCAATGGAGCCTCATGCGCCCGGATGGCGACGTCGTAATTTTCGCCAACAATATCGATGGTTCGATCGGCTGCATGAGCGACCATATTGATCTTGGGATAGACACGAAGGAAGTCAGCGATCATGCCCGCCATGGCGAAATTCATGGTCGCGACTCCAGCGGTACACCGGATGGTCCCGACGGGCTCCAACAACCGCTGACGCACTGACATTTCTGCCATCTCCGCTTCTCGCAGCGCGGCCAACGCGTGCTGGTAAAACTCTTCTCCTGCCTCGGTCATACCGAAGCGACGCGACGTTCGGCTGAGCAAACGCACACCTAATTCGCCCTCCAATTGTTGCATGCGGTGGCTAAGCGTTGACTTGGGCATACCGGTACTTGCAACTGCGGCAGTAAACCCACCGCGATCGACCACATTGACAAAAATAAACAGATCGTTCAGGTCCAGCCGATTCACGTATGGCCCAATCATAGGAAGGCAATTTTTAATCTTGAAGAGTTCCAAGGGTACCGTCTAGAACTATGTGGTTATTTGGCAATGTTTCGCTGGGAAGGAGCGTCCAATGAGCGGGAAGTTGAATCTGGCCAAACCGGCTTGTTGGGGGGAGGCCCAATACCTAACATCCGGTGAATAGCCAAACCCCGGAGCAGAGAATGAAATCAATAAATGGCAAAGTCGTCCTCGTTACTGGTGCCTCATCGGGATTGGGGCGCGAGTTAGTGCATCAACTGCTGGAAAAAGGTGCGCTAGTCGCAGCCACCTTTCGCAAGCAAGAAGAAGTGGATTTCTATAACGGTAAACATGCTGCGCAGGGCATGGGCGTTTTGGTAGACGTGACAGACGATGTGGCGGTCAAAACGGGTGTGGCCCAGGTGCTGGATCACTTTGGACGTATCGACATTGTCGCCAACTGTGCGGGTGCTGGCACAGTGGGTGCAGTTGAAGAAATGACGGATCGAGAAGCGCGGCGTGTATTCGATCTGAATTTCTTTGGCGGCCTGAACATCATTCGCGCTGTAACCCCTGCGATGCGCAAGCAGCGCAGCGGGCACATCATTCAATTCTCCGCAATCGGTGGCTTCATTGGCTACCCGGGCATGGGCGTGTACTCGGCCGCTAAGGGCGCTACTGACATCCTGGGGGAAGCACTGGCAGGTGAACTTGCACCCTTTAACATCGCCACGACTGTGTTGACCATCGGTGTATTCGAGACCCAATTTGCGGGTCGCTCACTGGCTTACGTCGAGCAAAAAATCGATGACTATGAAGGCACACCCGTCGGTAAGTTCCGTGTAGCTATAGGTGGTCTGCAAGGTAAGCAGCCGAATGTTCCAGGAAAAGGGGCTTTGGCGATTATCAACCTGATGGAGGCGGATCATCCACCCGTACACGCGGCCTTGGGTGCCGATGCGATGGGCGGAATGCGTGCAAAAATGGCCAAAGTCGAGCAGGAACTTGTCCAGTGGCAGGGCAACGCAACCTCTACAGAACGCAGCATCAACGGAATCTGATCATGCGAATGACCAACAAAGTTGTACTGATTACCGGCGCATCGCGCGGGCTCGGATTATCCCTGGCACGTCGTTTTGCCAGAGAGGGGGCTTCCGTTGCGTTGACGTACAACACTGACGCTGCCGCAGCCGACCGAAATGTCGAGGCTCTCGTTGCTGAGGGCGCTCAAGCAATGGCCATCGGGGGAGACATCAGCGACCCGGACGCTGTCAAAGCCATATTCGCAGCAGTGCTGGCTCGATTTGGGCGCATCGATATTGTCGTGGCCAATGCCGGGCGGGAGCTTATCGACACACCGATCACGGAAATCGATAACGCGATGTTCGAGGCTGTCACCAAAACCAATGTGTTTGGCACCTTCTATACGCTTCGCGAAAGTGCGCGCCATGTTACCGATGGTGGACGCATCATCGTGATTTCGTCCACTACGACGATCGTACCGAACGCAGGCTTCACCGCGTATGCCGGAAGCAAAGCCGCCGGCCGGCTTTACGTTGAATGTCTCGCGCAGGAAATGGGCAAGCGTAACGTCACGGTGAACGGTGTGGTACCGGGGCCGCTACGTGACGCCGGTGTCATCGCAAACCTTCAGGAAAATGACTATCAGGCATTGGCACAGTTGTCGCCATTTGCGCGCTTGGGCTCTGTCGCCGATGTCGAAGGCGCCGTGCTTTTCCTGGCAAGTGACGATGCAGCTTGGATTTCCGGTCATCACCTGGTTGTCAACGGCGCCGCCAAAGTATAGGGCAGACCCACATGACCAGGCGGTGGGGCAGTCCTCATCGTTCGGCCACGGTTCGACGTCCGTTTTTTTGTTCTTTTCAAATTGATTACCCCCTTTAAAGCCACTTAAATCAAGGTCCCATCATGTCGCCTAAAAAGATTGCCGTCATTGTCGGCAGCCTGCGCAAAGAGTCGTTGAACCGCCTATTTGCTCAAGAAGTAATCGCGCTTGCGCCACCGAGCCTTTTATTAGAAATAGTCGAGATCAATGAACTGAATCTGTTTAACCAAGACTTGGAAGAAAACGGTAAGAGTGCCCCTGAAGCCTGGACTCGTTTTCGCCAAAATATGGCGTCGAAAGATGGAGTACTGTTTTTCACTCCCGAATACAACAGGTCAGTTCCTGGTGTATTGAAGAACGCCATTGATATTGGTTCTCGCCCTTACGGCGAGTCTGTGTGGGCAGGCAAACCCGCAGCTATCGTAAGCGTATCGCCCGGTGCCAGCGGCGGCTTCGGTGCTAACCATCATTTACGTCAGTCTATGGTATTTCTGGACATGCCACTTTTGCAGCAGCCGGAAGCGTATATCGGTGGGGCGACAAGGCTACTGGGGCCAGGCGGAAATTTGAATGACGACGGAACTACTCAGTTCTTGAAAAAATTCATTGACGCCTTTGCTGCATGGGTCGAAATCAATACCGCCAAGTCAACGGGTTTAATCTAGGGTGCTAGAAACTCTCTGCTTTGGCTGATCTAAGGCGTTGTATGAGTCGTCTCAGGTTTCACGTACGGCCTTAGTGTCCGCTAATGGCCGGGAGCTGCGGTACGCAACTGAAAGCTTCCGGCCCAAAAAAGCGGCTCCGAATCGCCGAATGAAGGCTAAGAAACCTGATCACCTATCACTATGATGGGTGCTCCGAAGGTTACATCAGATAGCCGAGTAGCCTCAGCTAATGCCCGTAAAGGGGCAGGCAAATCGAAAAGTGTCAGTGGATTCAGTGGGCGGCATTGCAGCTCATACCCCCTCAAGGCCTGGCGTGAATCGCGATGAACGTCTGACCAGTCGTACGCGAAGAACCCACGTTTGGCAAATTCAACGAAAGCGTTTACGCCAGCCCTGGCAGTGACCCGATCTACATCGGACACCTCCGGCAATGAAAGGACAAATTCTTCGGAGTTTTCGACGGAGGGCATTGCGGAATCAGGAACCGGCCCTGGCCCCCCCGTAGTGAAGAGCGCAACCTGCCCGACGGCGTCGGTGGCGACCCATCCAACATCAAAGTCCTGGAGAACGAAGGGAGCCACCATTTGCACCTACTTTATAAAAAGGGACGAGTTGATTTCCTAACTCTACTTGCCAGCCCAGAGTGTGTAAAAGCGCGTCGGCAAACTCTTAAAGCGGGAAGAAATTCGACGAGTTCATTGCCCCAGCTTTAAACATCCGGTTCTGGCCGATTACTGCCCGCTACGACAGGCAGAAATCGGCCAATAGCGGAAAGTTGGTGACTAGAAAAGTCGAAAGCGGAACGAGCCATCGAGACTGCGGCGACTACGCCCTATCTATTCGCCCGGAGTAGCAACCCTGCTTGGCATTGTGAACGTGAATGTAACTAACCCCTGGATCAGCAAACATCCGAGTAACAACAGGTTCTATCGCTATTCCATCTACGACGTCGGCATTGAGCATCATCCCATCATCAGTGAATGCACGAAGTGATAGCAGACGGATTCGCATAGACTCGGGTATCTGATCGACTGCGTCATAAGCTTGCGTAGCCCACTCCCTTATGAAGATCGCATGTGAGGCACGGTATGGCGTCTCGGCTGGCTGAGAGAGATGGTTGAGTAAAAGCACACTCTGACCTAGCTCTGCATCCTTTATTTCGATACGGTCAGGAAAGCCTGGGTTGCTGTCGACCATGTAACGCTTTATCCCGAGAGATGCTAGCTCTTGGTCGGGCAATCCAAACAGTGACTGGAATGGCTCGGGGGAAAGGCCAGTTATACGAAACGCCATGGTTAAACTCCTATTAGTTGGAGTCGTATCAGGCTGGAATTCGTCCAGCACTTACTATCCGTTTCTTGCTGCCTTATTCAAGCTGACCGAGACCGACTGCTTAGGGTCGGAAGCAGTCAGTCGCATGTACCAAATACTTGGGCCAATTCACCCTAAAGAGTTCAATGCCGACTCCCTCAATACCGTGCGACGCCTTTATGGCTTCATTGCGCCGACTCACAGGCCTTCAACGGCTCCTTCGGGTGCAATGCACAGATGTCGAAACCGTCACGCCGGGTATAGCCCGCACGCTTCATACATACAAATCGCTGGGCCATCTCTTGGAAGCTGGCATTAGGATCGATGCCGGAGCCATTTTTCTCACCGCAAGCTAGCATGGACGCCAAGACATCATTCCTGCTCGCTCCCGGCTTCTCCCATAAGTCAGCATCAGCCGTAGGGGGCTGAAAAGGCTCGCTGAAACATGCGGTGACGAGGGGGCAAATCAACAGCGCAAATGCCACATTTTTGAGCCACATGATCAATCTCCTTATTTTCTGGTGCTGACGGGCATCAGCGCGGGCTCGCCTTCCGGCTAATAATCTTGCACAGGCTCGTGTATCACTTTCATAACAGCTGTGCATAGTCGTGACACCGATGAAGATGTTACCCGACTCCTTTAACAAGCTACTGCCCTCAGGTAGCACGCTGAATCGTCCAAAATTTCGTAGGGACGACTGACCGCTTTTGGCCGGTTAGCGACGGCCTGACTTCGACCGTCGCTATGCATGATCAAACCTCAGTCTGTTCCGCCATCTCCAGGGCGTCATCGACCTCAATACCCAGATATCGAACAGTGCTCTCCAGCTTCGTATGGCCGAGCAGCAACTGAACCGCCCGTAGGTTCTTCGTTCTGCGATAGATTAGTGATGCCTTCGTACGTCTCATTGTGTGAGTGCCATACATGGCTGGATCAAGGCCTACGGCTTTCACCCAGCCTTTGACGATACGAGCGTATTGACGAGTGGATAGATGGTCTGAGGTATGTAGCCGGCTAGGAAAAAGGCAGTCCTCGCTGCGAAGTTGTGCCTGATGTATCCAGGCCACGAGAGCTGACCGTGTTTGCTCAGTGATCTCAAACTGCACTGGTCGCTGCGTTTTCTGCTGCATCACCATGGCTCGTGATGATACGTGCTCGCCATGGGCGACATCACGCACGCGGAGCTTGGTTAAGTCGCAGGCTCGAAGCTTACTGTCGATGGCCAGATCGAAGAGAGCCAGATCCCGGGTTCTTTTCGCAATTTGAAGCCTTACTCGGATGGCCCAGATATCTCTCAGTCGGAGTGGGGCTTTCTGCCCGACTAGTTTTCCTTTGTTCCAGGGCTGACGGCCGCAGGTAGCGATGATGTTCATGACAAGTCCTCCACGTGTGGAAAGACAAGGATGGCTAATCAGAGCGACGGTCGCTAACCGGCCAATAGCAGACAGATCGTTCTACAGCCTCGGCGCTTTGTATCAGCCAGCAGAGCACTAGCGCAGAGAGGAAAAATACTGAGTAGGCGGTTTACCCAGTGCTTTCTTGAACATAGTGATGAATGCATTAACAGAGTCATATCCCAGGATGCCCGCCACACGTTGCACGGATACCCCCTCCGCCAAATGACTCAGTGCGATCATCAAATGCAATTGTTGACGCCAGCGTCCGAAGCTCAGCCCGGTCGTGCTTTCTACAAGCCTGGCCAGCGTTCGTTCACTGGTTGCAAGCCGAGTGGCCCACTCGCGCAACGTGGTTCGGTCGCCTGGATCTGAGAAGAGCGTATCCGCGATTTGTTTGATCTTGGGGTGGTCTGATATCGGCAAATGCAGCTCTTTCAGCGGGGCATCGGAAAGCTGCTCAAGCAGCACTGCAACCAGCCGAGCTGTCTTGCCCTCGGAATGGTAAGCAGGTTCCTGTTCAGCGAGATGCAGGACCATCTCCCGAACAAGGGGCGTAATGGCAACCGTGCAGCATTCTTCAGGCATGGCTGCCGCACCGGGCTCAACGAACAGAAAGCAGGTCCGGGCGTTTTCGGTCACTCGGCAACTGTGCGGCGTGCCGCCCGGGATCCATACGGCGTGCTGGGGAGGGACAAGCCAGAGTGCATTTTGCACCTCACAGCTCACTGCGCCATGCAAAGACAGGATGAGCTGGCCTTTGCGATGATCATGCGGACGGGCACCCGAATCATTGAGGTCAGGCGCAACCTTGAGGGCAATCGCTGCCTGGGCGAAAAGGTCTGAATCGAAATCTTCCGGCGAGGAAACGACATTTTTTGAGCTTGGCATAATTTAGATATCAGGTGTCTTGATATCTATATTAGCCGGTTCTGAAGTTCTCTACAGTTGTCTTCTTTTAAGAGGACAGATAAAGAATATGTCAGATACAAAAAACAAGTGGCATGCCATCGCGCTCGTCGCAGGCATTCTGCTTATCGCCGTGAACCTGCGCGTTCCCTTTACCAGCATCGCGCCCGTTTTGCCGCTGATCCAGAATGATTTTGGCTTGAGCGCCTCAGCTCTAGGCCTGCTTACTTCACTGCCATTACTTGCCTTTGCAGCCTTCTCCCCGCTCAGCGCATCGGTCGCCCGCAGGTTCGGCATCGAGCGCACGCTTTTCGGTGCACTGTTGGTCATTTCAGCGGGCATCCTGCTCCGCTCCGCAGGCAGCGCATGGGTGTTGTACGCCGGTACGATATTGATAGGCACTGGGATCGCCCTGGGCAACGTGCTGCTGCCCGGCCTGATCAAACGCGACTTCTCGACAAAAATGGCGTCCATGACCGGCGCTTATTCCATCACCATGGGTGCAGCGGGCGCTGTCGGTTCAGCCGTAATAGTTCCGCTGACCCAATCATGGGGATGGCCGATTGCCCTGAGTTTGTTGGTCGCAGCCCCGTTGTTGGCGCTGGTGGTGTGGCTGCCGCAGTTGAAAAAACACGAACACGTAAATCTGTCAGGTCCGAAACAAGCGCCAACCGTGGCCGTCTGGCGTTCGCCGCTGGCATGGCAGGTCACACTGTTCATGGGGCTGAACGCGATGCCTTTTTATGTCGCCGTCGGCTGGCTGCCGACCATTCTGATGGACCATGGCATATCCCCGGAGCAAGCAGGCACGGTACACGGCACGCTTCAACTGACGACGGCCATTCCCGGCTTGATTCTGGCGGCCACGCTTCGTCGTCTCAAAGACCAGAAACTGGCAGCCGCTACCGTCAGCCTGTTAACCGCCTCATCCCTGATCGGGCTCATTTACGCGCCAGACTACGCCATGTTGTGGGCCGCGGTCCTGGGCTTCGGCTCTGGTGCCAGCATGATGCTCGGCCTGACCTTCATCGGCTTGCGCACAAAAAATGCCGGTGACACGGCGGCACTTTCAGGAATGGCGCAGTGCGTCGGCTACCTGATGGCAGCCGCAGGCCCCTTGCTGCTGGGCCAACTGCACGACTGGACCGGTGGCTGGACAGGACCGCTGCTGATCACAGCCGCAATCTCCGTAGCCGGAGCATTCACCGGCATGCTGGCCGGGCGCAACGTTCAACTTGAATCTGCTGAATCATCGTCGCGAACAAGCCCAGCAATCCAGTCAGCGAATGCGCTCACAGCTGGCGATAAAAAGCGCTGATGCGGGTATAGCAGGTGAACAGGAACCGATGCGGGCTGCCAGTCAGCAAGCACTTCGACCAGTCGCCCTTCTCGCAGATGCTCGCTGACCACGTTCTCAGCGAGCTGCACCAGCCCGAAGCCTTCAAGGCACATTTTGATGTAAAGCCCAGTCTCGTTGACGGCCGCTGTGCCGTTCACCGGGACTGAGATTTTTTCGGTACCACGGGCAAAGCGCATTTCACCTGCTTGCCTTGCGCGGCCCGAGAAGTAATGGATGGCCCGGTGGTGAGACAAATCTTGCGGATTTTGCGGAGTGCCGTTCTCTTCGAGATAGGCGGCAGACGCACAGGTTACCCAGCGAAACCGACCGAGTGGGCGCGCAACGAGCGTTGAGTCATCGAGCTCGCCTGTACGAATAACGCAATCGACACCCTCTTGAACCAGATCAACCTGCCGATCGTTGACGCCTATCATCAGGTAGATATCCGGGTAGCGCCTGTAGAAGTCTTGCAGGTTTGGCATGACGATGAAGTGTGCAATGCCACCCGGCATATCGACACGCAAACGCCCCTGTGGCCGTTTTACGGAATCCGTCAGGCTGGTCTCTGTGTGTTCGATCAGCTCCAATATTTCCCGGCATTGCGCCAGATATTGTGCGCCCTCAGAGGTCAGGCTGACCCGACGCGTTGTTCTGTTCAGCAGGCGTACCTGCAAGTACTTCTCAAGATTTTTAACGCTGCTGGTAACTGTGGAGGCCGGCAGAGAGAGCGTCTGCGCCGCCTGGATAAAGCTTCCTGCTTCAGCCACACGTACGAAAACCTGCATCGCTTGAATACGGTCCATGACTGTTAGCAGCCTCAAAGCAGTGATCGGGTAAAGTCGTTATTATTCGTAGATATTGAATAATAAAAACAGTTTAACCATCTTTTTCCCGCAGTATCGCATTGCGTACATTGCTTCCAACGAAATTTGAAGATGTGTACAGAAAATGGCTGAATATAACCGCAGCATTGTGCAGGCCCCGACCGCTCAGGCCGCCCGCACCCTTATCCGCGGCGCCACTGTGCTGAGCATGGACGGTGATATCGGCAATCTGGCGCGCGGCGATATCCTTATCGAAGGCAGCACCATCACGGCCATAGGTGAAAACATCGAGGCCGGCGACGCTATGGTTATCGAGGCATCCGGCATGATTGCCATGCCCGGCATGGTCGATACGCATCGTCACTCCTGGGAGGGCCAACTGCGTCGAATCAATCCGAATGCCGAAACCCTGGAAGACTACTGCAACGCAACGCACTTCTCGTTCGCCAAATACTATCGCCCGGCTGACATGTATATTGGCAATCTACTGACTGCATTGGGGTGCATCGATGCGGGCATCACGACCGTGGTCGATAACTCGCACAACAGCCGCACCGGCGCGCACTCCGACGCCGCGGTCGAGGCGCTGCTCGATGCTGGTATCCGGTCTGTACACGCCTCCGGTGCGCCAGTTTCTGGTGAGTGGGACAAAGCCCACTGGCCCGGCAACCTGGAGCGTCTCCAGGGGAAATACGTCAAGAACGGTGACAACCCGCTGCTCTCGCTGGCGGTAATGGCGCAGCTGGAGCCTGAGCTATGGGCTGAGGCCCGGCGCTTGGGGCTGCCTATCATTACCGAATTCTTCGGCGGGGACATGGCAGCTGAGTTGGAGGGTTTGCATCGCGAGGGTCTGCTGCGCCCCGATAACATCTTCAACCACTGCACAGCGCTGCCGGACGCCGGCTGGAAAATCATTCGCGAGGCTGGCGTGCGGGTCAACGTATGCCCGCGTTCAGATGCCCACTACGGCATTGAAGATGGAATGTTCGCCATGCAGTCGGCCCAGCGTCACGGCATCAGCCCGGGGCTGAGTGTCGATAACGAAACCTCCTATAGCGGTGACATGTTCATGGAGATGCGGGTGGCGTTCTACCTGCAACGCGTCATGGGCATGCACCAGCAGCGCTGCTGCGGCGCAGAGCATCATCCGGTGACCCTGTCGGCTCATGGCCTGCTCAAAGCCGCCACTCTTGACGGCGCCACCTGTGCAGGATTGCAGGACAAAGTCGGCACCCTGACCCCCGGCAAACAGGCCGACCTGATCCTTATCAATGCGCAGGACATCAACCTTTACCCGTCGGGTAACGCATTCGGCACCGTGGTACACGCGGCCGAACGCAGCAATGTCGACACGGTCATGATTGGCGGGCGCATCGTCAAGCGCGGCGGCAAGGTGCTGGGCGTGGACAGCGAAAGGCTGCGTGCAGCAATCGACGAATCCCGTGAGCATCTGTTTGCTGCCGCAGGCTACCAGCCGGATATTTTTGCCGAGACATTCATGCCGCTTGAGTCAGCCAAGTAAGGAGGCGCGAAATGAACGCAGCTTACTACCTGCTGGCCATCGCCGCGGGGCTTGGCATTACCCTGCAGACCACGCTGAATGGTCAACTCGCTAAAGGTGTGGGTGGAGATTCCGTAGCGGCGGCGCTGTTCTCATTTACTGCCGGAGCGGTGTGCCTGGGCGTCTTTTCATTGATGCGTGGCGGGATAGTGGCCTCACTGGCGGCTATACCTGCCCAGCCCTGGTGGAGCCTGCTGGGCGGTCTGCTGGGTGCCGGTGCCTTGCTTAGTTATGTGGTGCTTGCGCCAAAAATCGGCCTGTCAGCCCTGCTGGGCCTCGCTATCGCAGGTCAGATTATCTCCTCACTGGTTATCGATCATTTCGGATTGATGGGGGCATCGGAAAGGCCGGTGTCTCTCATCAAGTTGGCCGGGTCGATGGTGATGCTCGCAGGACTGGCCATCGCCCTGTTCGGTGACAGGTGGTCAGCGCTTTTCTCCAACTGACTGCCTTGTTTGCCCCATCCTGTTTCGTAGGACGCAACCATGTTTAAAACCCTAAGCGGCACCACCAGTCTTCTTGGCGAGTGCCCTGTCTGGTGTGAAAGAACGGAACGCCTGTTCTGGACCGATATCCCTGGTTGCGAACTGCTTGCTCTGGACCCCGTGAGCGGTGAAGTACAGCACTGGCGAGTGCCCGAGCCGCTGGGGTCGTTCGCCCTTACGACCAATACAGACGTATTGCTAATGGGATTGGCCTCCTGCCTAGGTTATTACAACCTGAGTACTCTTCGCTTCACCAAAATTACCATCACGCCTGGAGTACCCGGAACCCGGGTCAATGATGGCCGCTGCGACCGTATGGGCAACTTTGTGTTTAGCACTATGGATGCCGGTGAGGCGGTGCAAACTATAGGGCGATTTCACCGGTTCAATGCCGCGACGCTCAAGACTGAAACGCTGGACCTTCCCGAAGTGGCGATCCCGAACAGCATCTGTTTTAGCCCGGACGGTTCCACCATGTATTACGCGGACTCCCTGCAAGGATGCATTTTCTGCTGCGATTACCCGTCGCTAGAAAACCAGCGTGTATTCACTACAGTCAACGGTCCGGGTGCTCCAGACGGTTCTTGTATTGATGCGCAGGGCTTTCTCTGGAATGCGGAATGGGGCGGTAGCAGAGTCGTGCGTTACGCGACTGACGGCAAAGTTGACAGCGTGATCGACTCCCCGTGTATTCAGACCACTTGTCCGGTGTTAGCGGGACTTGGTTATGAAACGCTTTACTGCACCAGCGCACGGATAGGGCTGGATAAGCCGGCAGATTTCGATGGCACGCTGATAAAAGCCGAAGCCGTTTTAGCTGCCGGATCCCCTGAAGAGCGATTTACAGGACGACTGCACTGAATAGTAGGTTCTAGCCTGTCGCGCCGTTCTGAATGCCAACTTGGTAGACGCGTATGAATGACCGCTTCTGGCCGATTTATGCCTGTTGCGAAGGGCCGCTTTTGGCCGAAAGCTGCCGCATTTTGTGTCATTCGACCCAGCCATCAAAAGCAAATCGCCGCGTCGTCGTACGTGTGTACAACGACTCGGCGAGTAAAATGTCTTTCGAGTTGGGTGCTTGAAAATCAGCCAGCGCACGGCATTTCGCGGTCGAGCAATCGGGCAGTGAGCAGTACGCCCAGTTCGCTCAGTTGGTGGATTGCCAAGGCGATGTCGCGATGTTTGCCGTTGAGGTCTTCGGACAGGTCGAGCAGCAGGGTGCTGACGCTGGTGAAGGTTTCGTAGCTGTTGGTGATGAGGGTTTCGTTGGTGGCGTTGGGGGCGACGGTGAATAGCATGTTTGAATTCCTGAGTGTGGCTACCGTCCTTTAGCTACTAAACAGAAGGGTGGCAGCTGTGCGCAGGTTAGTAGACCGGGGAATCCAAACGAAAGCCGGCGCACCCGAAGGTGCCCTGCGCACAGCCACCATCAAGTACAGACAGGAATGTCTGATTGATGCAGCTCATGCACTTTTGTTTGGATAAACCTTCAGGCTACTAAACCCGATCGCCGAGACATTCAGCGACCGAGCTACCTTAATAACGGCCATCCCAGCGCACAAGCCGGCGGATTCTGACCCATGCGTAGGCAATGGAGCAAGGCGTCATAGGGGGTTGGGATTTTTCCTGCGGGCTTCGGGGCATCAGGTCAGGTGAGTGACGCGCCAGCCGCGCACGCCAGTCGCCCGCGTGTTGCAGGCGGCATTCTTCTTCGCAATCAAAGTGCACGCAGCGTTCCATCGGCAAGGGGGGATGCCAGCTTCGTGCAGCGCCCGGGCAGCAGCTCGCCGTGACGGTGCGCGGCGGCAGAGTTTCATGGAGATCGGATGCCGGCATTGGCCATCAGTGAGATGACTTTCCATCCTTTGGGAGCAGTTCTCTTGCCATCTCCATTGCCTGCTCACGTGAAGCAGCAAGAAGCAAAGGGTAGCCCCAGAACTTGGCAAACACGAGCGCAAATGCCTTGAACCCAAGGCGTTTTGCCGAGTTGGGTTCAATCATGATCATTGCCATAACCCACTTTCGCAATTCAACCTTGTGCTTTTTCATCCAGAGCGCGGTGCGTTTTTTTTCTTCCGGGGAGTGCTCATGGTCTTCGGTAGGTACGGTATCGGTCAAGAATACGAAGGGCTCTGCGCGCTGCAAATTGGCCTCTAATTCGGCGAGGTCCTTTTGGTGATCGTGTCCGGGTTCTTGCGTAAGGCTCATCCAGACAAAAGGGAAGTCAGAACTATTCACCGACATGGTCGTTTCCTTTGTGTTTAACACAACGCCAGGTGGCCACGATGGCGAACACGCCGGGCAACGTAATGAAGAACACGGCCGAAAAAGCAACGTGCCAACCGTCGCGCAACCCATCGGAGATTCCCCCGAGGGTATTCAGGCCGACAAGCAGGCTGCCAAGAACCAGAGCAACCCACTGAGCCTTACGGGTTCCTGTTAGTGCGAGAAGCACCGTGACGATCCAGGAACCATAGAATGCGGAAAACATCCACAGTATATCGGGCTCAAACGTAATCGCCGGTGTCGCTCCGGGCGCTCTCGCAAAATCGTTTACATAGAAAAATAACTGGAAGGTGACAAAAAGTACGGCACCAGCGGCCGTCGTCAACCAGAACAAGGCGACTTTGTTTGCGTTGTTCACCGCAGGCTCTTGGGGGAGGTGTAGCGTAGGCTTGAGGGGCATAGGAGCTTTCTCGATAATCAATGGGCTGTTGGATTTCTAACGGATGAAGCGTTCGGCCGGGGGAATCAATACCTATAGTCCAGCGTCACCATCAAGTTGCGTGGTGCGCCATAACCCACAGTGTCAAAATCGCCCTTCTGCAACGCGTACTTCTTATCGAGCACGTTGTTAACGTTGACCGCTGCGGTGATCTTCTTCGTGATCGCGTAGCGCCCCAACAGTGATACCAGCGCATAGGAACCTTGTTCCCCACCCAACGAACTGGTGCCTGTATTGGGCGCCTGGTAGAAGCGGCTTTGCCATTTCACGCCTGCGCCCAGCGTCAACCTGCTCCACTCTCCGGGCAACTGGTAGGTGCTGAAAAGCTGGGCAGTGGTGCGCGGTATTTGCGAATTCAAGCGGACGCCATCGCCATCTTGAGCCGTGAAATGGGCGATGCCTGAATAGATGTTCCAGCCACGCGCCAGTTCGCCCTGCAAGTCCAACTCGATCCCGCGCGACTTCGTCCCATCCGAGCCCATATAGGCTTGGGCACCACTTGGCGTACGGGTTCCTGCGACGATCTGTGCAGCGTTGTCCAACTCGGTCTCGAACAAGGCCACCGACGCATTCAGACGTCCGTCCATGTAAGCGCCTTTGAGGCCGACTTCCCTGGTTTTTCCCTTTGTCGGCGTGAGCACGTTGCCCCTGCTGTCGCGATAGTCGGTTTGCGGATTGAATATGCCCGTATAGCTCACGTAGGCCGAATAGGTCTTGTCGATGTCGTAGATCAAGCCGGCATACGGGGTGAATTCACTGCTCTTCTTGTAGTGCAACGACGAGCCGCCGACGGCGTCGTCGATTTCGTAGTTGCTGAAGCGGCCGCCGACAATGAGTTTCAGAGGCTCGGCCAGCGAGAAGCGGGCTGCGCTATAGACACCGCTCTGTTTGATCAGGGTGCGGGTCGGTATCGAAGCCATGGCATCGAAGTTGGGGCGGGGAAAGGCCGGGCTCAGTTGATAGACATTGACCGGCGTGAAGCCTGCATAGAACGGAGCGATAGCTTCCTGGCTGGCGGTGCGGCGCGAACTGGTCGCCCCCACCACCAAGTCATGCTGGCGGCCAAGCAGTTCGAAGGGGCCGCTGGCCATCACGTCGAAGGTGTTTTGACGGCTGCGACCTTCGGACGCCAGTGCCACCGGAAAAGCCCCGTTGGGAAAGGAGCCCAGCCCCGTGGCGCGATCGGGGCGACCGACCAGGCCGAGCAGTTCGGCATCGAATTGCGTGCGGTATTGATCAGCGACGGCCCGCAGGTTCCAGCCGTTGTCGAAGCGATGCTCGACCTCGGCAAACGCCGTCTTGAGGGTGTTGTCCCAATGGCTCCAGTTCTGCGCGTAGTTCTTGGAGCGTGAATACTCCGCCTGCGTGCCGTCGCTGAACCATAGCGGTAAACCTCCCCAGGTGGAGCCCTTCGGTGTGATGTCCTGGTAGTCATAGCCCAGGCTGACCGTGGTGTCGGGTGTCAGATCTGCCTCAATGATGCCGTAGAACGCCTTCCTCTGGGGCTTGTACCCATCCATGTACGAGTTTCCTTCCTGGGATGTCCCGACCATGCGGGCGCGGATACGGCCATCCTCGGTCAACGGAGTCGATACGTCGGCCATTTCCCGGTGGGTATCCCAGCTCCCCGCACCGAGCGAGGCGGACGCCGAGAATTCGCGGGTTGGTCGTTTGCGCACCAGGTTGATGGCGGCCGAGGGATTGCCGGTGCCGGTCAGCAAGCCGGAGGCGCCGCGCACGACCTCGACACGATCGTAGAACGCAGTATCGAGGGAGCCGATGCCGCTCCCGTTGACAATGTCGCCGACGACGGTGGGTATGCCGTCGTACTGAACGTTGTTGATCAAGAAACCACGCGAATAGAAACTCGTCCGTTCGCTGTCGGATTGGTACGACGAGACGCCTGTGGTGTTATCCAGTACGCCTTGCACCGAGTTCAATTGCTGGTCGTCCATGCGTTGGCGGGTGATCACCGTCACCGACTGCGGTGTTTCCCGCAGCGACAGCGGCAGGTGCGTCGCCACCGACGTCTGGCCGGTGGTGTAGGAGCCAGTACCTTCGGTGGTTGCCGTATCCATGGGGGCTGTTACGGTGATGGCCGGCAAGGCTATCTTTTCTTGATACGTCCCCTCAGCCCTGGTTTGAATCTGCCCCGGCTCGGCGGCGAATGCGCCCTGGGCACTCATGAGAACTGCTGCCGCAACTGCCGAGCCCAACACGGTGCGGGACGCGTTCCTGCTTGCGCCTTTGTACGGACCATCCAGATGAGGATAGCCAGCGGGCTCTGCCCTCCAACCACTTGGCCAACTGGACTGATCAACTGTTGCCATGATGAACATCAACAATACTCATTTGTATTTAGATGTTGCATTTAACAACGGACACACGGGTGCTTGATGGCGAAATCAGGCCAGATTGTTATTCAGTCAGGCCAAGCGAGATGCTATGTGGAGTGCAAGGGCGGTCATTTGTCCCGAGCCTGGATAGCTCGATCCATCAGGGTAAAATTTCATTGGGTAGTATGATGCTGGGCACTGAAGCAAGCGCTGCGCCGCTGATGCGATCCGAGAGGTATCGTGCCGGAGGTTTGCCCACCGCCTTGCGGAACATGGTTACGAAACCGCTGGCGTTTTCGTATCCCAACTCCAATGCCACCGTTTGCACGCTTTCACCCTTGGTCAAATGTTGCAGCGCAAGGATCACATGCAGTTGCCGACGCCAGCGCCCAAAGCTCATCCCAATTTCATGCAGCAGAAGACGGCTCATGCTTCGCTCGCTCATGCCAATTCGAGTAGCCCAATCGGCCTTCGAGGTTTTGTCCGAGGGGGCGGCCAGCAGCATTTCCACAAGGCGGCGCAATCGGGGATCACGCGGCATGGGCAGATGCAAGTCTTCCACCGGTGCCGCCACCAGCTCGTCGAGCAATGCAGCAATCAACCGGTCTTCCCGTCCCCCTGGCGCGTATAACTCAGGAAAACCGGCCACCTTCAGTAGCAACTCGCGTAGCAAAGGCGATACCGAAATCGTGCAACAGGTTTTCGGAAGGTCCGGTGCGGCGTCTGGCTCAACGAACAGGCAATAGCATTCCGTTTCACCCGCTCCACGCGCCGCGTGCGGCAAGTCTCCCGGTATCCATATGGCGCATTGCGGCGGCACGATCCAGACACCGTCGTCAATCTCACAGTTGAGGATTCCGCGTAGGGAGTAGATCAACTGCGCTTTGCGGTGCTGATGCCTCGCATTTTCCCAGTCTTTTGTTACCCATGTGGCACTGAAGGCCACAATAGGTCGAGAGATGCTGTCGACGTCCCAAGGCACAATTAGATCGGTAATTGCGATGCTGGACATGTTGTCTCTTAGAGCCCCGGATTGAAGATGAGGCGTTGGCCTAATCGGAAAATACTATGACCAACCTGCTCAATAAGGTCTAGCCATTCCTAACGCTCGGGGACTGGCTCCTCCTGGAGGGAAGAGGGCAATTTCTCTGCGATGGGCAATCCCGGCTCCAACAGGCGCAGCGACAGGAACGATTTGTTGAAGGTGTTTGAGCCGTGACGGCTTCTGGCCCCGAGTGTGTAAAAACGCCTTCGCGAACTCTTGCTATGATTTCTGAGGATTTCATCGCAGGTATCGCCCATGAAGCGCTTTATCCAAGGTGAACATCGAGGCCAAGGCACCTTACTTCCCGAGAGCCTCGACGACTACGTCGGCGATACCAATCCGGTGCGGGTAGTCGACGTCTTCGTCGACGAACTCGACTTGGTCAATCTGGGATTTGAAGGTGCCATTCCAGCTGATACTGTAAAAACAGCGTTGACGTGTTCCAGGTCGCGACTGATGCAATGCGCAGCATTTGCCATGCGATCGTTCAGCCACGAACGTCAATGATCCAAGACGATGAGGCCTTGAGCGTTTTTACACACTCTGGGCCGATAGCTACCATACGCAACTGAACGCTTTCGCCCCAAAAAAGCGGTCCCTAATCGCCGAATAAAGGCTAAGAAACCTGATCACCTATCACTATGATGGATGCTCCGAAGATTACGTGAGATAGCCGGGTAACCTCAGCCAATGCGCGTAATGGGGCAGGCAAATCGAATAGTTTCAGTGGATTCCGGGGACGGTATTGCAGCTCATACCCCCTCAACGCCTGGCGTGAATCGCGATGAACGTCCGACCAGTCGTAAGCAAAGAAACCACGTTTAGCAAATTCAACGAAAGCGTTTGCACCAGCCCGGGCAGTGGCCCGATCTACATCGGACACTTTCGGTAAGGAAAGGACAAATTCTTCGGAGTTTTCGACGGAGGGTATCGCGGAATCAGGAACTGGTCCGGGGCCACCTGTAGTGAAGAGCGCAACCTGTCCGAGCGCGTCGGTAGCGACCCATCCAACGTCAAAGTCCTGAAGAGCGAAGGGAGCCATTATTTGCACCTACTTTTGAAGAGGGGACGAGTTGATTTCCCAACTCTGCTTACCAGCCCAGAGAGTCTAAAAGTGCGTAGACAAATTCTCAAAGCGGGAAGAAATTCGAAGGATTTATTTTTCCAGCTTAAAGATCTGCTTCTGATCGATATCCGCTATCACCCTGAAACTCACGCACTATCTGCACAACCAGCGGCTTCACATATTTCTCAATGGTATCAATCTCTGGCGGATCATCATGGCGCCCCCCCTCCCCCTGATCAAAGGCCTGATAAAGCGAAAAAGCAGACTGCGGCATGTCATTGGTCATGCCCACATCAACGATGGCAGCGATGAGCCCGTTCATGACGCCATCGCAGAACTCGTAAGTCAGAGCCCCTGCCAAGTAGCCTTCAGCAACCGCTATGGATAGCTCGTTCAGCAGATTGCGGGGGGCCACGCCGAATTCCTCGCAGGTGGCAGCAAGATCATTCAACGTTAAACCGTAGGCTTCGGCTTCAACCAAAAGCTTACTGCGTTGGTTCTTTGTCAACCTCCCGTCCACGGTTCCCTTCCACGTTGCGGATGTCGTACCCGTGTCACTCATAATACTTCCCAGCCAGCAAAATGGCCGCACAGCGATGCCAAACATTGGGTATCGACCTATCCTCTTGGGCAAGTCGGGTGCACTGCATCGTGAACGGTCAACTCGGCTATCCAGGCTTTCAGGCCGGGGATGTGACGGGGAGTGACCGCTTCTGGCCGATTCTGTTGAAAAAGTCGGTCTGCCCAAAATGCCTGATCTTTGACTGGTGAAAACGACTTTTTTGCACGCTGCTACTTGAAATCCGAGTTCGGAATCATCTCCCAAAAGTAAAGATTTCAATCTCGGGCGCGTACTTTTCTGATGCGCAAACCATGGCCGACTGTTTTCAACAGAATCGGCCGATTTCTGCCGTTCGTGACGGGCAGTAATCGGTCTTTCGCGACCGTCTACAATTGACCCAAAACGGACAGATCGACCCAGAACTTGAGTCGATCTATCAATGCAGGTTAAAAACGCCAGTCCTCAGCATGAACGACACGACAGAATGGGCCCGCCAGGGTTGCATTGTGATGAGCGACGATACTTTCAGCCTTCAATGCGGGAGTGTCAGTGCAGCTATGACCATCGGCGATCAGTACTGCATCGAATCCAAGATCTTGTGCGGCGCGGCAGGTGCTATCGACACAATACTGGGTCTTCATTCCGGCAATAACCACGCCTTGAGAACCACAAGCCTTTAGTCGATCGGCCAGGTCAGTCATGGCGAAAGCGTTAGGTCGGCTTTTTTCGAAAATCACTTCGTCGCCTTGCAGCAACAGTTCCTGCACCAGTTGCGTCAACGGGCTTCCAGGTTCGATAGGCGAGCCGGGCGGCCCCACGTGGCGAGCAAGAAAAATTGGCGTGCCGGCCCTGCGGGCTTTATTCAACAGACTATTCAACGTATTTAGCAGCGCCTCACCAGCCCATGGTTTATCTGGGCCATGAAACAATCCAACCTGCATATCGAGAATCAACAGTGCATGCATAGTGCTTTTCCTTGCGTTTGGACCAGTGACACAAGGGCAAAAGAAAAGGCCCTCTCCATCACTGGCGGGCCTTTGAAGTTCGTGCGTTATTGGCTCACGACACCTCTCACGACCCGCCTTGGGCGGTCGTGGTAGTGGTGGTCGAGGCAATACGTAGCTGATTCATAAGTGGACAGTATCTGCACGGTGCTTGGTTGGCAAGGGGACAAGATCTGCGCGATGGCTACTTCTTGTATTGCTCATTGAGGTCCGCTTCTGGCCTATAGCAGCCTCTTGGGCATGTGTATGACCTTTAAGCAGGGCGTTCAACGTCTTCTATCCCCGTTGCTACAAATTCGCAAATTTCACTGGGTTAATTCCCCCAACGTGGCGGGTATGGTTGTCACCTAGGAAGCCACAACTGCATTCGCAGTGATCCTAGGTCTTTGTCGCTTCCAGGATTCTCCCCGCGTCCCTCGCTGGAGGTAATCCGAACACTCGTGCGTAATCTCGACTGAATTGGGTCGCGCTTTCATAACCAACCTCGAATGCCGCCGACGTGACGCTTTTGGCACTGGCGATGATCAGCATGCGCGCTTGCAGCAGGCGTACGCGCTTTTGATATTGCAAGGGGCTTAACGTAGTCACTGCCTTGAAATGACGATGGAACGCCGAGACGCTCATAGCCGCTCGCTGCGCCAGGCTCTCGACCCTGATGGGTTCGGCGTAGTCACGGCGAATCCATTGGATGGCCTGGTTTACCCTGGCCATGGCCGTGTCGGGCGCCGCGATCTCTCGCAACATCCAGCCATGAGGCCCTTGCAGCACGCGAAACAGAATCTCGCGCTCATACGCAGGGGCGAGTGCCGCGATGTCGTCAGGCTTGCCCATCAAGCGCAGCATCCGCACCCAGGCGTCCATCAATTCGGGTGTGGTAGCGGCGACCGAAAAGCCTGGATCGTGATCGTGTCGCCCGGCAGGTTTGGGCAGGTCCGCCAGCAGTGTCGAAAGCACCATGGGATCGAGTGTCAAGCTGATCGCCAGGTATGGCTCGCCGGTGACGGCAGGGTGGACAGCCCCCACAGCTGGTAACTCGATGGACATGACGAAATAGGTGGCCGGGTCGTACCGCAACGTACGGTCGCCCACCGTCATGGTTTTACTGCCCCGCAAAATCAGGTTGATCATCGGGTCGTAGACCGCAGCGAGCATGTGCTCCGGGATCTTGCCCTGGACCATCGCCACGCGCGGGATGCCCGTCTCGGTGCGACGGTTTTCAGCCTTGGCGGCGAGGGTGCGCAGTTCATTCAGTTGGCTGTTCATGCCGGGCATGCTGACGTGGCTTTGGTGCGCAGTGCAAGCGAAAAGCAGAAACAGGCAAGTTTGAAGCAGGAATCGTCGCGCTCACCAAGCCCCAGTCCCTTACCGTGGAGGCTCATTTAACGAGCAGCGGAGCATGATCATGAGCGTAATCGTCATCACAGGTGGCAGCCGCGGTATAGGTGCCAGTGCAGCGGAACACGTAGCGCAACGCGGCATGGGCGTCATCCTCACCTACAACGCTCACCCAGAGGCTGCGCAGGCGGTCGTGCAGCGCATCGAGCAGGCGGGCGGTAAAGCCGTTGCGCTCAAACTCGATGTTGCCGACGTTTCCAGCTTCCAGGGTTTTCGCAGCACTGTGACCACGGTCATTCAGGAAGTCTGGGGCACGACAGTGCTCGCAGGCTTGGTGAACAACGCGGGCTACGGTCTGCTCAATCCGCTGGAGTCAGTCACCGAGGCGCAGTTTGACGGCCTCTTTAATGTTCACCTCAAAGGGCCATTCTTCCTGACTCAGGCGTTGCTGCCACTGCTGGGTGAGCACGCCAGCATTGTCAATCTGACCAGCGCCACGACCCGCGTGGCCACCGCCGGGGTAGCGCCTTATGCAGCCTTCAAGGGCGGGCTGGAGGTGCTCACCCGGTACATGGCCAAGGAGTTCGGCGAGCGCCGTATCCGCGCCAATGCGGTTTCCCCAGGTGCGATTCGTACCGAGTTGGGCGGTGGGCTCAACGATGAGTTCGAAGACCTGCTGGCCGGGCAGACGGCACTTGGCCGGGTGGGTGAGCCCGAAGATGTTGCACGGGTCATCGCCATGCTGCTGTCGCAAGAAGGCGCCTGGATCAACGCCCAAAGCATCGAAGTCGCTGGCGGCTACATTATCTGAGAGGTGTCACCATGCTGGATCATATTTTCCTGTCGGTCAGCGACATTGCACGCTCTATAGCTTTTTACGAAGCGGCGCTCGCGCCGTTGGGCATCACAGCTCGATTGGACTACGACGGCTTGGATGGCCCGCCCGGGCATCCTGACCTGAAGGGGTTTGGCGCCAATGGGCGGATGTTCTTCTGGTTGCGCAACGGCGTCGTCGAAGGGCGGGCGCTGCATGTGGGGTTCGTCGCACACAGTAAGGCCGAGGTTGAAGCCGCCTATGCTGCGGCGCTAAACAATGGCGGTGACGACAACGGCGCACCTGGCGCGCGTTTGCACTACGATCCCGATTACTACGCCGCCAATGTGCTGGACCCGGACGGGTACAGCTTGGAATTCGTCTTCAAGAACTGGCAGCACGTCCAATGAACACACTTCTGATTTATGGCGCCACGGGCTATACCGGCCGCATGGCTGCCCATCGGGCCAAGGCACTGGGTCTGCCTTTCGAAATAGGCGGTCGCAATCGCCAGGCTCTGGTCGATTTCGCCGATCAGCTTGAAGTGCCTTATCGCGTGTTCGAGGCAGACGCCGATGCTGCGCGTTCGCTGTCGGGCATCAGTGTGCTGCTGAACTTCGCAGGCCCCTTTGCGCATACGGCTCCAGCTCTGATGGCAGCGTGCATCGTAGCCAAGGTCGACTACCTGGATATCACCGCAGAGATCAATATTTATCGGCTGGCCGAGCAATTAAGCATGCAAGCCGCCACGGCAGGAGTGATGCTGTTGCCCGGCGTTGGCTGGGATGTTGTTCCCACTGATAGCCTCGCGGCGCACGTTGCCCAGCGCGTCACGAATCCCCTGGCGTTGAGCATCGCACTCCAGGTACCGGGATCGATGTCCCGGGGGTCGGCGATGAGCGTTGGCGAGATCATCGGCGCGGGTGTGCTGGCGCGAATCGATGGCGGACTGATCTCGACCCCGGACGCCCAGCCACGCCATTTTGATTTTGGTGACGGCGAGGCCTTGTGTGTGCCGTTGTCATTCGGCGATTTGGTGACCGGTTGGCATACGACACGGATACCGAACATCGCGGTGTTTGTGCATATCTCCGGTGATGCGTTTCCTGAGGGTGATTTGTCACTGCTGCCCGATGGTCCCAGTGCTCAGGAGCGTGATGCCCATCGAGCCCGCGCTGTGGTCGAGGTGATAGCGGAAGATGGCAGCAGGGTGTGTTCGAGGATCGAGACGGTAAACGGATATTCCTACACACCGCTGGCGGCCATCGAGGCGGCGCGGCGCGTTCTGGACGGTGACCGACGCTCCGGCTTTGCAACGCCCGTAGGCGTTTTTGGTAACAGGTTCGCCGAGAGCATTCCCGGAACGGTCATCACCGATCTCTAGGTGCGATGCCCCGTTTTCACGAAACAGGTTTTGCCTAGGCCGCGGGCGGCAGTTTGAATCTTGCTGCATCGCGCGCCGGCGGCAGACCAAAAAGCCGTGCGTATTCGCGGCTGAATTGCGAAGCGCTCTCGTAGCCCACGGTGTAGGCAATCGAGGTGGCATCTCGCGTGTCGAACAGCAGCAACCAGCGTGCCCTCAGCAAACGCAGGTGCTTCTGGTATTGGATGGGCGTCATGGCGGTCACCGACTTGAAATGGCGGTAGAAGGCCGCCACGCTCATATCCGCCATCATAGCCAGCGGCTCCACGCGAAATGGCTCTGTGTAATGTTCGCGGATCCACAGGGTCGCCCGTCGGATTTGCGCCAGTCGACCCTCCGGACGCGCAACGTCTCGCAGCACCCCGCCCAGGGGGCCCTGCAATGCGCGGAACAGGATCTCGCGCTCGGCCATGGGACCCAGAACCGCAGCCTCATGGGGGTGATCCATCAAGCGCAGCATGCGCAACCAGGCATCGATCATCTCGGCCGGTGCCTGCACAGGTTCAAAGCAGGAGCCTCTGGAGGGCTTGGCGGTGCTGGGGTCTTCAAACAATAGCGTCGAGATCACCACCGGATCTAGGGTGAGGCTGACAGCGAGATAGGGTTGGTCGGTGGCGGCACTGTGAATCTGCCCCGTCGCGGGTACATCCACGGGTACCAGAAAATAGCTGCCCGCCACGTATCGAGATACGGCATCCCCTATCGACAGCGTCTTTTGCCCCTGAAGCACCAAATGCAGCATGGGCTGATAGACCTGGTCGGCGCATGCCTCGGCGCGGACCATTTGCACGCGTGGCAATCCCGTATCGGTCCATTTATCGTGTGCGCGCATCACGATGCTGCGCAGTTCTGCCATTGCTTTGTCCATGGCTGAGAAGATGATCTTGTTATCGGGACAGCGCAACCCGTGTGAGAAGAATAGGCAAGGATGTGCGAGAAACCGGCATACGGTGGAGCAGGCGGGGGGCGAATACTAGGGCACGTAGTTCGTTGCGTTCCGGCCAGAGACCGGTGGCGACGAGCCTTCAGTAGAACCCTGACTCATAGAAAATCAAACATGAAACTCGAAGGAAAAATCGCGGTAGTCACAGGCGCCTCCAAAGGCATCGGCGCGGGCATTGCCAAGGCACTCAGCGCTCAGGGTGCGACGGTCATCGTCAATTACGCATCCAGCCAGATCGAGGCCGGGGCCGTAGTCGCACACATCACCGAGCAGGGAGGCAGCGCCTATGCCTTACAGGCCGATATGAGTATAGGCGCCGATGTCGTGCGTCTGTTCGATACCGTAAGGGCTGAGCATGGAACCCTGGATATTCTCGTCAACAACGCGGGCTTGGCGGTGTTCCAGATGATCGATGACCTCACCGAAGAGGCCTTCCACAAACAGTTCAATCTCAACGTGCTGGGCTATCTGCTGGCAGTGCGCGAGGCGGTCAAGCTGCTAGGAGCGAGTGGGAGCATCATCAATATCAGTTCCATCCTCAGCACCGACCCCTACCTGGCCTCCAGCGTCTACTCGGCCACCAAGGGGGCGGTAGATACCTTGACCTTTGCTTTGGCGCGCGAGTTGGGCGTACGGGGCATCCGGGTCAATTCCATCCTGCCAGGGCATACCAATACGCCAGGTACCCACGGTAACTTTGCCGGAGAATTGGGCGAGAAGCTGCTGGCAGGAACGCCGCTAGGGCGCTTCGGTGAGCCGGAAGATATCGCTGCGCTTGCCGTCTTCCTCGCATCCGAGGATTCGCATTGGATCACCGGAGAGTCCATTCGCGCTTCGGGCGGCGTGCGCGGGGTTGGTTACTGACCGTTGCGATGAGAGGGCAACACGTGAGGCCACGCGTTGCCGGTGTCATTCAAGCCATCACTTGCGGGTGCGTCGCAAAACATTCGACCAGCCAATCGACAAATGCCCGCACTCGCACGCTCAGATGCCGATTGGGCATGTACACCACCGAAAGGGTATTGGCGCGCGCCCACCAGTCTTCCAGCACGGGAACCAGTTCGCCTGAATCCAGATGAGACTGGACCATGAAGCGTAATGTATGGAGCACGCCCAGCCCTGCAAGCCCGGCGGCCAGGTAGCCGTTGCTGTCGTTGACGGCCACATAGTTGCCGTCGATCACTATCTGCTCGTCACCTCGCACGAATTCGACCCGGTTGTGTTTGCCGGAGGAAGGGAATACGTACCGCACCACCGGGTGAGTGTTCTCCAATTGCGAGGGATGGCAGAGCGGTTCGCGCGCAGCGAGGTAGGCAGGGGCCGCATAGGTGACGAATTCCACGCTGCCCAAGCGACGGGCGATCAGGGAGGAGTCGCGAAGATCACCGCCGCGAATGACACAGTCGATGTTTTCGCTTGCCAGGTCTGCGGTGCGGTCGCTGGCATCTATTTCGATCTGGATGTTGGGGTAGTGGGCGTTGAAGGCTGCCAGTGCCGGTATCACCAGGTGCGTGGCAATGGTCGTGCCCATGTGGCGACTATGCAGCCAGCGTTTGGTGGGGCCGGATGCGGCCTACATTACGGGCGCAACGCTGAATGTGGATGGTGGGCAGAACAGCTGAGTTCGGAATGTGGGACGCTGTGGTGGGCGTGTGTGCTAACGGGTCATTTGCTGCTCTTTATCCAGCTCATGAGCAATGAACCGGCCCGCCGTCTGCGCGGCCTCGATCAGCCTTTTACGCGGCATTCCGTTACACGCCGCAGAAGATAGCCCGCGCAGGGTAATCGAAAGGTAGTCGGTAAGGCATTGGGCTTTTTCAGGCAGTGCCTGATCAAGATAATCCCGAATTACTTTGATTCCTCCGTCCGCCAACGTTTGCGCCATCTGGCGGGCCAACTCGTCGTCCGCGCGCATGCCCTCAGTGATCATACAGCCTCGCAGAACACTGTCCTTTCCATACTGCTTCGCCGCCGCGACCAGCAAGGCGGCGAGTGCTTCAGGCACTGGCCGGTGCGGCGCTAGCAGTTTGTCCAACGGTAAAGCGTGCTCGCGCGCATAGCGCTGCATGGCCTTCTCGAACAACTCAGCCTTGCTGCCATACGCGGCATAGAAGCTGGGCGGCTTGATATCCATGGCTTCGACCAGATCGGTGAGGCTCACCGCGTCGAAGCCGTGTTCGTGGAACATGGCTTGGGCGATGGCGACTCCAGCCTCTCTGTCGAAGGCAGGGCGGCGTTGGCGGATTTTGTCGGTCATGTTGATCTCGTTGGCGTGGTCGCGATTGTAGCGACCGCTATATGCCGGGGCAACTGTGCTGAGCTGAACGGTGAATTTATATAGTGGTCACTAAATATCTTGCTTCATGCTCTGGAGCTATATAGTGTTCGCTATATAAATTCATCCCTCCTCAGCATTCACTGGAGCATCAGCATGCAGTTTCAAGACAAAGTCGTTCTCGTCACCGGAGGATCCTCGGGATTGGGCCTTGCCATCGCCCAAGAACTGGCGGGGCAGGGGGCCACAGTGGTGATTACCGGGCGTCGGCAGGAGCAACTGGACGAGGCATTATCGAAGCTCGGGGAGCGGGCCAGCGCAGTGGTCGCGGACGTTTCGGTAATAGCCGACCTCACTGTGCTGTTTGATGCAATCAAGACCCGCCATGGTCGAATCGATGTGCTCGTCGCCAATGCAGGTATGGGCGAGATCGCTCCGCTTGGCAGCATCACAGAGGCCTACTTCGACCGCGTATTCAACACCAACGTCAAGGGTGTGACCTTCACCGTTCAGGGAGCGCTGCCGCTCATGGGCAAGGGCAGCAGCATTATCATCATCGGCTCCACAGCCTCCATTGATCCCGGTCCTGGCCTGAGCGTATACGGTGCAACCAAAGCTGCACTGCGCACGCTGGTCAGAAGCTGGACGCTCGATATCAAAGGCAGCGGGGTGCGTATCAACCTCTTGAGTCCGGGCCCCGTGGATACCCCATCACTGCGTCATATGCTCGCGGAACACGCTGAGGCGGTGATCGAGTCCTTGAGTGAAAAAAGCACCATCGGACGTATCGGCCAAGCTCATGAGATTGGCGCTGCCGTGGCCTTCCTGGCCAGTGACGCCGCCAGCTATATCAACGGTGTCGAACTGTTCGCGGATGGCGGAGCGTCGCAATCCTAGATCACTGGATCGCTGCGGACCTCGGGGTTTAACCGCAGGGTTGATCCCATTTCGTCCCCCGCCACAAGGCTGACAACTCGCTTATCAAAATCATTGTTCGTCTGACGCCATATTGGATTGCCGCCAAGGTCGTCTGCCGAGCGCATCAAACGTATGGCCGCCGCTATACATCATTCCTTTGTGGGCTAAGGCCCCGGAGAGAGTCATGACCTACTCACCAGAAATACTCGCACGTCTCGCCGCCGAGAGCGCCATTCACCGCCTTCACGCCACCTATATCCATCGTCTTGATAGCGGAGATTTCTCGGGTGTCGCCGAGGTGCTTCAGCATGCGGTGATTCATGTGCTTGGCAACGAGGCCTCTTCGGTTGAAGGGCTGTTGGGTTTCTTCGAGGCGGGCCTACAGATACATGCCGATGCTACGCCCCGCACGTGGCATTCGATCACCAATGTGCTGATTGATGTCGGTCCTTCGGGCGATAAAGCGAGTTCTGCGAGTTACTACACCGTGCATCAGCAACTCGACGGCTTTCCATTGCAGCCTATCTGCGCCGGCAAGTACATCGACCAGTTCGAGCTGCATGATGGGGAATGGCGGTTCACTCGTCGTGAGGTGACTTTGCGGTTTGCCGGCGACCTACGGCACCACGTCCAGGGGGCTCAAAGTGATGCGGTAGCCCAGACCTCCTGACAAGAAAACCGGCTCCATACCCGGCTTGTGAAGCGGCTCGGGTATGGGGGGCGGGCTCTTCAAGTTGGCAGCCTAAAGCCTTGCAAAAGGAAGAGCATCTTTATATTTCGAGGACTATCGCGATGAATAACAAACGACAGGCGCTCGTCACCGGCGCAAATAAAGGTATCGGACTGGCGATTGCCAAAGGGCTTGCCGAGGCTGGGTTCTTTGTCTGGATCGGCGCTCGCGATCGGAGCCGTGGCGAGCAGGCCGTTGCCCAATTACGTAATATCGGGCTCGATGCAGACCTCCTGGATCTTGACGTTGCGGTCGAAGACAGTGTGTATCGAGCAGCAGCGATTCTGTCCGAGCAAATCGGTGCGCTGGATATCCTGATTAACAACGCCGGGATCGCGGTTGACATGACCAAAGCACCCAGTGAGGTGCGAATGCAGGATATGAAAGCCGTTTACGAGGTCAATTTGTTTGGCCCGGTTCGAGTCACCCAAGCCTTCCTGCCCTTGCTGAAAAAAGCTGACCAGGCCCGGATCGTCATGGTGAGCAGCGGCGTCGGTTCGCTTACTTTGATAACAGATCCGACATCGATCTATTCGACCGTCAACCTTCTCGACTACACCTCTTCAAAAGTGGCCTTGAATGCCGTTACGGTCTCTTTCGCGAAAGAACTAGAGCCGCTGGGGATTAAAGTGAATGCGGTCGAACCTGGGCATGTGCGGACCGACCTCAATGGTAACTCGGGCATTTTGACGCCTGAAGAAGGGGCGGCGACAGTTATCAAAATGGCGCTGCTGGGTCTCGATGGCCCCACTGGTGGTTTTTTTGGAAGTCACGGTCGGCAGCCCTGGTAGTCGCGTGAAGGCCCGTCAATGCGAGTTGATGGTTCATTCGTGCCATGCCCGAAGAATTCACCAGTCCGCTTATGGCCGAAAGCTGCCGCATTTTGTGTCATTCGACGCAGCCATCAAAAGCAAATCGCCGCGTCGTCGTACGTGCGTACAACGACTCGGCGAGTAAAGTGTCTTTCGAGTTGGATGCTTGAAAATCAGCCTGTACACGGCATTTCGCGGTCGAGCAATCGGGCGATTAGCAGTACGCCCAGTTCGCTCAGTTGGTGTATCGCCATGGCGATGTCGCGGTGTTTGCCGTTGAGGTCTTCGGACAGGTCGAGCAGCAGGGTGCTGACGCTGGTGAAGGTTTCGTAGCTGTTGGTGATGAGGGTTTCATTGGTGGCATCGGCAGTGACGCGGAAGAGGGTGGTTGAAACAGTAGCCATTGTTAAGTTCCTTGCTTGGGCCACGGCCTCATCGCTACTAAACAATAAGGCGGTAGCTGTACGCAGGTTAGTAGACCGGTGGAACCTAACAAAACCGGCGCGCCCTGGGGCGCCCTACGCACAGCCACCATCAAGCACAGACGGGACGTCTGGTGGATAGAGCGTGTGCACTTGTTAGGTTAAACCGTGGGCTACTAAACCCGATCGCCGAGACATTCAGCGACCGAGCCACCTTAATCACGGCCATCCCAGCGCACAAGCCGGCGGATTCTGACCCATGCGTAGGCAAGGGAGCAAGGCGTTGCAGGGGGTTGGGATTTTTCCTGCGGGCCTCGGCATCAGGTCAGGTTAGCGACGCGCCAGACGCGCACGCCAGTCGCCCGCGTGTTGCAGGCGACAGTCTTCTTCGCAATCAAAATGCACGCAGCGCTCCATCGGCAAGGGTGGGATGCCAGCTTCGTGCAGCGCCGTGGCGGTCAGTTCGCGCATGCGTTTGTCGGCACCGCAACTGAGGGCGAGTGCCTTGTTGGCGCGGGTGTCGAATACCCAGGTCACGCGCAGGCTTTGGGGGAAGGCGCTGTAGTCGACGGTGTGGGTCAGCCAGTCGAAGCCCGGGATTTCGGCTTTGGCGGTTTCGCAGGCCTCGGTGAGGGCGGCGATCAGTTGCCGTTCGAGGCGGGCGCAGTCGCGTTTGGTCAGCGGCATCGGGGCTCCGGTTGTGCATGGTTGCGTGGGGCAGGCCCGGCCTTGTCCGACTCTGCTTTGTCGATCAGACGCGCCTTCAATCGAACGCGCTTGAGGCGAGGCAAGGCCGTAAAACATTTTTGGGGTGAATCAGCCAGCCGTTGGAATATGCATATACTACCGGCATTGTGAGCAGTAAAAATTGTTTCTATATAGAGAGGGTCGTTTGACGTCGATGAAGACAGCTGATCTGCTTGAGTATTTGAAAGAGACCAGTACCGAAATGACCCGAGGCAATATAGATGAAGCGATGCTCCTTCATTTCGATTTGATAATGGAACGCTATCGGAGCAAACCTTTTTTCTATAAAAACCTGTTGAAATATGACAGGTTCATGGTCGCGCTGTCTTTAATCGGCTTTGGCTACAAAGATGAACAAGTCCCCTTGTCCGAAGTTAAAGCTTTTTGCCAGAAACGCGGCTATATGTCTCGCAACAGTCTGGATGCCTATTTCTCCTTTCTAGTGGTCAGCGGCTATATGAGCGTTCAGCTCCATGTTCAAGATGGACGCTTGCGTTGTTTTCATCCCACGGATAAAACATTGCGCGATGCCACGCCGATCATCAAGTCATATTTATTGCCATCGCAGATGATTCTTCCTTACGACAGTTGGTTCCCGAGCTTGGCAACGTCCGTGGATTTATTACGAATCTATGCTCGGGGGTTTACCAGAATACTGGAGTCGGATTTCCTGCTTGATAAACTTTTACCTGAGGCAAAATGGATTCTTAATCGCGATGGCGGTCACTTGCCAATGCTCGCGCTGTACACGGATGCCTTGCGCAACGGGTCGCTGGAAACCGGTTACAAAGTGTCATCCTATGTGGAGCTCTCGCAATGTCTTGGCGTGTCAAAAACGCACATGCAACGCATGATCAAAGAGGGCGAGTTACAGGGCTACTTCAAATGCGATAAACGTCTGATTGTGTTGAGTCCGGCGTTTGTTGAGTTAATGAGGCGGGCCATGTCGATATGTTTCGCAATCACGCGGGTGAGTATGGAGTTGGGTGTGGCTGAGGAGCCGGTTAAGAATGGCTCTGTGGATACTTGCAGTTTGTTGAGGGCGTGAGCCCGATATAAGCGCCTTGTTTTATTCGGTCGTCCTCTCGAAAACAGTGTTAACCACCAGCATTGTCCTTTTTTACACTCGCTCATACCGGAGGTCAGTGTGTTCAATCGTCGAATCAAGAATGCTCTCCTTGACTGCCAGGAGGAACTGACGACGTCGCTGGGTACGCTCGCCAGCATCGAATCGGTCTTTCTCTCCATACGTGTTGATGGGGCTGGGCGAATTATATCGGCCAATCAGCGGTTTGCGGCGACGCTGGGGTACTCGCTGGAAAGACTGTCGAATATGACAGTAAGTGATATCACGGATGAGCCACGCAACGATTTTGCCCCGAACCTGTGCGCCATCGAACGGCAACGCTATCGTGCCGCCGACGGCCGTGCTGTGATGCTCGATATCGGTTGGATTATGGCGGCAAACCGTACATTTCAAGGCTACGGCGTCGTTGTGCCCCCTCCTGCCCAGGACGAACGGGAGGCTATCGAAATGTTCAGCGCGCTGGACCGTTCGATGGCGATGATTCAATTCAACCTTGCGGGTGAAGTCACTTATGCCAACGAGTCTTTCGTCCAGACCATGGGTTATAGCCTTGCCGAGATAGAGGGCAGGCATCACCGTATTTTCTGCCTGGCAGAGGACGTGGCTTCGGCGGATTACGCCGAGTTCTGGAAGACTTTAAACAAAGGCGTGTTTCACGCCGGGCGCTTTCGCCGGGTGGATAAAAGCGGAAACGTGGTGTGGTTGGAAGCCACTTACAATCCCATCAGGGACGCTGCCGGCCGGGTTTATAAAATAGCCAAATTCGCCAGCGTAGTGACCGCGCAAGTGGAGAAAGCCGATGGAGTCAAACGCGCCGCTACAATGGCTTATGACGTGTCGTTGGCTACCGATGTAAAAGCTAACAAAGGTATGGAACTGGTCGCGGACTCGGTACATGGTGCCCAAACTATTGCGCAACAGATGGCCTCAGTAAACGACAGCATGACCGCGCTTGAATCCCAGTCGCAGTTGATCGGTTCCATCGTTGACACCATCGGCGCCATTGCCACCCAGACCAACTTGTTGGCGCTTAACGCTGCCATCGAAGCGGCACGCGCAGGAGTACACGGACGAGGTTTTGCGGTGGTGGCGGATGAAGTGCGCAAACTCGCCGGCCGCACCAGTTTAGCCACGCAGGAGATTACGGGCGTAGTACGGGAAAACCGTGAATTGGCCGCTCAAGCCGCAGTGCGTGTCCAGTGCAGCAGAGACCAGGCTGACGTTTTGCTGAAATTATCCGAGCAGGC
The DNA here is from genome assembly GCF_900004785.1 of Pseudomonas sp. 28 E 9. NCBI lineage: Bacteria > Pseudomonadati > Pseudomonadota > Gammaproteobacteria > Pseudomonadales > Pseudomonadaceae > Pseudomonas > Pseudomonas sp. 28 E 9. The sequence continues at coordinate 38,651 of NZ_CVTK01000016.1, read as the reverse complement.
AGGCGTGGCAATGGCTGATATCCAACTTGGCGCCAGGCAAGTCGTGGAAGCCATTGGCAGGGTCACCAGCGACCTGGACTGAATTCTCAACGTGCTGCGCAGTAATGTTTACGTAGCCACCCAGTGTTATAGGCATGTTTCTGATTAAGGAGGGGGTTACCCGTCGAGGATCGTCTGCATCATGGATTAACGCTCGTCCGGACATTTAACATACATCCAGGTCATTTTGGCAAAGGAGTTTCAGGATGCCGGCGATTTTCAAGATCAGACCAAGAATGCGAACGCTGCTATCACCCGCTGTGAACATGATTGAAAGGGTGGGGCTGGTTGCCTGGATAGGGGTTCTGCTGATAGACCCGATGACGACGCTGGACCTGCCAAACATTATTATCACGCTGTCGCTGTCAGGGGTCTGGTATGTTCATCGCATAACCGCTCACTTCTGGATCTGGAGAGTGCTTGGCATTCTTTATATTGTGTTGTTGTCATTGGGTTTTGCGCACGTCATTGATGCCAATGCGGAGCTGCGCGTCTTCACACTTCCGCTTGCTGTAATCATCGTGGTGAGTAGCGCCATCCTGTTTGTTGCGGTTCAAGACTATTTCCTGTCTGCGCTGCTGGTGTGGGTAATCATGTGGCCCACGCTTGACGTCGGTTTGTATAACGGACTCGAAGTGTATCTCGCCATTTTCTGCATCGCGTCCATGTCTGTCGGCTTTACCCTCAGCTTTACCTATTTAAGGAACATGCGTTCGGTACTGTTGGTGGAAAGCGAGTTCAGAACATTGGCGGAGACCGACTTTCTTACTTCCATTCTTAACCGGCGCGCCTTCATGGCGACCTTCCAAAGTGCATTGGCGGGAGGGCGCAGCGGGTATTTCATCATGTTGGATATTGACGGTTTCAAACAGAAAAACGACCAGTACGGTCACGATGTGGGAGACAAGATTTTATGCGCCATGGCCGCTTGCCTGAAATCGACTCCAGGCAGCCACAGTGTCGGGCGGCTCGGCGGGGAGGAGTTCGGTGTCTTGTTGCTGGGGGACAATGACGCCGTCGCCCATGAATATGCGTTGCGCCTATTGGCAAACATCCGTTGCAGCGTATTGCCTCCGCATCAATACACCTGCAGCGCGGGGGTCGCGCCGTTCTCGGCGACATCGGACATGTCAGCAGTGCTCAAATGCGCGGACATCAATATGTATAAAGCCAAGCATGACGGTAAAGATCGAGTTTTTCAGAATGGCAAACGCATCAAGCCGCTGCTTCCTGCGATTAAATGATCAGGAGGGGGCTCCGGTTGTACATGGTTGCGCGGGGCAGGGATGGTGCCGGCATGCGCCATACCGGCGGTCGCGTCAGCGGATGAAACCTGTGGGGCAAAAAAAAGCGAGCCGATGAAGGCTCGCCAAAGGGAGGTAAACGGTCAGTTGGCAAGCAGTTTGCCGCTGAACAGGCTGATCAGGGTTTTCACCATCAGCACGGTGAGTACCACCGTGAGGAACAGCAGGATCGCTGCGGCGATGACCATCAGCACGCTGCTTTCCTGGGCATGTGCATATTTCAGTGCCGCATTGCTCAGGGCTGCGATGGGAAAGCTGATTGCCCACCACGAAGGGGCAAAGGGCACATCGCGACGGAACACTTTGAAACTCAGCACCACGAACAGGAACAGGCCGAAGTAGAACAACACGCTGGCAAACCGGTCGATCTCGCCGAATACATTGGTGTACGCCAGGAAACCCACTTCAAAAGGTGCAATCAGGACCATCAGCGAAGGCACCATGCCTTTGGCCAGAGGGGCTTCATGCACCAGTCGCGAGAAAATCCGGGTGAAGAAAACCAGCGCCAGCACCGCACCCACGGCGAGGGCAAACAGGTTGAACTCAGCCGCCCAGGCCATGGGCATGTGCGCGCCGGTGACCGCGATATCGAGGGTGGCAACACCTGGAATCAGCCAGGCAGGTACGGCATTCAACGCGTCCTGGTTGCCCGACAACAGGCGCAACACCACGAAGCCTGCGAGCAACACGGTCAGTAAGCTCCCCAGTATCCAGAGCGCCTGTCCGAGCCATTCATTGTGGGGCGCGGCGACTGCCGACAGCAGCAACACTGCAATGGTGACGGTGCCAAAAAAGTTACTGGCGATCGGATGGTTGAACTCGGCTTTTACTGCGCCAGAATGTCTCGCCCATTTGGTCAGGTAACCCAAGGTCAACACCACGAATACCAGGCCGGCCAGGGCACCAATCGCTTCACCCAACGCGCCGCCGACGCCGTAATACTGCCCGCTCAAGCGCCACGCCAGGCTCAGGCCGGCCAAGCCCATGACCGAGCCAAACAAATTGACAGGCAGGTTCTTGATGGACGTCGTGCCGGTGTGTACCGCTTGAGCAGCAGCGGCGCTGTGGGGGGATGCAGTGTTCATGGCAGTCTCCTGTTTGACTGAATTTGCTGTTGAGGCTATTTTCAGCCAAATGAGCCCATGGCTGAAAGAGTTGTATAGCGACGTATTCAGCCAATTAGTCGACGAGGACAGACATCATGCGCATAACGCTCCTGGCATTCCCCCGCGTGCAACTGCTTGACGTCGTCGGCCCTGCCGACGTTTTTGCCGAAGCAGCCAGGCAACTGGGCAATCCACGTGCCTATCGGGTCGAGGTGATCGGTGCCGACAAGGGGATGATCAAAAGCTCAAGTGGTTTGAAGCTGGGTATCGACGAAACCTTCAAAACTCATAAAGGCAGGATCGACACCCTGCTCGTGGCCGGCAGCCCCCACATCGACGAAATTGCGCATGACCCTGTTGTGCAGGATTGGCTGCGCCGGCAGGCGAAATCCGTACGTCGGATCGGCTCGGTCTGCAGCGGCGCTTTTCTGCTGGCCGCCGCTGGCCTGCTCGACGGCCGCCATGTCACCACTCACTGGAATTCCAGCGCAAAACTGGCGGAGCAGTACCCGCAAACCCGCGTTGACCCGGACAGCATCTATATCAAGGATGGCAACATCTACACCTCGGCCGGGGTCACGGCGGGCATGGACCTGGCGTTGGCGCTGGTCGAAGAAGACCACGGCCGAGAACTGGCGCTCAGCGTTGCCCGTGAAATGGTGATGTTCTTCAAGCGGCCTGGCGGGCAATCGCAGTTCAGCGCGCACCTGGCGGCGCAGACCGCCGAACGCAGCGTGATCGCAGACGTGCAGAATTATGTCGTGGAGCACCTGAAGACCGACTTGAGCGTACCCGTCCTAGCCGCCCGCGCCGGTATGAGTGAGCGCAACTTCGCCCGTATCTTCAAGGCCGAAGCCGGTTCGACCCCGGCCGAATTTGTCGAACTGGCGCGGATCGATACGGCCAGGCGGCTGATCGAAGGCTCGGACGTATCACTCAAACGCTTGGCCGATACCGTCGGCTATGCCAATACGGATGGGTTCAGGAGGGCATTCATGCGGCGTCTCGGCGTGGGGCCAAGTGATTACCGAAAGCGCTTTTCATCGGTGTAATCTTGCTTCAGCGCGCGCTTCCGGCCCGATAACACTCACGTGGAAGGCCTGGCGCGTAAACGCAGATAGGGCGTTTTCGGCGAACAAATTCGAGCCGGATTACCTGGGAGTTTCCATGACATTGACCGTCAACACCTTCCTCGAACTGGCCATGGCCAACCCCATCAACGTCGAGATCACTGCGCGCTTGCCGGCGTTGGACGTGCCGCAATGCATGCTCACGGCGGGCTGTCTGTTCCAGGCAGTGTGGAATCATCAGGCGCAGCGGCCGGCGGACGCGGGGGTGAAGGACTATGACGTTTTCTACTTCGATGAAGACCTGTCCTACGAGGCGGAGGATGCAGTGATTCGAAGGGCCGAGACGTTGTTCCAGGACCTGGGCGTCAACGTGGAGGTCAAGAACCAGGCGCGCGTTCACCTCTGGTATGGGCAGTGCTTTGGCCGGCCATACCCGCAATTGCTCTCGGCCAGGCAGGGGGTGGACCGGTATTTGGTGGCGGGCACGTGCATCGCTTTGGACATTGCCACGGGTGAGGTGTATGCGCCTTATGGGTTGGCGGATGTGGAGCAGGGCGTGCTGCGCATGAACCCCGTGCATGCCGAGCCTGAGCTGTTTCTGCGCAAGGCCGGGAGTTATCAGGCGCGCTGGCCCTGGCTCAGGATTGTGGAACCGGACTGATTTTTCACGGCATATTGAATAGATGGCCTGCCTGTCATTTTTGCCGCGTATAGGGAATTTATGCGCGCCCGTTCGAGTCACTGGAAAAGACTGCGTTGCTTTCCACCATTGCCTCTCAAGGACCGACCATGACCTTTTTCATCTTCCTGCTCGCTTGCGCCGCCGCCGCCAGTACCGGTGTGATTTTCAAACCCGGCGCCTGGTACGAATCCCTGGTCAAGCCCAGCTTTACACCGCCCAATTGGCTGTTCCCGGTGGCGTGGACGATCATCTACCTGTTGCTGGCCTGGGCCGGTTACCGCTTGAGCCTGATCCCCGGCAGTGAAACGGTGTTGGCCCTGTGGGCGGCGCAGATTGCGTTGAATACGCTGTGGACGCCGGTGTTCTTCGGCGCGCACCGCTTGCTCGCCGGGATGGTGATCATTGTGCTGCTGTGGCTGACCGTGGCGGCGATGGTGGTGCTGGCGGTGCGCCTGGACCTGATTACCGGCTTGATCCTGTTTCCTTACCTCGCCTGGCTGTGTGTGGCCGCGGCGTTGAACTTCTCGATTTTGCGGAATAACCGTTGATGGCTTACCAATCCTGGCCCGCCAGCGAGGCCGAACTGGCCCAGATGCGTCGCTTCAATCAGAAGCTGTCGTGGATGCCGCGCTTTAAAATTCGCAACCGCGTCACCCCCCGTCTGATCCAGGCGCTGCTGCAAACCAGCCAGCGTTTCAAGAAGGCCCCGGTGGTGGAGCGCAGGCTGGTCGGCGGCGTGCCGGTGCGCATCATGCGGCCCGACGGTGCGCCCAAAGGCGTGGTGCTGGACATCCACGGCGGCGGTTGGGTAATCGGCAATGCGCAGATGAATGACGACCTCAACCTGGGCATGGTGCGCGCCTGCGGCGTGGCGGTGGTGTCGGTGGACTACCGGCTGGCGGTCGACACGCCGGTCGAGGGGCTGCTCGAAGACTGCCTGGCCGCTGCGCGCTGGCTGTTGGCGGACTGCACGGAGTTTGCCGGCCTGCCGGTATTTTTCGTCGGCGAGTCGGCCGGTGGGCATTTGGCGGCGGCGACGTTGCTGGCGCTCAAGCAGTGGCCGGCGTTGCTCGAACGCGTCGCTGGCGCGGTGTTGTACTACGGGGTGTACGACTTGACCGGCACGCCAAGCGTGCGCGCGGCCGGGCCGCAGACGCTGCTGCTGGATGGGCCGGGCATGGTCGCGGCGCTGCGTCTGCTCACGCCGGGCATCAGCGACGAAGCACGTCGACAGCCGCCACTGTCACCCTTGTATGGCGACTTTAGCGGCCTGCCGCCGGCGTTGATGTTTGTGGGCGAGCTGGACCCGCTCAAGGACGACACGCTGCTCATCGCCGAACGCTGGAGCGGGGTAGAAGCGCATCTGCTGCCGGAGTCGGCCCATGGCTTCATTCATTTTCCGGTGGCGCTGGCGGACAACGTGTTGGCGTACAGTCGCAAATGGATCACCCAGCACCTGCATCGAGTGGGAACTAAAAAACTGATCGCTGAGTCAGGTTAATCAGTTGTTTCTCATTATGAGGATTCCCCAATGCCTGCTTACACCTTGAACTACCGGTTCAATGACGAACCGCGCACTCATACATTTGACCTCAAACAGTCCGAGCTGCCGGTGCATGAAGCGGCGGTGCATTTGCTGCAATTGCATTTTGGTGATGCGGAAAACGGCTTGATCCTGCCTGCTGCGGATGCGACGCCGGAGGAAATCCTCGAGCAGGCGCAGGTGGTGGGAATCACCCATATCAAGGTGGAATGAGGCCGCCAATCCGGTAGTGCAGGCGACACCGATGCGCTGGCCTCTGGTGTTCCAATGTGGGAGGGGGCTTGCCCCCGATAGCGGTGGGTCAGTGACTGATGCTTTTACTGACACGGCCTCATCGGGGGCAAGCCCCCTCCCACATTTGGATCACTGCGCTCCGTCGATCGGGTCCGTCAGGTAACGTCTCTGCGCGCCAATTCGGCAGGGCAGGCGACACCGATGCAATGGCCTCTGGTGTTCCAATGTGGGAGGGGGCTTGCCCCCGATAGCGGTGGGTCAGTGACTGATGCTTTTACTGACACGGCCTCATCGGGGGCAACCCCCCTCTCACATGTGAATCACCGCAGCTGTGCCGCCGTCACAGCATTCAGCTGCAGCGCAGGCGCAGGATTTTTGCGCCGTCGAAGGGGTCCGTCAGGTAATGCCCCTGCACGCCGAATGTCTCGTTTAACCGCGCTGGCGTCAGCACCTGCAGCGGCGTGCCCAGCGCCACCAGGCGCCCACGGTCCAGCACCGCCAGGCGATCACAGGTCAGCGCCTGGTTCAGGTCATGCAGGGCGATCAAGGTGGTGACCGGCAAACCCTGTACACCTTTGAGGATGGTCAGTTGATGCTGGATATCCAGGTGATTGGTCGGTTCATCCAGCAACAAAATCCGGGGCCGTTGTGCCAGTGCGCGGGCGATGTGCACGCGCTGGCGTTCGCCACCGGAGAGGCTGCGCCAGGCGCGGTGGCTCAGGTGGGTGGCGTCCACGTCATGCAGGGCCTGGCGCACGATGCGGTCGTCGTCATCGGACCATGGGCTCAACGCCGACAGCCACGGCGTGCGGCCCAGCGCCACGGCGTCGAACACGCGGATGGCGTCGTCGGTGTCGGCCTGTTGTTCCACCACCGCCAATTGCTGCGCGATGGCGCGGCGCGACAACTCACCCAGGCGCTTGCCGTCCAGCTGTACCTCACCGCTGGCCGGGGTGCGCAAGCCGGCGAGCAACTTGAGCAGGGTGGATTTGCCCGAGCCGTTCGGCCCGACGATGCCGAGGGTTTCCCCCAACTGCACCTGCAGATGAATATCGCACAGCAACTCGGCGTCACGCACCTTGAAGCCCAGGCCGGTGCAGCTCAGTACCGTCATCGTGCATTCCTCCGGCCGATCAGTATCAGCGCGAACACCGGCGCACCGACCAGTGCCGTGACCACGCCCACCGGAATCACCTGGCCCTTGATCAAGGTGCGCGACAGCACGTCCGCCGCGATCAGGAACAAGGCGCCACCCAGGGCGCTGGCCGGCAGCAGGCGCGAGTGACCGGTGCCGAGCATCAAGCGCACGGCATGGGGGATCACCAGCCCGACAAACCCGATGGAGCCGACAATCGACACCATCACCGCCGTGACCACCGCCGCGCAGCCCACCAGCACAACCTGCACGCGGCGCACCGGGATGCCCAGCGAGGCCGCCGAGTCGGTGCCGAAGGTAAACGCATCCAAAGCACGGCGGTGCCACAGGCATACCGCCAGCCCCGCGACCGCCACCGGCACCGCCAGCCACACCGATGGCCAACGCACGCCGCTGAGGTTGCCCAACAGCCAGAACATGATGCCGCGAGCCTGTTCGGAACTGGCGGATTTGGTAATCAGGAACGCGGTGAGCGCATTGAACAACTGCGAACCGGCAATGCCGGCCAGGATGATCTGGCCGGTGCCGCTGGACGAGCCGCTGGCCCGCGCCAGCAGGATCACCAGGGCAAACGCGGCCATGGCGCCGACAAAGGCACCGGCCGACAACGAAATCAGCCCGCCGCCCACCCCGATCAGCGCGATCAGCACCGCACCGGTCGAGGCGCCGGCACTGATGCCCAGCAGATACGGGTCGGCCAACGGGTTGCGCAGCAACGACTGCAGGATCACTCCACAGGTTGCCAGGCCCGCGCCACAGGCACCGGCGACCAGGGCACGGGTGAGGCGGTAGTTCCACACCACGCCTTCATCGATGGGGTCGAGCACGTAGCCGGCCGCCCACAGTTTGTTGGCGAGCACCTGGAGTACCACCTGCGGCGAGATAGCGGTTTCGCCGATGGCCACGCCGGCAAGCAGGGCGATCAACAGCAGCGTAAGGGCGAGCAGGGTGCGTATCATTGCGGCAGGTTGTAGCCGTCGATGGCGGCGGCCAGCTGTTCCAGGCCGTCGAACGTGCGCAGGCTGGCCTGCAGCGCCAGGGCGTCAAGGATGATGATGCGGTTGTGCTTCACCGCGTCCATGTTGCGCGTCACCGGGTCGCTGCGCAGGAAGGCCAGCTTCTTTTCATGGTCGTCGGCGGGGTAGCGACGGCGGTCCATGCGTGCGATCACCAGGAAGGTAGGGTTGGCCTTGGCAATGGTTTCCCAGCCGACGGCGGGCCATTCTTCGTCGGACTGCACCACGTTGCGCAGGCCAAGGGTTTGCAGCATGAATTGCGGAACACCTTTGTGACCTGCCACGTAAGGGTCGCTGGCCATTTCGGCGCTGGAGAACCACACCAGCGCGCTGGCCTGCTTCAAGCCTTTGCCCTGCGCGGTGGCGATCGACTTGGCCAGGCGCGCCTTGAGGTCATCGGTCAGTTGCTGGCCGCGCGCCTGCACGTCGAAGATCTCGGCCAGTTGGCTGAGGCTCTTGTAGATCGTCTCGATGCGAAACGGCTCCAGCCGCGTGCCGTCGGCGCCCACCAGGTTGTCCTTGCCTTCGCAGTCGGAGGGCAGCAGGTAGGTGGGGATATTCAGTTCGTGAAACTGTTCGCGGGTGCCCACCACACCTTGGGGGCCGACCACCCATTCCAGCTCGGCGGCCACCAGTTGCGGGCGCTTGGCGATGACTGCCTCGAAGCTCGGCTCGTTATTGGCCAGGCGCTCGATGCTGGCGTTCTGCGCCTTGTACTGCGCCAGTACATCGTTGAACCACAGCGACGTGCCGACCACTTTATCGCCCACGCCCAGCGCATACAGCATCTCGGTGGCGGCCTGGCCGATGGTCACGCTGCGCGCGGGAGCCTGCGCAAAGGTGATGGAGCTGCCGCAGTTCTCGACGGTCAGCGGGTAGTGGGTCGGTGCGGCTTGGGCCAGGGTGCAGACACCCAGGCCGATGATCAGGGCCGTAACGCGTGGCAGCATGGGGCAATCTCCGTTTGAACCGTCGATGAAGCAGGGCAGGGACGGTTCGGAAATACACCCACACGCGCCGCCGGCCGGGCAGCGCAAGGATGGCCTTCCCGGACACCCCGCCGGTTAGTGAGTCACTTGGCCGGCAGGTCTCCTGACTGATGCGTCGTCGCCAGGCTCCGGCCTTCCCGGACAACGTCCAGTGGCAGTGGGGAGCAGGCTCAGCACCTACAGTTGCGGGGGCAGTTTCGATTGACGTCGCGGACGGCGTTTCGAATTCCCTATTAGTCCCGTGCGGGAACCGGCGGCGCTATGGTAGTCGATCACGACCTGTAGGCGCGAGCTTGCTCGCGAAGGTCGTCAACGATAACGCGGGGCCCCGGTGCGCCGTGGTCAGAGTCGGATATCCTGCGGCCCCCGCACCAGCGCTTCGATCCGCGTCCCCGTGGCGCGCTCCTCGTTGCTGAAACCGTCGTAGTCGGCCAGGTTGCCGAAGCGGATACCGGTCAGTTGTTCGATCTGCAACACGCTGCACCGGTAGGTTTTGAGCGGGCCGAACACCAGGTCCAGTTGGCCCAGTTCGTTGCGTTGGTCGATCATGTAGGCGCTGGCGGAGGGTTTGCCGTCGTCGCTGAGGTAGGCCACCACTTTCCAGAACGCCTGGGGGATTTTCACGCCACGGTACAGGCGGTCGTCGTCGGCGAACACCGGGCCGCTGAAAACGCTGGCGCGGGCTTTCCAGCGCTGGGTGTTGTCGAGGATGTAGTCCTCCAGTTCCAGCCAGGTCTTCTGGTTGAAGCCGCTCATCTGCGGCGAGCAGTTGGTGAAGTGAAAGGTGTCGATGTTGGCGGTATTCGCCTCGTCCCCCCAATTGGGGTCCTGGCGCCGCACCAGATGACCACGGTCCAGGCCATTGCTGGCGTAGAGGTCTTCGCCCACCTGGGCGTCGAGGGGCAGGCGGCCATCGTAGGCCCAGGTGTCGTTGCTGCGCACGATATCCACGTGCTTGTCGCCGTCGATGTTGACGCCGACGTAGAGTGCCAGGCGTCGCGAGCGCGACATGCTGATGGAAAAGTGCGTGTAGTCCAGGCGTCCGGGCTGGGCATCGCCTGCCAGGGCCGTGTCCAGCGTGGGCCAGGGCACTGCGAAGCTACCGAGAAAGTCCTCGGCGTAACCGCGCCGGTTTTGCAGGTCCTTGGCGGCGGTGACACGCGGCGTCGCGGCCCTGGCCTCCAGCAGCGAAGGGGCGGGCGCGATCAGAGGGCTAAGGTCGGCAAGCCTTGGGCGGTAGGACAGGTCGATTTTGACGTGACGTGCGGGCATGGGGGATTCCTGATGGGCCTTGGATAAACACGACTGCAACATGATTTCATGACAATTTGTCCCAGGCGGCGGACGCGCGTCTATCCTGAAGTCGTTAACCGGCCGTTCACCACACGCCAAAAAGGAGCCAGCTTATGTGTGTTCGCCACCCGCGAAATCCGATTTTCTGCCTGATCCCGCCGTACATGCTCGACCAGATCGCGCGCCACGGTGACAAAGCCCAGCGCGAGGTTGCGCTGCGCACGCGCGCCAAGGACAGCACGTTCCGCTCCTTGCGCATGGTCGCCGTGCCCGCCAAAGGCCCGGCCCGCATGGCGCTGCTGGCGGGCGCCGAGAAACAGCGCTCGATCTACAGCGCCGACAACACCGACAGCCTGCCCGGCAAGCTGATCCGTGGCGAAGGGCAACCCGCCAGCGGTGATGCCGCGGTGGACGAGGCCTACGACGGCCTGGGCGCGACCTTCGATTTTTTCGACCAGGTATTCGATCGCAATTCCATCGACGATGCCGGGATGGCGCTGGATGCCACCGTGCACTTTGGCCAGGACTACAATAATGCCTTCTGGAACTCGACCCAGATGGTCTTTGGTGATGGCGACCAGCAGTTGTTCAACCGCTTTACCGTGGCGCTGGACGTGATTGGTCACGAGTTGGCGCACGGGGTGACCGAGGATGAAGCCAAGTTGATGTACTTCAATCAATCCGGTGCACTGAACGAATCGTTGTCGGACGTGTTCGGATCGCTGATCAAGCAGTACGCGTTAAAGCAAAAGGCCGAGGACGCCGATTGGTTGATCGGCAAGGGGCTGTTTACCAAAAAGATCAAAGGCACCGCGCTGCGCTCGATGAAGGCCCCCGGCACGGCGTTTGACGATAAATTGCTGGGCAAGGACCCGCAGCCGGGGCATATGGATGACTTTGTGCAAACCTATGACGACAATGGCGGCGTGCACATTAATTCCGGCATTCCCAACCATGCGTTCTATCAGGTTGCTACGCGTATTGGCGGGTTCGCCTGGGAGCGTGCCGGGCGTATCTGGTATGACGCCCTGCGTGATTCGCGGTTGCGGCCGAACTCGGGGTTTCTGCGTTTTGCACGTATCACTTACGATGTCGCCGGGCGCCTTTATGGCGCGAACAAGGATGAGCAGAAGGCCGTGAAGGAAGGTTGGAAAGCGGTCGGTATCAACGTCTGACACTCCGCCAGGGCGGTGAGGAACAGCCATGCGAATCTCGATCAAGGAAAACGGCGGCCCGGCGTTCTTTCCGGGTTTGGCCAAACCTCGCAGTGTCGAGCTCGATGCACTGCCCGAGCAGGATCAGCAGGAGTTGCGGCAACTGATCGAGCAGTCGAAGTTTTTCCAGTTGCCGCAAAGTACTCAACCCTCCGGCAATCCCGGGCAGGTGCATTACACGCTCACTGTGACCGAGGGCGAGCGTGAACACACCGTGTGCGTATTGGCGCCGGTGAAGTCGCAGGCACTGGACGGGTTGGTGCAGTGCGTGCGGCGGCATATTCGCTGATTGCTTAGAATAGGTACGGCCTCCAAGGTTGTCTGGATCCAAATGTGGGAGGGGGCTTGCCCCCGATAACGGTGTGTCAGTGACAGATGTCTGGCTGATCCACCGCCATCGGGGGCAAGCCCCCTCCCACATTTGATGTGTGTTGAAGCCAGGGCTGTTTATTGACGGTCGAGCCACACCGTTTGCGCGTTGCAGAACTCGCGTACGCCGAAGTGCGACAGCTCACGGCCGAATCCGCTTTTCTTAATGCCACCAAATGCGACTCGCGGGTCGGAAACGCTGTAAGCGTTGACGAAGATCCCACCGGTTTCCAACTGGTCGGCGATCTCTCGCGCCTTCGCCGGGTCGGTGGTGAAGATACTGGCGGTCAGGCCGAATTCGCTGTCGTTGGCCAGGGCCACCGCATGGTCGGCGTCGCGGGCGGTGATGATCGACGCAACGGGGCCGAACAGTTCCTGTTTGAACGAGGTCATCTGGTCGGTGACGTCGGCCAATACGGTGGGTTCGTAGTAGTTGCCTGCGCCCGCCACTTTGTTGCCGCCCAGCAGCAGGGTGGCGCCTTCGTCGAGGGTGGCCTGGACCTGGCCGTGCAGCTCATCGCGCAGATCGAAGCGCGCCATGGGGCCGATGTAGGTGGCAGGCGAGGTCGGGTCGCCCATCACCAGGTTGCGGCTGGCTTCAAGGAACCTGGCGGTAAAGGCTTCAACCACACCTGCCTCGATGATCAAGCGCTTGGCGGCGGCGCAGACTTGGCCGCTGTTCTGGAAGCGGCCGATCAGCGCGGCCTGTACGGCGGCGTCGAGGTCGGCGTCGTTGAGCACGATGAACGGATCGGAGCCGCCCAGTTCCAGCACGCATTTTTTCAGTGCCGCACCGGCCTGGGAACCGATGGCGATACCGGCGCGCACGCTGCCTGTGAGGGTGACGGCGGCGATACGTGGGTCGGCGATGGCGCTGGACACACCTTCGGGGGTGACGTTGATCACCTCGAACAGGCCTTCAGCGAAACCGGCCTTCTGGAACGCCTGCTGCATCAAGTAAGCGCTGCCCATCACGTTCGGCGCATGTTTAAGCACGTAGGTGTTGCCGGCGAGCAGGGTCGGCACGGCGCCACGCAGTACCTGCCATACCGGAAAGTTCCACGGCATCACGGCAAGGATCGGCCCCAGCGGGCGGTATTCAATCCGGGCGCTGCCGTTGTCCACCAGGGTCGGCTCCGGCGCGAGCATGGCGGGGCCGTGCTGCGCGTACCACTCGCTGAGCTGGGCGCATTTCTCGATTTCGGCACGGGCCTGGGCAATGGGTTTGCCCATTTCCAGGGTGATCATCTGCGCCATGGCTTCGGCCTGGTCACGCAGGGCGCCGGCCAGAGCCAACAGCAATTGCGCGCGGCGGCCCACGGTTTGGCGGCGCCAGGTGCGGAAGGCAGCGGTGGAACGGGTGAGCGCGGCATCCAGCTGCGACGGGCTTTCATACGCGTAGCTGCCAACGGTCTCGCCATTGGCCGGGTTGATCGACAACGCGTGGGTCTGATGGGAAATAGCGTTCATGGCACCGTCCTGCAGGGGTGATGGGAATGGAAGCCAGCGTACGCTGCTGGACGTTTTCCGAAAACTGAATAATATTAAGCAATACATTCACGATTGGAGAATGAATTGGATCTGGTGCAGTTGGAAATCTTCAAGGCCGTTGCCGAACAAGGCAGCATCAGCGCCGCCGCACAGTTGATCCATCGGGTGCCGTCGAACCTGACCACGCGGATCAAACAACTGGAGCAGGACCTGGGCGTGGAATTGTTTATCCGCGAGAAAAGCCGCCTGCGCCTGTCACCGGCCGGGTGGAATTTCCTCGGCTATACGCGGCGTATTCTCGATCTGGTACAGGAGGCCCGCGCCACGGTGGCGGGGGAGGAGCCCCAGGGCGCCTTTGCCCTCGGCTCGCTGGAAAGTACCGCGGCGGTGCGTATTCCCGCGTTGCTGGCGGCGTATAACCAGCAGTACACCAAGGTCGAGCTGGACCTGAGCACGGGACCGTCGGGCACGATGATCGAAGGCGTGCTGTCCGGGCGTTTGACGGCGGCCTTTGTCGATGGCCCGGTGCTGCACTCCACGCTGGAGGGCGTGGCGGTGTTTGAAGAGGAGATGGTGGTGATTGCGCCGCTGCATCATGCGCCGATCACGCGGGGGCGGGAGGTGAATGGCGAGAACATCTACACCTTTCGTTCCAACTGCTCATATCGGCATCACTTCGAGCGTTGGTTCTCACAGGACGGTGCGGTGCCGGGCAAAATCTTTGAGATTGAGTCCTACCACGGCATGCTGGCGTGCGTCAGCGCCGGAGCAGGGCTGGCGTTGATGCCGCGCAGTATGCTGGAAAGCATGCCGGGGGCGGCGGCGGTCAGCGTGTGGCCGCTGGCGGACAACTTCCGTGTGTTGAATACCTGGCTGATCTGGCGCCGGGGCACGGTGTCGCAAAGCTTGAACAGCTTCGTAAAACTGCTGGAAGAACGCGGGCTTGCAGCAGCCTGAATCCAATGCAGGAGCGAGCTTGCTCGCGAAAAACGTCAACGATAACGCGTAATTCCTGGATAAACGCGGTGGCTGTGAGTTTTTCGCGAGCAAGCTCGCTCCTACAACATCGGGGGCAAGCCCCCTACCACATTTCGCTCTTGATCAGCCGCCGAACTGGAAGGTGCCCATGGCCAGCTTGGCCATGATCGCCGTGGCGCCCAGTTGCACCAGCCACAACGCCAGGCCACCGAGGAACACCCCCAGCGCCACTTGCAGCACCAGGCTTTTCTGGCGCTTGGCTTGCGGCGCGCGTGGAGCATAGTCATGCAGTTCGTCGCGGTCGGCACGCAGATCCAGGTCGTCGTTTCTCATAGGGCTCTCACAGCAAAGGGACAGTCGGTGTGCAGTCTAGTGCGTTCGCCAACAAAAAGGGGGAAGCCCTTGGCTTCCCCCTCGTTCAACGCTGGCCAGGTTTACAGCACCTGAACGATTGCCTGTGTGACCGCAGCAATGTTCGACTGGTTCAGCGCCGCCACACAGATGCGGCCGGTATCCAGTGCATAGATGCCAAACTCGCTGCGCAGGCGGGTGACTTGCTCAACGCTCAAGCCGGAGTAGGAGAACATCCCACGCTGGCGCCCGACAAAACTGAAATCGTGGCCTGGCGCGGCCTTGGTCAGCTCCGCCACCATCTGCTCGCGCATGCCGCGGATGCGCAGGCGCATTTCGCCCAGTTCTGTTTCCCACTGGGCGCGCAGCTCAGGGTTGTTCAGTACCGCTGCAACGATTGCCGCGCCGTGGGTCGGTGGGTTGGAATAGTTGGTACGGATCACACGCTTGACCTGGGACAGGATGCGCGCGCTTTCTTCCCTGGAGTCGCCGACGATGGACAAGGCGCCCACGCGTTCGCCGTACAGGGAGAACGACTTGGAGAACGAGCTGGACACGAAGAAGGTCAGGCCCGACTCCGCGAACAGGCGCACCGCGGCGGCGTCTTCGTGGATGCCGTCGCCGAAGCCTTGGTAGGCCATATCGAGAAACGGCACCAGGTTCTTGGCCTTGATGACGTCCAGTACGTTCTGCCAGTCCGCCGGGCTCAGGTCGACACCGGTCGGGTTGTGGCAGCAGGCGTGCAACACCACGATGGACTGTGGCGGCAGGGCGTTGAGGTCTTCGAGCAGGCCGCTGCGGTTTACGTCGTGGGTGGCGGCGTCGTAGTAGCGGTAGTTCTGCACCGGGAAACCAGCGGTTTCGAACAGCGCGCGGTGGTTTTCCCAGCTCGGGTCGCTGATGGCTACCACGGCGTCGGGCAGTAACTGCTTGAGGAAGTCGGCGCCGATCTTCAGCGCGCCGGTGCCACCCACGGCCTGCACGGTCACCACACGGCCGGCTTCGAGCAGCGGCGACTTATCACCGAACAGCAGGGTTTGCACGGCCTTGTCGTAGGCCGCGATGCCGTCAATCGGCAAGTAGCCACGGGCGGCATGTTGCGCCACGCGAATGGCTTCCGCTTCGGCAACGGCACGCAAGAGCGGAATCTTCCCCTCCTCGTTGCAGTAAACGCCCACGCCAAGGTTGACCTTGGTGGTTCGAGTATCGGCGTTGAATGCTTCGTTGAGGCCCAGGATTGGATCGCGTGGTGCCATTTCGACAGCGGAGAACAGGCTCATTTTTGCGGCAGCTCTATGGGGGAAGGGAGGGACGTGTCGCGCTCCAGCCGGTTGCACTAGAGCGGTGCACAAACGGGGAGCTAGTATAGAGGCCATCACGGCTGAGGGCGACAGCGGAAACGCCTTTTCGGCCAAGTTTTTCGGTTTAATTGCCCACCGTTAGTCTTATTGCAGATTGGTCCCGGACGGCAGGTAGGACGTTTGCCTTGAAACCCGACACCTTCGTCACCACTACTACGGCTATCATGGTTTTTTCCTGCAACCTGCGATGATTATCCGTGGGTTGCTGAGCTATTTCGTCCCTGGCGGTGTTGAGTCTGGGGTGACCACACGAGGTACGTTATGTCGGATTTCCAGCTCGTCACCCGTTTTGAACCCGCCGGCGACCAACCGGAAGCGATTCGCCAGATGGTCGAAGGCATTGAGGCCGGCCTGGCGCATCAGACGCTGCTTGGGGTGACCGGTTCAGGCAAGACGTTCAGCATCGCCAACGTGATCGCGCAGATCAATCGCCCAACCCTGGTGCTGGCACCGAACAAAACCCTGGCCGCGCAGCTGTATGGCGAGTTCAAGGCGTTCTTCCCGAACAATGCGGTGGAGTATTTCGTTTCCTACTACGACTACTACCAGCCCGAAGCCTATGTGCCGTCCTCCGATACCTTTATCGAGAAGGATGCGTCGATCAACGACCATATCGAGCAGATGCGGCTGTCGGCGACCAAGGCCTTGCTGGAACGCAAGGACGCGATCATCGTCACCACGGTGTCGTGCATCTACGGCCTGGGCAGCCCGGAAACCTATTTGAAAATGGTGCTGCACGTCGATCGCGGCGACAAGCTCGACCAGCGCGAACTGCTGCGGCGCCTGACCAGCCTGCAGTACACCCGCAACGACATGGACTTTGCCCGCGCCACGTTCCGCGTGCGCGGCGATGTGATCGATATCTACCCGGCCGAATCCGACCTGGAGGCGATCCGCATCGAGCTGTTCGACGATGAAGTCGAAAGCCTGTCGGCCTTCGACCCGTTGACCGGCGAGGTGATCCGCAAATTGCCGCGCTTCACCTTCTACCCGAAAAGCCACTATGTGACCCCGCGTGAAACCCTGATGGGCGCGATCGAGGGCATCAAGGTGGAATTGGCCGAGCGCCTGGAGTACTTGCGTTCCAACAACAAACTGGTGGAAGCCCAGCGCCTGGAGCAGCGCACCCGGTTCGACCTGGAGATGATCCTGGAGCTGGGCTACTGCAACGGCATCGAAAACTATTCGCGCTACCTGTCGGGTCGCGAGTCCGGTGCGCCGCCGCCGACACTTTATGATTACCTGCCGCCGGACGCCTTGCTGGTGATCGACGAATCCCACGTCAGCGTGCCGCAAGTCGGCGCGATGTATAAGGGCGACCGTTCACGCAAGGAAACCCTGGTGGAATACGGCTTCCGTCTGCCATCGGCGCTGGACAACCGGCCAATGCGTTTCGACGAATGGGAGGCCATCAGCCCGCAGACCATCTTTGTCTCCGCAACGCCCGGCAATTACGAGGCCGAACATGCCGGCCGGGTAATTGAACAGGTCGTGCGACCGACCGGCCTGGTCGACCCGCAAATCGAAATCCGCCCGGCGCTGACCCAGGTCGACGACCTGCTGTCGGAGATCAACAAGCGCGTGGCCCTGGAAGAGCGCGTGCTGGTTACTACCCTGACCAAGCGCATGTCCGAAGACTTGACCGATTACCTGGCCGACCACGGCGTGCGCGTGCGCTATCTGCACTCGGACATCGACACGGTGGAGCGTGTGGAAATCATTCGGGATCTACGCCTGGGCACCTTTGATGTGCTGGTGGGCATCAACCTGCTGCGCGAAGGCCTGGACATGCCCGAGGTATCGCTGGTGGCGATCCTGGACGCGGACAAGGAGGGCTTCCTGCGCTCCGAGCGTTCGCTGATCCAGACCATCGGCCGCGCGGCGCGCAACCTCAACGGTCGGGCGATCCTGTATGCGGACCGCATCACCGGCTCCATGGAGCGCGCGATCGGCGAGACCGAGCGTCGTCGCGAGAAGCAGATTGCATTCAACCTGGAACACGGTATCACCCCCAAGGGCGTGTTCAAGGACGTGGCCGACATCATGGAAGGCGCCACCGTACCCGGCTCGCGCAGCAAGAAGCGCAAGGGCATGGCCAAGGCTGCCGAGGAAAGCGCCAAGTACGAAAACGAACTGCGCTCGCCGAGTGAAATCACCAAGCGGATTCGGCAGTTGGAAGAGAAGATGTATCAGTTGGCGCGCGATCTGGAGTTTGAGGCGGCGGCACAGACCCGGGATGAGATTGGCAAGTTGCGCGAGCGCCTTTTAGCCGTATAAACCCACCCACTGTAGGAGCGAGCTTGCTCGCGAAAATCGTCAACGATAACGCGGGCCTCCTGGCTAAACGTGGTGTCCTTGCGTTCTTCGCGAGCAAGCTCGCTCCTACAATAAGGCGCTTTGGGCTGTTACCATTCGCCCCTTGTTTCAATTTTCAGTTTTTATCGCCCATTCGAGACCTGCCATGACCACCGTCCGCACGCGCATTGCGCCATCGCCTACTGGGGATCCCCACGTCGGCACTGCTTACATCGCCCTGTTCAACTACTGCTTTGCCAAGCAGCACGGCGGTGAATTCATCCTGCGGATCGAAGACACCGATCAACTGCGCTCGACCCGTGAGTCGGAACAGCAGATTTTCGATGCCCTGCGCTGGTTGGGCATTACCTGGGCCGAAGGCCCGGATGTCGGCGGCCCCCACGGCCCGTATCGCCAGAGCGAGCGCAGCGACATCTACAAGCAGTACACCCAGCAACTGGTGGACATGGGCCACGCGTTCCCCTGCTTCTGCACCGCCGAAGAGCTGGACCAGATGCGCGCCGAGCAACAGGCCCGTGGCGAGACACCGCGCTACGATGGCCGCGCGCTGTTGTTGTCCAAAGAGGAAGTGGCCGCGCGCCTGGCCGCCGGCGAGCCCCATGTGATCCGCATGAAAGTGCCGAGCGAAGGCGTATGCGTGGTGCCGGACATGCTGCGCGGTGATGTCGAGATTCCGTGGGACCGCATGGACATGCAGGTGCTGATGAAGACCGACGGCCTGCCGACGTACTTCCTGGCCAACGTGGTCGACGACCACCTGATGGGCATCACCCATGTGCTGCGCGGCGAAGAATGGCTGCCCTCGGCGCCCAAGCTGATCCTGCTCTACGAATACTTCGGCTGGGAGCAGCCGCAGCTGTGCTACATGCCGCTGCTGCGTAACCCGGACAAGAGCAAGCTGTCCAAGCGCAAGAACCCGACGTCGGTGACCTTCTACGAGCGCATGGGCTTTATGCCCGAAGCGATGCTCAACTACCTGGGCCGCATGGGCTGGTCGATGCCGGACGAGCGCGAGAAATTCTCGCTGCAGGAAATGGTCGATAACTTCGACCTGTCCCGCGTCTCCCTGGGCGGGCCGATTTTCGATATCGAGAAGCTGTCGTGGCTTAACGGCCAGTGGTTGCGTGATTTGCCGGTAGAAGAGTTCGCCAGTCGTGTGCAGCAGTGGGCACTCAACCCCGAGTACATGATGAAGATAGCGCCGCTGGTGCAGGGCAGGGTGGAAACGTTCAGCCAGGTCGCACCGCTGGCCAGCTTTTTCTTCGCCGGTGGCGTGAACCCGGAGGCCAAGCTGTTTGAATCGAAAAAGCTCTCCGGTGACCAGGTGCGTCAGTTGATGCAGTTGATCCTGTGGAAGCTCGAAAGCCTGCGCCAATGGGAGAAGGATGCGATCACCGCGACGATCCAGGCGGTGGTCGAGTCGCTGGAGCTGAAGTTGCGTGATGCCATGCCGTTGATGTTTGCCGCGATTACCGGTCAGGCCAGTTCAGTGTCGGTGCTCGACGCGATGGAAATCCTCGGCCCGGACCTCACGCGTTTCCGTCTGCGCCAAGCCCTTGATTTGCTTGGTGGTGTTTCGAAGAAAGAAAACAAAGAGTGGGAAAAACTGCTGGGCGCTATCGCTTAAGCGCACGGCTGTAAGGACGAAACCCCGGTTTTCCGGGGTTTCGTCGGTAAGTGATTGTTATCCCGGCAAAAAATTTTGAAAATTGTTGAAAATAAATTTGACACGTTTCGAAACCGCCATTAAGATTCGCCCCGTCCTCACCGATGAGGGGCTATAGCTCAGCTGGGAGAGCGCTTGCATGGCATGCAAGAGGTCAACGGTTCGATCCCGTTTAGCTCCACCAATTTACAGGTTCAAGGTCTGGCCACACCGTCCTTGAATCGATCGGCACTCAGCGCCGATCAGTTGTACAGAAGGTTTTGTCCCCTTCGTCTAGTGGCCTAGGACACCGCCCTTTCACGGCGGTAACAGGGGTTCGAGTCCCCTAGGGGACGCCAGTTTCAACAAGCAGCTCGAAAGATCTGCTGCGCCGCCAGGCGAAAAATCGGGGCTATAGCTCAGCTGGGAGAGCGCTTGCATGGCATGCAAGAGGTCAACGGTTCGATCCCGTTTAGCTCCACCAATTTACAGGTTCAAGGTTGCGGCCACACCGTCCTTGGGTCGATCGGTCTTCGCACTGATCACTGTACAGAAGGTTTGTGTCCCCTTCGTCTAGTGGCCTAGGACACCGCCCTTTCACGGCGGTAACAGGGGTTCGAGTCCCCTAGGGGACGCCACGATTACCCGCTCTGCGGGATTTTTAAGGGTCATTCAATTATTGAATGGCCCTTTTGTTTGTCTGGCGTTCGGCCAATTCTTTCTTCACCTCCTTTCTTCTGTTCTGACCAATGGTCATGCTTGTCGCTTGCGCAATATTATTATGGTAATAATATTCAACCCATGAGAGACGGAGGCTTTGATGAGCGATAAAAAAGCGCAAACGCGCGAACGCATCTTGCAGGCCGCCAGCGCGGCATTGATCCAGCGTGGCCCGGCTGAGCCGAGTGTCGGCGAAGTCATGGGCGCGGCGGGGCTGACGGTCGGCGGTTTTTATGCGCACTTTGAGAGCAAGGATGCGCTGATGCTGGAGGCCTTCACTGAGTTGCTGGCCAAGCGCCGCGCGGCGATAGAAGACCTGGACACCCAACTGACCGGCGAAGAGCGCCGAAGCCTGGTGGCGGCGTTTTACTTGTCGCGCAAGCACCGGGACTCCACCGGCGAGGCATGCCCGCTGCCTGCGACGGTTGGCGAAATGGGCCGTTTGCCGGACGCGTTCCGTCAGGCATTGAGCGAACATTGCGAGCTGATGGCCGCCCAACTGGCGGCCACCCCGGAAGATACCGACAAGGCCCTGGCCGACATGGCGCTGATGGTCGGCGGCCTGACGCTGGCGCGGGCCCTGGGGCCCGGTGAGCTGTCCGATCGTGTGCTGCGCGCCGCCAAGTCGGCGGTACGCTGAAGAGGGTTCAGGGCATGGGCGGCTTGAATTGGGTTCGTGGTTTCAACGGCACGGTCGGCCGACTCGCGCCGCAAACGGTGGCCAACCGGATGCGCCGCACCTTCATGACGCCCCGTGAGCTACCGCCACGGGCGTGGGAGCTGCCGGTGCTGGCGCAATCGGAGCGCATCACCTTGCGGTTCGGCCTCTCGGCGCTGCGCTGGGGGCAAGGGCCGGCGGTGTTGCTGATGCACGGCTGGGAAGGCCGGCCTACGCAATTCGCCAGCCTGATCACGGCGTTGGTGGAGGGCGGCTACTCGGTGATTGCGCTGGATGGCCCGGCCCATGGGCATTCGCCAGGGCGTGAAGCGCATGTGCTGCTGTTCGCCCGTGCCATGCTCGAGGCGGCGGCCGAGCTGCCCCCGCTGCAGGCGGTGGTCGGCCACTCCATGGGCGGTGCCAGCGCGATGCTGGCGGTGCAGTTGGGGCTGCGTACGCAGGCGTTGGTGAGTATCGCCGCGCCCTCGCGGTTCCTCGATGCGCTGCGCGGTTTCACGCGCATGATGGGGTTGCCGCCGCGCGCACGTTCGGCGTTTATCCAGACGGTCGAACTGGCGTTCGGCATGCCGCTCAAGCACCTGGATGTCGCGCACTACCAGATGAACCTTCCCGGCCTGATCGTGCATGCCGAAGACGATACGTTCGTCCCGGTCAAAGCCTCGCAGACCATCCACGAGGCCTGGCCAGGCAGTCGCCTGATGCGCCTGGAGCAGGGCGGGCATCAGAAGGTGCTGGCCGATCCACAGGTAATCGAAGGCGTACTCGCCCTGTTGGCGAGCTGTCATGTACAGGAGCGCCAGACCGCCTGATACACTGCGCCCGCCGACATCAATCGACTGGAGCAAGGCATGGGCTGGGATTTGGCAACGCCGTTCATCATCGACCTGCAGGTCGCCGCTGAGGACATCGACGGCCTGGGGCACGCCAATAACGCCGTGTACGTGTCCTGGCTGGAGCGTTGCGCCTGGCGCCATTCCCAGCGCCTGGGGCTGGACCTTGCCGAGTATCGGCGCCTGGACCGCGCGATGGCCGTGGTGCGTCATGAGATCGACTACCTGGCGGCCGGCTACGAAGGCGATGAGCTGCAACTGGCCACGTGGATCGTCGATTGGGACCAGCGCCTGAAGATGACGCGCCGCTTTCAGCTGGTACGCCCGCGTGACGGTGCGACCTTGCTGCGCGCGCAGACCACCTTCGTTTGCATCGAACTGTCCAGCGGCAGGCCCAAGCGCATGCCCGCCGAGTTTATCGAGGGGTACGGGCCTGCGCTGACAGGGGGTTAACGGTTGTCGTGGGAAACCCAGTAAACTGCGCCACGATTTTTGTTGAGTGTTTTCCATGCAAATTGCCTTGGCGCCCATGGAGGGGTTGGTCGACAACATCCTGCGGGACGTGTTGACCCGCGTGGGCGGTATCGACTGGTGCGTGACCGAATTC
This sequence comes from Pseudomonas sp. 28 E 9, assembly GCF_900004785.1. Classification (NCBI taxonomy): domain Bacteria; kingdom Pseudomonadati; phylum Pseudomonadota; class Gammaproteobacteria; order Pseudomonadales; family Pseudomonadaceae; genus Pseudomonas; species Pseudomonas sp. 28 E 9. The sequence continues at coordinate 15,658 of NZ_CVTK01000016.1, read as the reverse complement.
ATCCGCGTCAACGACCGCTTGCTCACCCCCGCCTATTTTCACAAGCTCGCTCCGGAACTGCTGCAGGGTGCCCACACCGCCGCGGGCGTGCCGCTGCGCGTGCAATTGCTGGGGTCTGACCCGGTCTGCCTGGCGGAAAACGCCGCCCTGGCCTGCGAGTTGGGTTCGCAGGTGATCGACCTCAACTTCGGCTGCCCGGCCAAGACCGTCAACAAGTCCCGCGGCGGTGCGGTGCTGCTCAAGGAGCCGGAGCTGCTCAACCGGATCGTCGAGCATGTGCGCCGTGCGGTCCCGGCGCATATCCCGGTCACCGCCAAAATGCGCCTGGGCTTCGACAGCCCGGATGGCGCATTGGTCTGTGCCACGGCGCTGGCCGAAGGCGGGGCCGCGCATATCGTGGTGCATGCGCGCACCAAGACCGATGGCTACAAGCCGCCCGCCCATTGGGAGTGGATTCCGCGGGTGCAGGAGGTGGTCAAGGTGCCGGTGTTTGCCAATGGCGACATCTGGAGCGTCGACGATTGGAAACGTTGCCGCGAAGTCAGTGGCGCCGAAGACATCATGCTTGGCCGTGGCCTGGTGGCGCGTCCTGACCTGGCGCGGCAGATCGCGGCGGCGCGTGCAGGGCAAGAGGTGGTGGAAATGACCTGGGCGCAGATGCAGCCGATGCTCCAGGAATTCTGGACCCAATCGGTGGCGCAATTGACCGAGCGCCAGGCACCCGGCCGCTTGAAGCAGTGGCTGGCGATGCTGACGCGCAACTACCCCGAAGCGGTGGAGCTGTTTACCGCCTTGCGCCGCGAGACCGGCCTGGAGCAGGTCAGTCGCCTGCTGGGGATGCCCAACCCTGTGGCTGTCTGAAGCGAGGCAATCGAACTCTTGCCATTAATTTGCATAAAGGCGCCACGGCAGGCGCCTTTTTTACGCGTGCGAGTTAACACAAACCAGAGGCAAGTAAACACGTGGAATGTTATCGACGAGTGACATGCCTACAGAGTATTAGCGCGTGTGACCACACTTTCGTAGCTACAAAGCCATAAATCAAGGCTTCGCGCAAATTGTCCATGAGGCAAAGTCTGATAATGCATGTTGGTTTCCTTATATGAACTGCGATTCGCGGAACTCGATAGCTCAAGTTCCCACGAATGGAGGGACTGAAGCAGCGCTGTTGTTGTTCAGTCAATAAAACTATCACTCCCTCCGGCCGTTAAACGGTCGGGTTGTATGAAATAAAGGAACGTGCGTATGTCTATGTCGATTAACACTCCGCCATTGGTTAAAGTCGATACAGTTGTTACGGAACAACAAACGGTTTCGGACAATAAAGTTATTCCCCAGCAAACCGGCAAGTCTTTGGGGACAACACCGCCTCAAACGTCCCTGCGTCCCGATAACACGGCAATCACCCCCGAGACCGCGCTAAGGCAACTGTTCGATATGCTTGAAGGTATCTTCAGGGCCATGCGCGACATATTTTCGGGTAAAACACCGATCAAACCTGACTCAGGCAAATTACCCATTGCACCGGATAACAGTAAGGAACTGGTCAAACCGGATGCGGGCAAGTCGCCGGTAAAACCGGATACCCCCCAGGCGCTGATCAAGCCGGATGCAGGCAAGCAGCCGGTAAAACCGGATACCCCCCAGGCGTTGATCAAGCCGGATGCAGGCAAGCAGCCGGTAAAACCGGATACCCCCCAGGCGCTGATCAAGCCGGATGCGGGCAAGCAGCCGGTAAAACCGGATACCCCCCAGGCGTTGATTAAGCCGGACGCAGGCAAGCAGCCGGTGAAGCCGGATGCCCCCCAGGCGCTGATCAAGCCGGATGCGGGCAAGCAGCCGGTAAAACCGGATACCTCCCAGGCGCTGATCAAGCCGGATGCAGACAAGCTGCCGGTGAAACCGGACGCAGGCATGCGGGTGCTGCCACAACCCAATGATCCCTTGGTCAACGTGCCTGGGAATAAACCGCACCCCATGCCGCTCCATCCGACGGTGCCCAAGCCCGAGATCAGCGTGGACAATGACCCCAAGACAAACGTAAATGTGAATGTGGTTGTTGGCCATTGCCACTGCCCTGATGGAAAAGTCTTGCCGGATCGCCTGCCGCCGTCCAGGGTTTCCACGGATACCAGGCCCCAACCCCCTGTGCTTCCGGGCGACTTCCCAAGGCCTAATGTGCCAATGGATACCAAAACGCAGCGCCCCATGTCGCCGGACGCCAAGCCAACGCCCGTGCCCGACGCTCCCACTCCGGATCTGACCAGTCCGGGTCCTGTTGATGACCGAACGGCTGACAGGCATGGCCGTTTTAATCGGCTAAGTTCCAGGTTTTAAACACCGTCATCGCGTTTTGGTCTTTTTATAAGTACAGGCATTTTTTCGAGCGTGTATTTCGAAGAGATGCCTGTATAGGGAGAACTCTATGTCACGCTTTCCAATTAATAACATTGCGCGGGTCATTGATGTAAGGCAGTCATTGACGATCGATGCACTCAGCGCAAGTAATGAAGCCACTATTAAATCAGGTGCTGGTCTCGCGCCGATCAGTGCGACGCCTGATATAAGGTATGGATATATATCGCAGCGTTCGGCGGCTGGCGGGAATGACACGCAGCCGATCAACGCAGTCATGGCTTTATTTGCTTCGTTTTTTATTCAGTTGCTTGCCCTGGTAACCGATAAAAAAGAAGAGAGTAAGCCTGACGCTGTTCCTTCACCTGTTGTTCCGCAGGTAACCCCCCAACCGGTGTTGCCGAAACCGGATGCCGCAGCGGACATTCCGGGGTTGTCCAACAAGCGCGGTGGCGCGAAGCCCGACAATATCTGGAGTGGCTTTCGTCAGGGCCCGGATGGCAACTGCGTGACGGTATCGGCGATCAAGGCTGCGATGCACCGATTCGGACAAAGTCCCACGGATATTTTCCAGGAAGTGGCCAAGACCCATGACGGATACCATGTTGTCATGCGCGATGGCTTCCGGCTCACGTTGACTGACCGCGAATTGGCCGAGGGCTCTCGAGGCGCCCAGTTCAATGGTCCCGACAAAGGCATGCTCAAGGATGCGCAATTTCTGTTTGCCGTCAGCGCCAAGCGTGCACAGATGGAGGATAACGATCGCACGGCCGGTCGCAGTTATCAGCATGCGATTCGTAGTCTGAATAACGGAGAGGATGAAAGCGGTCCGGGAGAAGGCTTTCTGCGCCTTGGCTTGAAAAACCACATGAAGAGAGTACCGGTGGGTGAGCTTGCCCGAGGTCAGTTGGGCATGTGCAACCGTACCGGGCATTCGGTGGCGGTCATCAACGGCCGCGAAGAGTTATGGGGAAAACAGGGGCGAGCCCCCTCGCATGGTCAGGCCGTTGCACTGATTTGACCGTGGTGCACCTGGGCAGGGATAACCCAGGGTGCATTTTGTTTCAACGCTGCGTTTCAGCACATGGCTATTCCAGTAGCTGCCTGAACCCCTCTATCGGCAATGGCCGGCTATGCAAGTACCCCTGATACAAATGACAGCCGAGCTTCTGCAGGAACGCCAGTTGTTCCACGGTTTCCACGCCTTCGGCAATCACTTCCAGATTCAAGCTGCGGGCCATGGCCACAATGGCACGGATGATTTCAGCGTCATTGGGATCGTGAGTCGCGTCGCGCACAAACGACTGGTCGATTTTCAGCGCATCCACCGGCAAACGCTTGAGATACGTCAGCGATGAGTAACCGGTGCCAAAATCGTCCATCGCAAAGCTGACCCCGAGTTTTTTCAGGCGCCGCATCTTCATCACCGTGTCGTCCAGGTTCTGGATCACGATGCCTTCAGTGATTTCCAGCTTCAGCAAACTGCAGGGCAGGTGGTGTTGCGTGAGGCTGCGCTCGACCCGCTCGACAAAGTCGTTCTGGCGAAACTGCCGCGGGCTGATATTCACGCACAGGCTGAAATTCAGCGGGTCCACCAGGCCTTCGGCAATCAACTGCGCCAATGCGCTGCACGCTTCGTCGAGAATCCAGGTGCCCACCTCCAGGATCAAGCCGCTGTCCTCCAGCACCTTGATGAATTCCGCCGGCGACTGCGCACCCAGTTGCGGGTGCTGCCAGCGCACCAGGGCCTCGGCGCCGACGATCTTGTTGCCGCGCGCATCCACCTGAGGCTGGTAGTGCACGCTGAATTCACCGCGCGACAGGGCCAGGCGCAGGTCGGTTTCCATGCGCAGGCGCTCGCTGGCGGTTTTCTGCATGCTGGTGTGAAACATCTGGATGGTGTTGCGCCCCGAGTCCTTGGCGCGGTACAGGGCGATGTCGGCGCGCTTGAGCAGGTCGGCGGGGGTGGTGCCATGGTCGGGGATCAGCGCCACGCCGATGCTTGGCGTCACCTGCAAGCGGTGGCCGTCGAGGAACATCGGTTCGGAGAGCAATTCGCGCAGGGTATCGGCCAGCGCCTGCACCTGGCCGCTGACTTGTATGCGTGAGCCCTCCAGGCCGCTGAGCAGGACCACGAACTCGTCACCGCCCAGGCGCGCCACCGTATCTTCTGTGCGCACGCTGGCTTCCAGGCGTGCGGTGACGATTTTCAACACGGTATCGCCCACCGGATGACCGAGGGAGTCGTTGATGTGCTTGAAGTGGTCGAGGTCGAGGAACAGCAGGGCGCCGCGCAGGTTGTGGCGCTTGAGCAGGGCGATCTGCTGGCTCAGGCGGTCCATCAGCAGCGCACGGTTGGGCAGGTTGGTCAGCGGGTCGTGATAGGCCAGGTGGCGGATCTGTGCCTGGGCGTTCTTCAACAGGCTCACGTCCCGCGCGGTCAGTAGCAGGCACGGCGTTTCATTCAAGGTGATCGGTTCGACCGACACCTCCACCGCCAGCACCTCGCCACGCTTGTTGTGCCAAAGCATTTCAAGGTGATGGATGCGCCCCTTGATCTGCAATTCGGCCAGCAGCGCGGTGCGCTGGTTTTCATCGGCCCAGATGCCAATCTGGTACAGGGTGAGGCCGATGGCTTCTTCGGCGCGGTAGCCGGTCAGGCGACAAAACCCATCATTGACCTCCACGTATCGACCCGTGTCGCGCTCGGTGATCGAAATGGCGTCGGGGCTGGAATGGAAGGCCTTGGCGAACTTCTCTTCGCTGGCCTTGAGCGCCGCCTCCGAGCGTTGCTGCTGGGTGATATCGCGCAGGGTCGTGACGATGCACGGCTGCTCATTGACCTTGACCAGGCGGCTGGAAATCACGCAGGTCAGGCTCTGGCCGTTCCTGGCATGCACCACGATGGCCACATTGCTCAGTGATTGTTCGCGAATCACCCGCTGGATGCGTTGCAGGCGCTTGCTCGATTCATCCCACAGGCCGATCTGCTCGGCGCTCTTGTCGATCACTTCGGCGGCCGTCCAGCCAAACGTCTGGGTGAACGCCGGGTTGATCTCGATAAACTCGCCACTGTCCAGGCCGGTGACGCAAATAGGGTCGGGACTGGCCTGGAACAGGCTGGCGAATTTCTCTTCGGACGCGCTCAGGCGCTGCTCGCGTTCCACCTGATCGGTGATATCGAGCAGGGTGCCGGCCATGCGCAGGGGCTTGCCGGATTCATCGCGATACAGGCGTGCGCGGCTTTCCAGATAGCGCACGCTGCCGTCCTCGGCCGGTACGCGGTAGGTCAACTGGTAGTTGCCGTCCGCGCCTTCGCGCAAACTGCGGTAGGCATGGCGCATGCCCTCGCGGTCCTGATCGGACATGCCTTCAAAAAACGCATCGAAGGATTCGTGGAACGGTTCGCTCGGCAGGCCATGGAGCTGGGCGGCACGGGCCGAGCCGTAGAGCATGCCGGTCGGTATATGCCAGTCCCAGGTGCCCAGTTGTGCCGAGTCCAGCGCCAGGTCCAGGCGCTCCTGGCTGTCCTTGAGCGCTTGCTCGGCATTTTTGCGCTCGGTGGTGTCGAGGAAGGTGCTGATCAGGTAGGCCTCACCGTCCAGTTCGACCTTTTGCGCACTGAGCGTGCCATCGTGGATCTGGCCGTTGCTGGCGCAGAACTGCACTTCCATGATGATGGATTCACCTTTGCGCTGGGTCGCCTTGACCAGGTGCGCGCGTTGCTCCGGGTGACGCCACAGGCCCAACTCCAGCGTGGTACGGCCAATGACTTGCGCCACCGGCCAGCCGAACAGCAGTTCGAAATGGTGGTTGGCCTCGCTGATCAGGCCGTCGGCCTGGCGCGTCAGCAGCACCATGTTCGGGCACAGGTGGAAGAGCGTGGCGAAGCGTTTTTCAGAGTGGCTGAGGGCGTGTTCCCGCTCGCGCTGGTGCGTGATCTCGCGGACCACCCCAATCATTCGGCGCCTGCCGTTTTTGTCCGGCACCAGGCTGCCGTTGATTTCCAGCCAGTGCAGGCTGCCATCGGGCCATTGGATGCGGTGATGCATGGCCTGTTCGACCGGTTCGCCGGCCAGCACCGCATGAAATGCCCTGACGACCCGGGCGCGGTCTTCCGGCGCCAGGAGGTCCAGGTAATTGAGGTCATTGGGCAGTGGCTGGCGCGGATCGTAGCCAAACAATGCCTGAGTGCCTCGGGACCAGCTGATCTTCCCGGTGTCGATTTCCCAGCACCACGCGCCCAGTCGCGCGGCATTGAGCGCCGACAGCAATTGCGGGGCGCTGTCCCAGTGTTGTTCCGCCTCCTGTGGGTCCAGGGCGTGGATGCGGGGCAGCGGTGGCACGGAATCAACGGGGTTGGGCATTATTCAAAGGGCCTTGGCTCGATGGGAAGACAGCGCGCTTTTGTTTAAACCCGAGGACGCACAAGATCATGCCGGTGTCCCTGGCGGATCGACCTGTGCATCCAGCAGGCTCATGAAAGCCCGCGCAGCGTTCGACAGCGTCCTTTCGGTGTGCACGATATAGCCTAGCTGGCGACGCAGCTGTATGCCCGGCAAAGCGATACTTGCCACCTGATCATCCAGCATGGTGCGTGGCAACACGCTCCAGGCCAGGCCGATGGACACCATCATCTTGATGGTTTCCAGGTAGTTGGTGCTCATCGCGATGTTCGGCGTCAGGCCCTGGGCCTCGAACAGCCGGCTGACAATATGGTGGGTAAACGTGTTGCCGCCGGGAAACACCGCAGGGTGCCCGGCGATATCGGCCAGGCTGACCGAGCCGTTGTTGATCAGGCTATGTTCGGGGGCCACCACGAAATCCAGCGGGTCGTCCCACACCGGTGTCGCGCGCACCAGGTTGTGCGGCTCGGGCGCCAGGGTGATGACCGCCACTTCGGCGCGGCCGTGGAGGATTTCTTCGTAGGCCACTTCCGAATCGAGGAATTGAATATCCAGCGCCACGCTGGGGTATTGCCGAGTGAAGGTGCGCAGGACCGGCGGCAGGCGATGCAGGCCGATGTGGTGGCTGGTAGCCAGTGTGAGGCGCCCACTGACTTCCCCGGTCAGGTTGGTCAAGGCGCGACGGGTGTCATCCAGCACATTCAGGATCTGATAGGCACGCGGCAGCAAGGCCCGCCCGGCTTGGGTCAGGCCCACTTCACGGCCCAGGCGATCGAACAGGCGTACCTTCAATTGTTGCTCCAGGCCGGCTATGCGTTTGCTGATGGCCGGTTGGGTCAGGTGCAGGCGTTCACCGGCGCCGGAGAAGCTGCCGGTTTCGGCGATGGCGATAAAGGCATTGAGGTTGGCCAGGTCCATGGTGCTATTCCAGTTGGTAATCCAAAGCATAAAAAATATGAATTTGAGTTATTTAATGTAGCGCCATACCATCAGCCTCACAAGCCAAAGGGTTATTGAAAGCCCGGCATATGGAAACACCGCTGATGAGGACCGACTGATGGCCGGCAAAACGCTTTACGACAAGCTTTGGGATTCCCATGAAGTGAAACGTCGCGATGATGGATCGTCGCTGATCTACATCGACCGTCACATCATCCATGAAGTGACCTCGCCTCAAGCGTTCGAAGGCCTGCGGCTGGCCGGGCGCAAGCCATGGCGCGTCGACTCCATCATCGCCACCCCGGACCACAACGTGCCAACCACCCCGGAGCGCAAGGGCGGGATTGACGCCATTGCCGATACGGTGTCGCGCTTGCAGGTACAGACCCTCGACGATTACTGCGATGAATATGGCATCACCGAATTCAAGATGAATGACGTGCGTCAGGGCATCGTCCACGTGATCGGCCCGGAGCAGGGCGCGACCTTGCCGGGCATGACCGTGGTCTGCGGCGACTCGCACACCTCCACCCACGGTGCGTTCGGCGCCCTGGCCCATGGCATCGGCACCTCCGAGGTGGAGCATGTGTTCGCCACCCAGTGCCTGGTCGCCAAGAAGATGAAGAACATGCTGGTGCGCGTCGAAGGCCAGTTGCCGTTCGGTGTGACCGCCAAGGACATTGTGCTCGCGGTAATCGGCAAGATCGGCACCGCCGGCGGTAACGGCCATGCCATCGAATTCGCCGGCAGCGCCATTCGCGACCTGTCCATCGAAGGCCGCATGACCATCTGCAACATGTCCATCGAAGCCGGTGCCCGCGTAGGCATGGTGGCGGCGGACGAAAAGACCGTCGAATACGTCAAGGGCCGGCCATTCGCTCCGCAGGGCGCTGATTGGGACGCCGCCGTCGAAGCCTGGAAAGACCTGGTCTCCGACGCCGACGCGGTGTTCGACACCGTGGTCGAACTCGACGCTGCGCAGATCAAGCCGCAAGTCAGCTGGGGCACGTCGCCGGAAATGGTGTTGGCCGTTGATCAAAACGTGCCGGACCCGGCCCAGGAGGCCGATCTGGTCAAGCGCGGCTCCATCGAGCGCGCCCTCAAGTACATGGGCTTGAAAGCCAATCAGGCGATTACCGATATCCAGCTGGACCGCGTATTCATCGGCTCCTGCACCAACTCGCGTATCGAAGACCTGCGCGCCGCTGCCGTGATCGCCAAGGGCCGCAAGGTGGCGTCGACCATCAAACAAGCCATCGTGGTGCCCGGTTCGGGTCTGGTCAAAGCCCAGGCCGAGGCCGAGGGCCTGGACAAGATCTTCCTCGAAGCCGGTTTCGAATGGCGTGAGCCGGGCTGCTCGATGTGCCTGGCAATGAACCCGGACCGCCTGGAGTCCGGCGAGCATTGCGCGTCCACCTCCAACCGTAACTTCGAAGGTCGCCAGGGCGCCGGTGGGCGTACCCACCTGGTCAGCCCGGCCATGGCTGCCGCCGCTGCCGTCAACGGTCGTTTCATCGACGTTCGCGAATTGATCTGAGGAATACCCCATGCGTGCTTTTACACAACACACAGGTTTAGTCGCGCCGTTGGACCGTGCCAACGTGGACACCGACCAGATCATCCCCAAGCAGTTCCTGAAGTCGATCAAGCGCACCGGTTTCGGCCCCAACCTGTTTGACGAATGGCGCTACCTGGACGTGGGCTATGCCTACCAGGACAACTCCAAGCGCCCGCTGAACAAGGACTTCGTGCTCAACGCCGAGCGTTACCAGGGCGCCAGTGTGCTGCTGGCCCGGGAAAACTTCGGGTGCGGCTCCAGCCGTGAACATGCGCCGTGGGCCCTGGAAGAATATGGCTTTCGCAGCATTATCGCGCCGAGCTATGCGGACATCTTCTTCAACAACAGCTTCAAGAACGGCTTGTTGCCGATCATCCTGAGCGACGCCGAAGTGGATGAGCTGTTCCAGCAAGTGGAAGTCAATGTGGGCTACCAACTGACGGTGGACCTGGCCGCACAGACCGTGACCCGTCCGGATGGCAAGGTGTACCACTTCGAAGTGGACGCCTTTCGCAAGCACTGCTTGATCAATGGCCTGGACGATATTGGCCTGACCTTGCAGGACGGCGATGCGATTGCGGCGTTCGAGAGCAAGCACCGGGCGAGCCAGCCGTGGTTGTTTCGCGATTGAGGTAGGCAGGACCGCCGCCATCGAGGGCAAGCCCCTCCCACCTTTTGACCTGTGAATACATTCAAATGTGGGAGGGGGCTTGCCCCCGATGAGGCCAGTGTTAACCACACAAAACCCGAGGAAGCCCCCATGACCACCACCGCCCACACCCACGTCGTGCAAAAGCAATTCGGCGAACAGGCCGCGGCCTACCTGAGCAGCGCCGTTCACGCCCAGGGCACCGAATTCGCGCTGCTCCAGGCCGAACTGGCCGGGCAGGGCGGTGCACGACTGCTGGACCTGGGGTGCGGTGCCGGCCATGTCAGTTTTCATGTCGCACCGCTGGTTAAAGAAGTGGTGGCCTACGACTTGTCCCAACAGATGCTTGATGTGGTGGCCGCCGCTGCGCAAGATCGCGGTTTCACCAATATCAGCACCGTGAACGGCGCCGCCGAGCGCCTGCCGTTCGCCGATGGCGAGTTCGACTTCGTGTTCAGCCGTTATTCGGCCCACCACTGGAGCGACCTCGGCCTGGCCCTGCGCGAAGTGCGTCGGGTGCTCAAGCCGGGCGGCGTGGCGGCGTTCGTGGATGTGTTGTCACCCGGCAGCCCGTTGCTGGACACTTACCTGCAAACCGTCGAAGTGCTGCGCGATACCAGCCATGTGCGTGATTACGCCGCTGCCGAGTGGATGCAGCAACTCAGCGAGTCCGGTCTGCATGTGCGTAACAGCCTGCGTCAACGCCTGCGCCTGGAGTACACCTCGTGGGTCGAGCGTATGCGCACGCCAGAGGTGCTGCGTGCGGCCATCCTTGAGCTGCAACAGGCGATGGGCCAGGAAGTGCGCGATTACTACGACATTCAGGCCGACGGCACCTTCAGCACCGACGTGCTGGTGGTCTTTGCCCAACGCTGATTGATTTTTCCCGACCGGCCCCTGGGCAGGTCGCTCGATGAAATGAGGAACCCATGAGCAAGCAGATTCTGATTCTCCCTGGCGACGGTATTGGCCCGGAAATCATGGCCGAAGCGGTCAAGGTGCTGGAATTGGCCAACGCCAAATACAGCCTGGGCTTCGAACTGAGCCACGACGTGATCGGCGGCGCCGCCATCGACAAGCACGGCGTGCCCCTGGCCGACGAGACCCTGGACCGCGCCCGCGCCGCCGACGCCGTGCTGCTGGGCGCCGTGGGCGGACCGAAGTGGGACAAGATCGAGCGGGATATCCGCCCTGAGCGCGGCCTGCTGAAAATCCGTGCGCAACTGGGCCTGTTCGGCAACCTGCGCCCGGCCATCCTCTATCCGCAACTGGCCGACGCCTCGAGCCTCAAGCCGGAAGTAGTGGCGGGCCTGGATATCCTGATCGTGCGTGAGCTGACCGGCGGTATCTATTTCGGTTCGCCGCGCGGCGTGCGCGAGCTGGAAAATGGCGAGCGTCAGGCCTACGACACCCTGCCGTACAGCGAGAGCGAAATCCGCCGCATCGCCCGTGTCGGTTTCGACATGGCCCGTGTGCGCGGCAAGAAGGTCTGCTCGGTGGACAAGGCCAACGTACTGGCTTCCAGCCAACTGTGGCGTGAGATCGTCGAAGAAGTCGCCAGGGACTACCCGGACGTCGAGCTGAGCCACATGTACGTCGACAACGCCGCCATGCAACTGGTGCGTGCGCCCAAGCAGTTCGACGTGATCGTCACCGACAACCTGTTCGGCGACATCCTGTCCGACCAGGCGTCGATGCTCACCGGCTCCATCGGCATGCTGCCGTCGGCCTCCCTGGACACAAACAACAAGGGCATGTACGAGCCGTGCCACGGTTCTGCACCGGACATCGCAGGCCAGGGCATTGCCAACCCGCTGGCGACCATTTTGTCGGTGTCGATGATGCTGCGTTACAGCTTCAACCTCAGCGATGCGGCCGATGCGATCGAGAAGGCCGTAAGCCTGGTGCTGGACCAGGGCCTGCGCACCGGCGACATCTGGTCGCAGGGCTGCACCCGCGTAGGTACGCAAGAAATGGGCGATGCTGTAGTCGCCGCGCTGCGGAATCTGTAATCTCTCGGGCCCGCTTGCAGTTGTCGCTGCAAGGCGGCCCACTTTTTAACAAGGTGTAGTTGCGATGAAACGTGTAGGTCTGATCGGTTGGCGCGGTATGGTCGGTTCCGTGCTCATGCAGCGGATGCTGGAAGAGCAGGATTTCGATCTTATTGAGCCGGTGTTTTTCACCACGTCGAACGTGGGTGGCCAAGGGCCGTCCGTGGGCAAGGATATTGCGCCGCTCAAGGATGCCTACAGCATTGAAGAGCTCAAGACCCTCGATGTGATTCTGACCTGCCAGGGCGGCGACTACACCAGCGAAGTCTTCCCCAAGCTGCGCGAAGCCGGCTGGCAGGGCTACTGGATCGACGCCGCATCGAGCCTGCGCATGCAGGACGATGCCGTGATCATCCTCGACCCGGTCAACCGCAAGGTCATCGACCAGCAGCTGGACGCCGGCACCCGCAACTATGTGGGCGGCAACTGCACCGTCAGCCTGATGCTGATGGGCCTGGGCGGCTTGTTCGAGGCCGGCCTGGTCGAGTGGATGAGCGCCATGACTTATCAAGCGGCCTCCGGCGCCGGTGCGCAGAACATGCGCGAGCTGATCAAGCAGATGGGCGCGACCCATGCTGCGGTTGCCGATCAACTGGCCGACCCGGCCAGCGCGATCCTGGATATTGACCGCCGCGTGGCCGACGCCATGCGCAGCGAAGCTTATCCGACCGAAAACTTCGGCGTGCCGTTGGCCGGTAGCCTGATCCCGTGGATCGACAAGGAACTGCCGAACGGCCAGAGCCGCGAAGAGTGGAAGGCCCAGGCCGAGACCAACAAGATTCTCGGTCGCTTCAAGAACCCGATCCCGGTGGACGGCATCTGCGTACGTATCGGTGCCATGCGTTGCCACAGCCAGGCGCTGACCATCAAACTGAACAAAGACGTGCCGATCGCCGATATCGAAGGGCTGATCAGCCAGCACAACCCTTGGGTCAAGCTGGTGCCGAACAACCGCGATATCAGCATGCAGGAGCTGAGCCCGACCAAGGTCACCGGCACCCTGAATGTACCGGTGGGCCGTCTGCGCAAGCTGAACATGGGCAGCCAGTTCCTCGGCGCGTTCACCGTCGGCGACCAGCTGCTGTGGGGCGCGGCCGAGCCGTTGCGGCGCATGCTGCGGATTTTGCTCGAGCGTTGATTGCTGCTTGTTCCGGGAAACCCGCGCTCTGGTGACAGGCGCGGGTTTTTTGTTGTCTGCCAGGGCCTCATCGGGGGCAAGCCCCCTCCCACATTTGCCCTCATTTCAAGGTTGGAACTCGGTCAACTGTGGGAGGGGGCTTGCCCCCGATGAGGCCCTCAGCCACACCACAGCACCCAGGCCAATTGCCTCACCCCCTGCCACCCGGTAAAGTGCCGCTCCCCCGCAATGCCCGAGGCAACCTCCATGACCCAGACCTTTGAAATCGCCGTGATCGGCGCCACCGGCACCGTTGGCGAAACCCTGGTACAGATTCTCGAAGAGCTGGACTTCCCGGTAGGCACCCTTTATTTGCTGGCAGGCAACAATTCCGCCGGTGCTTCGGTGCCGTTCCGCGGCAAGAACCTGCGGGTAAAGGAGGTCGACGAGTTCGATTTCAGCAAGGCGCAACTGGCGTTCTTCGCGGCCGGCCCGGCGGTGACCTTGAGCTTCGCGCCGCGCGCCACGGCCGCCGGTTGTTCGGTGATCGACCTGTCTGGCGCGTTGCCTGCCGAACAGGCGCCGCACGTGGTGCCGCAAGCCAATGCCCATGTGCTCAAAGGCTTGAAGAAACCGTTTCAAATCGCCAGCCCGAGCCCGTCCGCGACTCACCTGGCGGTGGTGCTGGCGCCGTTGCGTGGCTTGCTGGATATCCAGCGCGTGAGCGTCACCGCCAACCTGGCCGTGTCTGCCCTGGGCCGCGAGGCCGTGAGTGAGTTGGCCCGCCAGACCGCCGAGCTGTTGAATGTGCGTCCGCTGGAGCCGACCTTCTTCGATCGGCAAGTGGCCTTCAACCTGCTGGCACAAGTCGGCACTCCAGACGCCCAGGGTCACACGGCGCTGGAGAAACGTCTCGTGCATGAATTGCGCGCCGTACTGGAAACACCTTTACTGAAAGTGTCCGCCACGTGCGTTCAAGCCCCGGTGTTTTTCGGCGATAGCCTGGCTGTGTCGCTGCAGTTGGCGGCGCCGGTCGATCTGGCTGCGGTGAACGAGGCCCTTGAGGCGGCGCCGGGTATCGAGCTGGTCGAGGCGGGCGACTACCCGACGGCAGTTGGTGATGCAGTGGGTCAGGACGTTGTTTATGTAGGGCGAGTACGCGCGGGTGTCGACGACCCGGCGGAACTAAATTTGTGGCTGACGTCAGATAACGTACGCAAAGGGGCGGCGCTTAACGCCGTGCAAGTGGCGCAGTTGTTGATAAAAGGCCTTGCGTAAAAGATACTTGGCGTCAATTTGTAGATTGATTCTCACCAAGCGCTATGCTTGGCCCAAAGCGGAACACAAGCGCGTCGGTAACCTATCGGCTCGCCATGCCTTATGGCAGCGGTTACCAACCTTCTCGCAGGCCGGGGAGTGTTCAGACAAAGGATGAGGCTATGGTTCAAGTTCGCAAACTGGTGTTAGCAATAGCGGCCGCCTCGGCGCTGTCCTCCGGTATGGCGCAGGCGCTGCAACTTGGGGAGATGACCCTCAAGTCGAAGTTGAACCAGCCGCTGTCGGTGGAAATCGAGCTGCTCGACGTCGGTGGCCTCACGGCGTCCGAGATCACCCCGAGCCTGGCGTCGTCCCAGGCGTTCGTCGATGCCGGTGTCGATCGCCAGGCCTTTCTCGACCAGCTCACCTTTACGCCGGTGGTCAATCCCAATGGCCGCAGCGTGGTGCGCGTCACCTCCGACAAACCCCTGCCCGACTCCTATGTACGCTTCCTGCTGCAGGTGCAATGGCCCAATGGCCGCCTGATGCGTGACTACAGCGTGTTGCTCGATCCCGCCAAATTCGATCAGCCCACATCGGCTGCCAGCGCCCCGGCGCCGCGCTTGAGTGCGCCGGCCGGCACCGCGTCCGCCGTCAGCAAGCCTGCGCAACATACCACCACGGCTCGCGACACCTTGTGGGAAATTGCCGAGAAAAACCGCAATGGTGGCTCTGTGCAACAGACCATGCTGGCCATTCAGGCACTCAACCCGAATGCCTTTGTCGATGGCAACATCAACCGCCTGAAAACCGGCCAGGTCCTGCGCCTGCCGGACACCGTGCAAAGCACCGCGCTGGCGCAACCCCAGGCGATTGCCGAAGTGACTGCGCAGAACGCCGCCTGGCGCCAGGGCCGCCGTACCGCCAGCCAGCAAGTGGCGGGCAAGGCCCAGTTGGATGCCACCAAGCGCACCGAGACGGGCAATGCGCCGTCGAGCACCAACGCCAAGGACAACTTGAGCCTGGTGTCGGCCGAAGCAGCCAAAAAAGGGGCGAACGGCAAGGCGGGCGACAGCCGTGCGTTGAGCGACAAGCTGGCGATGACTCAAGAGCAACTGGACACCACCCGTCGCGATAACGAAGAACTCAAAAGCCGCGCGGCGGATTTGCAAAGCCAGTTGGACAAGCTGCAAAAGCTGATTCAACTGAAAAACGATCAACTGGCCCGGCTGCAGGCCGAGAAGGGCGATGCAGTGGCGCCCGCGACGGCAACTGCGCCCGTGGCGGCGGCGATGCCTGCGCCGTCGGCCGATGAGCCGGCGCCTG
>NZ_CVTK01000024.1:0-31294 GCF_900004785.1 Pseudomonas sp. 28 E 9 | reverse complement strand
CATCAGTAATGGTGGTAACCGCAGGCGTAGTGCTCGGCACCAGGTTTTCAAAGTTGCCGCCGGTTGCGCCGGTAATAGTGGTGCTGACGGTCGAGCCGTTAACGTAGACGTCATTGGCCGGGGTATCGACAACAACAGTACCTGTGGACTCACCTGCCTTGATGGTAATCACCGAGCCATTGCTCAAGGTGACGCTCACCGGGGTTTGCGCCGGGTTGTTCAATGTCGCGGTGTAGGTGATCTGGCCGCCTTCGGTCACGGTGGAACCGGCCGTCAGCGTGACAGTGGTGGTATCGACCACATCAGTAATGGTAGTAACCGCAGGCGTAGTGCTCGGCACCAGGTTTTCAAAGTTGCCGCCGGTTGCTCCGGTAATAGTGGTGCTAACGGTCGAGCCATTAACGTAGACGTCATTGGCCGGCGTATCGACAACAACAGTACCTGTCGACTCCCCCGCCTTGATGGTAATCACCGAGCCATTGCTCAAGGTGACGCTCACCGGGGTTTGTGCCGGGTTGGTCAGGGTCGCGGTGTAGGTGATCTGACCGCCTTCAGTCACGCTCGAACCAGCCGTCAAGGTCACGGTGGTGGTATCGATGGTGTCGGTAATCTGCGTCACGGCCGGGTTAGGGTCGAGGGTCAGTACCAGGTTGTTGCCGCCGGTGATGCCGGTGACGTTGACGCTGATCTGGCTGGCGTCGAGGTACGGGCTGTCGTTAGGCGCCAGGGGCACGTTGACGGTGCCGGTCAGTTGGCCGGACGGGATGGTGATCACCGCGCCGTTGGACAGGGTGATGGTCAAGTCGCTGGTGCCGGCCTGGGTCACGGTGGCGGTATACGTCAGCACGCCCCCGGCTTCGGTGATGCTCGGGGTGGCGCTCAGGCTCAGGGTCGAAGGCTGCAGCGCCAGGTTGCCGTTGCCTGCAGAAGCTTGAGCACCATTAAAGGTATTCAGCGTTGCTGTGCCCTGGCCGATAGGGGCGGTGGGAAAGCCGATGGTCGGATCGACACGCCCGGCGGTCGCGTCCAGCACCACGAAGCTGTGACCGCCGCCTGCCGCGCCATTACCGGCAGCAGTGGCGCCGGCGGCAGTGGCTTCCAGTTCGGTGGTCGGGTCGGCGCCGGCGGCGATGGCCTGCTGCAGCTCGGCAACCGACGGCGCGGCTTGTTCGGTGGCGGCGGCCAGGTCGGCGGTGGAGTCCGGCATGTCGGCGCTCCACTGGGTGTCGCGGCCCAGGTCCAGCGTGCGTCCGTCAGCCAGTTCCAGGCTCACTGCGCCCGACAGGCCCGTATCAATCTGGTCGCCCGCAAACAGGCGATCACCCTCAACCAGAACACGGCGTGTCCCTTCCGGAGAAATAACGAACACTTGACCAACAATGCTTTTGACGATGGCAACAACATTGCTCATTAAATATTTCTCCGGCGATCCGTTTCTGATGATTCCATGTGGCCGCTCAAGAGGGAGGGCCAAACTGGAGGGGGCGTAGTCTGAACACTTACTGACGTCAAATTATTGGCTAGAATTTTTAGCTATCTACTTTATGCCAAACTATTGACCTTATGGCCGCCATCCTAAACAATCGCCCCCGTAATGTCACATTGATATTTATGCGGCGAACCGTCCTACATGTGTGAAGCAGTTCCGCTTTTTGAACTTTCCGACGTACGGTCATTACGCTAGCCATTATCCGACGCGGCGGCGCCAATCGCTGTGATTTGAGACAAGAAGTCCTGGGGAATTTTTAATGCGTCTGCACCTGTTCAAGGCAATACCGTTCGTTCTCGCCGCTAGCTTTGTACAAGCCCAGACGCTGCCTCAAGCCATGCAGCAGGCAATGGATGTGCATCCTGAAATTCAAGCGGGTATAAACAGCCGCATCGCCGCCGATTACCAATTGCGTGCGGCGCAGGGTGGGTATCTGCCGCGTGTCGATTTGAATGCCGGCTATGGCCGTGCGGGCACCGACAACGCTTCCACCCGCGCCGCCAATGGTACGGGCGGCAACCACTGGGACACCCTCAATCGCGGTGAATCCAGCCTGCGCCTGCAGCAAATGATCTTTGACGGGTTCGCCACCTCCAGCGAAGTCGGGCGTCAACAGGCCAACGTCAACTCCCGTGCCTATTCGTTGCTCGGTACGTCCGAGCGCACCGCGTTGACCGTTGCCCAGGTCTACCTGGAAGTGCTGACCCGCCGCGAGTTCGTGCGCCTGGCCGAAGAAAACCTGCGCAACCACGAACGCATTTACGATCAGATCAAGTTGCGCACCCAGCGCGGCGTCGGTAACGGCGCCGATCAGGACCAGGCCGAAGCGCGTCTGGCCCAGGCCCGCAACAACCTGATCACCGAGCAGACCAACCTGGCGGATGCGCAAACCAACTACCTCAGCGCCGTTGGCGAGATGCCCGACCAGCTCGAGCGCCCGGCGCCGTTCATGGCCATGCTCCCGGCCGACCTGAATGAAGCGCGGCGCCAGATGCTCGACAACAGCCCGGTGCTGCGCTCGGCCGAGTCGGACATCTCCGCCGCCGAGAAGCAATACGCGGCCGCCAAATCCAGCTTCTATCCACGCTTTGACGCTGAGCTGGGCACCAATGCCGACAACAACGTCTCCGGTGACGCCAACCACAGCAACGGCTGGGAAGCCATGGTGCGCATGCGCTTCAACCTGTTTGCCGGCGGCAGCAACAAGGCCGACCTGCAATCGAAGTCATACCAGGCCAACCAGGCCCTGGACATCCGCAACAACGCCTTGCGCCAGCTCAATGAAGAACTGGGCCTGGCCTGGAACGCCTTGAACAACGCCAACGCGCAACTGCCGGTGGCCCAGCAGTACGTGGACCACAGCACCCGCGTGCGCACGTCCTACCAGCAACAGTTCAGCCTGGGCCAACGTACCCTGCTGGACTTGCTCGACAGCGAGAACGAATTGTTCACCGCTTCGCGTCGACTGGAAGAGATCAAGAATATTCAGTTATTTACTCAGTACCGAATCAAGGCGACCATGGGCGAATTGCTCAAAAGCCAAGGCGTCGTCGCTCCAATGGCCTCCGTCGTGCAAAACGATGTGAAGCCCAAAGTCCAACTGCCTGGAATGAACTGAGTCACCCCATAGCCCCATCTGTTAGTCGAGAGTGCCCCGCGTGGAATCCGAAGTCAGTCGAGTTCATCTCAGTCATGATCCACGCACGCTGCACGACGATCCGTTACTCGACGGCTTGTTGGCACTCTGCGCCCTGCATCAGAAACCGGCCAGCGCGGCCATGCTCACCACCGGCCTGCCGCTGCCTTCGCAGCGCCTGAGTGCCGAGTTGCTGTCGCGTGCCGCCGCGCGGGCCGGCCTGCAGGGGCGGCTGCTGCAACGCAGGCTCGAACAGATTCCGGCCATCGCGTTACCGGCCCTGCTGCTGCTCAAGGACGGGCGCAGTACCGTGCTGCTCGGCTGGGAAGGCGATGATCAGGCACGGGTGCTGCTCAGCGAAAGTGATGGCGGTGAAGTGCTGATCAAGCGCGCGCTGCTGGTCGACGACTACACCGGCAAAGTCTTCTTTGCCCAGCCGCAGCACAAATTCGACGTTAACCACGGCACGCTGATCCCCCGGGCGCGCTCCTGGTTTCGTGACACGCTCAAGCGTTCGCGCTGGCTGTATACCGATGCCATCGCCGCCAGCTTCCTGATCAACATCATCGCCATGGCCGCGCCGCTGTTCGTGATGAACGTGTACGACCGCGTGGTGCCGAACCAGGCCACCTCTACGCTGTGGGTGCTGGCCGTGGGCATCTGTGGCGCGTATCTGTTCGATTTGGTGCTCAAGAGCCTGCGCAGTCTGTGCCTGGACCTGGCCGGTAAAAAAACCGACCTGATCATCTCCGCCACCCTGTTCGAGCGCATCGTCGGCATGTCGATGAAGTACCGCCCGGCGCGCGTCGGCAGCTTTGCGCAGAACATTCATGAGTTCCAGAGCCTGCGCGACTTCCTCGCCTCCCTGACCCTCACCAGCCTGATCGACCTGCCGTTCACGCTGCTGATCTTCCTGGTGATCGCCCTGCTCGGTGGCCATTTGGTGTGGATTCCGGTGCTGGCGTTCCCGATTGCCCTGGGCATCGGCTACGCCCTGCAAAAACCTTTGGTCGCGACCATGGAACGCACCATGGCCCTGGCCGCCGAACGCCAGTCGAGCCTGATCGAAACCCTCGCCGGGCTGGATGCGGTCAAGGTCAACAATGCCGAGAGCGAACGCCAGTACGGCTGGGAACAGACCATCGGCACCTTGAGCCGGCTCGAACTGCGGGTGAAATTGCTGTCGGGCCTGTCGATGAACATGACCCTGCTGATCCAGCAACTGGCCGGCGTGATCATGATCGTGTTCGGCGTGTACCAGATCATCGACGGCAACCTCAGCATGGGCGGCCTGATTGCCTGCTACATGCTCAGCGGCCGCGCCTTGAGCCCGCTGGCCTCGCTGTCGGGCCTGCTCACGCGCTACCAGCAGGCCAAGGTCACCATGACCTCGGTGGACCAGATGATGGAGCTGCCCCAGGAGCGCAATTTCGAAGAGCGCCCCATGAGCCGTCGCACCCTGCAAGGCGCCATCGAGTGCCGGGGCCTGAATTTCACCTACCCGAACCAACAGAATCCGGCGCTGAAAAACATCAACCTGGTGATCAAGCCAGGGGAAAAGATCGGCATCATCGGTCGCAGCGGCTCGGGCAAAAGCTCCCTGGCCAAACTGATCGTCGGCCTCTATCAACCCGACTCCGGCGCGTTGCTGGTGGACGGTGTGGACGTGCGCCAGATCGACGTCAGCGAACTGCGCCACAACATCGGCTACGTCGCCCAGGACATCCAACTGCTGGCCGGCACCCTGCGTGACAACCTGGTCAGCGGTGCGCGCTACGTCGAAGACGAGATGGTACTGCAAGCCGCCGAACTGGCCGGTGTGCACGAATTCGCGCGCCTGCACCCGCAAGGCTATGAGCTGCAGGTTGGCGAGCGTGGGCAGAACCTGTCCGGTGGCCAGCGCCAGAACGTCGCCCTGGCCCGTGCATTGCTGCTCAACCCGCCCATCCTGCTGCTGGACGAACCCACCAGCGCCATGGACAACACCGGTGAAGAACGCTTGAAACAACGCCTGCATGCCGTGGTGCAAAACAAGACCGTAGTCCTGGTGACGCACCGTGCCTCGCTGCTGTCCCTGGTGGACCGCCTGTTGGTGGTTGACCGTGGGCAGATCCTCGCGGACGGCCCGAAAGCCGTGGTCATGGAAGCGTTGAAGAAGGGGCAGATCAGTGTCGCTTAATTCCATCAAAAGCGCGGTCGGGCGCTACTTCAAAGGTTCCGACTCGCTGCAGGGCCAGCCGCTGCCCGAGGTCAACAAAGCGCTGATCGAAGATGCGCCGCGGGTCATCCGCCTGACCATCTGGGCCATCATCGCGTTCTTTGTGTTCCTGGTGGTGTGGGCGGGTTTCTCCGAAATCGACGAAGTGACCCGAGGCGACGGCAAGGCGATTCCGTCGTCCAAGCTGCAGAAAATCCAGAACCTGGAAGGCGGTATCGTCGCCGAGTTGTATGTCAAGGAAGGCCAGATCGTCGAGGCCGGTGCGCCTTTGATTCGCCTGGACGACACGCGGTTTGTGTCCAACGCCGGGGAGACCGAAGCCCTGCGCCTGGCCATGCAGCTGCGCGTCGAGCGCCTGAGTGCGCAGGTGGACGACCGCCCGCTGACGATTCCCGACGATGTGCTCAAGGCCGCGCCCAGCCAGGCCGCCAACGAGCGCTCACTGTATGAAAGCCGCCGCCAGCAGTTGAAAGACGAAGTCGGCGGTTTGCAGGAGCAACTGGTGCAGCGCCAACAGGAGTTGCGTGAGTTCACCTCCAAGCAAAGCCAGTACCGCAGCCAGTTGTCCCTGCAACGCCAGGAAATCAACATGTCCGAGCCGCTGGTGGCCCAGGGTGCGGTATCGCCGGTGGAAGTGCTGCGCCTCAAGCGCGCCGAAATGGAAACCCGGGGCCAACTGGACGCCACCACCCTGGCGATCCCGCGCGCCGAATCGGCGATCAAGGAAGTGCAGCGCAAGATCGACGAGACCCGTGGCAAATTCCGCAGCGAAGCCCTGACCCAACTCAACGAAGCGCGCACCGAACTGAACAAGGCCGAATCCACCGGCCGCGCCCTGGAAGACCGCGTCAGCCGTACCCTGGTCACCTCGCCGGTGCGCGGCATCGTCAAGCAGTTGCTGGTCAACACCGTCGGAGGCGTCATCCAGCCGGGCAGCGACATGGTCGAAATCGTACCGCTGGACGACACCCTGCTGGTGGAAGCCAAGATCCGCCCGCAAGACATCGCCTTCCTGCACCCTGGCCAGGAAGCGGTGGTCAAATTTACCGCCTATGACTACACCATCTACGGTGGCCTGAAGGCCAAGCTCGAACGCATCGGCGCCGACACCATCACCGATGAAGACAAGAAAACCACCTACTACATGATCACCCTGCGCACCGACCGCAGCCACCTGGGTACCGATGAAAAACCGCTGCTGATCATCCCCGGCATGGTCGCCTCGGTGGACATCATCACCGGCAAGAAAAGCATCCTCAGCTACCTGCTCAAGCCGATCATCAAGGCGCGGGCGGAGGCGTTGCACGAGCGGTAATCTCTATCGCCTGCTCCGGCCTCATCGGGGGCAAGCCCCCTCCCACACTTGATTTGTGAACACACTTAAAATGTGGGAGGGGGCTTGCCCCCGATGAGGCCATCAGCCTCACCAATGCATATGGATATGCCCTAACAGTATTTAAACTTCCATTCTCAGGCCTATAAATTCACTCCCCTGTCCGCCGGAAGTGAACCCAATGCCCGCCACCCTTCAAACCTTCGACATCCGCCCCTTCCCCGGCAGTGTCGGTGCCGAAATCGTCGGCCTGGATCTGTCCCAACCCGTCAACGACCAGGACTTCGCCCGCATCCACCGCGCGCACCTGGACCACCACGTCATCGTATTCCGCGACCAACGCATCACCCCTGAACAACAGATCGCCTTCAGCCGCCGCTTCGGCGTGCTGCAAATTCATGTACTCAAGCAGTTCCTACTGGCCAATCACCCGGAAATCCTGATCGTCTCCAACATCATCGAAAACGGCCAATCCATCGGCCTGGGCGATGCGGGCAAGTTCTGGCACTCGGACCTGTCGTACAAGGAACTGCCCAGCCTGGGCTCGATGCTGCATGCCCAGGAACTGCCGTCCGAAGGCGGCGACACCCTGTTTGCCGACATGCACAAGGCCTGGGAGCAACTGCCCGAGCACCTGCGCAACGCCGTCGAGGGGCGCCGCGCCGCGCATTCCTACACCGCGCGTTACAGCGAAACCAAATTCGAAGGTAACTGGCGCCCGACCCTGACCCCGGAACAGCTCGCCCAGGTGGCCGAAGTGGTGCACCCCATCGTGCGTACCCATCCTGAAAACGGCCGCAAGGCGCTGTTCGTCAGCGAAGGCTTCACCACCCGCATCGTCGGCCTGCCGGATGACGAAAGCCGCGACCTGCTGGCCCAGCTCTACGCCCACAGCGTGCTGCCGGAAAACATCTACCGCCACCAGTGGCAGCCCCACGACCTGGTGTTCTGGGACAATCGCTCGCTGATCCACCTGGCCGCCGGTTGCCCGAGTCACCTGCGGCGCAAATTGTTCCGTACCACCATCCAGGGCGATGCGCCGTTCTGAACCGATAAAGCCTGCTAGGATTGCGCCCAATTCACTCCCGATCGATCACGAGTGCTTGGCATGCAACTACCGGACATGAACCTGCTGGTCGCCCTCGACGCCTTGCTCGATGAAGGCAGCGTGGTGGGCGCGGCGCGGCGGATGAACTTGAGCCCGGCGGCCATGAGCCGCACCCTCACACGTATCCGCGAAGCGGTCGGCGATCCGATCCTGGTACGCGCCGGCCGCGGCCTGGTGCCGACTCCCAAGGCGCTGGAGCTGCAAGGCCAGGTGCGCACTGTGGTGGAGCAGGCGGCGTTGCTGTTTCGCTCGGCCGATCAAGTGGACTTGAGCACCCTGCGCCGCCGCTTCAGTGTGCGCGCCAACGACTTTTTCATCGGCGTGTATGGCGGGCGACTGTTCGACACCATGCAGCGCGTGGCGCCGTTCTGCGAACTGCGCTTCGTGCCCGAAGGCGACACCGACGACGAAGCGCTGCGCGAAGGGCGGTTGGACTTGCGCGTGAGCAATACCCTGCCGGCGAGCCCTGAAGTGAAGGTGCAGAACCTGTTCTCGACCACCTTCGTCGGCCTGGCGCGGGAAGATCATCCGCTGTTCGACGCAGAGATCACCGCCGCGGGGTTTGCCAGCTATTCCCACATCAGCATCTCGCGGCGCGGCATCGCCCGTGGGCCGATCGATACCGCGTTGAACGCCCAGGGCCTGGAGCGCCGCGTGGCAATGATCGCCCCGGGCTTTCACGGTGCCATGTTCATGCTGCCCGACTCCGACCTGCTGCTGCCGGTGCCCAAGGAAGCGCTCCTCAGCGCCAGGCGCCTGAAGCTGCCGTTGCGCGCATTCCCGCTGCCAATCTCATTGCCGACGCTGGTATTGGCCCAATCCTGGCACCCACGCTTCGACAAAGACCCGGCACACAAATGGCTGCGCGAAACCATGCGCGAGAGCTGCCACGCCACCTGGCTCGAAGCCCAGCCCTCAGCCAGTCTGTAGGAGCGAGCTTGCTCGCGAAAACCGTCAACGATAACGCGTGTTTCCTGAATGACCGCGGCGCCTGTGAGGTTTTCGCGAGCGAGCTCGCTCCTACATGAGGGCTTGGCCCCTCCCATCATGGATTGCGTCTGACGCACTTATAAGCTGACAACAAGTAACTTTTTGTCATGCTAGAGCCTGATTAAACTGCTCGGGTATTTCTTTATTCCGAGTTACCTGTCCATGACCTCCCTCGCTGCCCCCGCCTTCGAGGCCGCAGCCAAACCCACTGCGCCCAGCCCACCCGTGTTCGGCCCGCGCATCATCATCGGCCTGCTTGGCGTGTTGCTGGCGGTGCTGGTGTCCGGCCTCAACGAGATGGTCACCAAGGTCGCCCTCGCCGATATCCGTGGTGCGCTGTACATCGGCTTTGACGAAGGTACCTGGCTGGTCGCGGCCTACACCGCCACCTCCGTGGCGGCGATGGCGTTCGCGCCGTGGTGTGCGGTGACGCTCTCGCTGCGCCGCTTCACCCTGTGTGCCATCGGCCTGTTTACCCTGCTCGGCATCCTGTGCCCGTTCGCACCGAACTACGAAAGCCTGCTGCTCCTGCGCACGGTGCAAGGCCTGGCCGGTGGCGCGTTGCCGCCGATGCTGATGACCGTGGCGCTGCGGTTCCTGCCGGCCAACGTCAAGTTATACGGCTTGGCCGGTTATGCCCTGACGGCCACCTTCGGCCCGAGCCTGGGCACGCCGCTGGCGGCGCTGTGGACCGAATACGTCGGCTGGCAATGGGCGTTCTGGCAGATCGTCGGGCCTTGCCTGTTGGCGATGGCCGCCGTGGCCTACGGCTTGCCGCAGGACCCGCTGCGCCTGGAGCGCTTCAAGCAGTTCAACTGGCGTGGTCTGCTGTTGGGCTTCCCGGCCATCTGCATGCTGGTGATCGGCCTGTTGCAAGGCAATCGCCTGGACTGGTTCGAGTCAGGCCTGATCACCTTCCTGCTCAGTGGCGGCACGCTGCTGATGGTGCTGTTCATGCTCAACGAGTGGTCGCAGCCGCTGCCGTTCTTCAAGTTGCAGATGCTCGGCCTGCGCAACCTGTCGTTCGCGTTGATCGTGCTGGCCGGCGTGTTGATGGTGTTGACCTCGGTCATCATCATTCCGTCGAGTTTTCTCGCCCAGGTCCAGGGTTACCGCCCCCTGCAAACCGCGCCGGTGATGCTGCTGATGGCGCTGCCGCAACTGATCGCGCTGCCGCTGGTGGCTGCGCTGTGCAACCTGCGCCGGGTCGATTGCCGCTGGGTGCTGGGGATAGGCCTGGGCATGCTGGTGCTGGGCTGCATCGGCAGTTCGCACCTGACGTCGGCGTGGATTCGCGATGATTTTTATGGCTGGTACCTGCTGCAGATTTTCGGCCAGCCGATGGCTGTGCTGCCGCTGCTGATGCTGTCCACCGGCAGTATCCAGCCCATCGAAGGGCCGTTCGCCTCGGCGTGGTTCAACACCGTCAAGGGCCTGTCCGCCGTGATCGCCACCGCCGTGCTGGATACGCTGACCACCCAGCGCGGGCATTTTCACTCGACCATGCTGGTGGACCGCCTGGGCAATTCGCCCCTGGCCGACGGCGACGCGCCGGGCCTGGCGCAGCGCCTGCACGCGCAAGTCGTGGTGCTTACTTCTTCGGATCTGTATGTCGTCATGGCCGGTGTCGCGGTGGCGCTGATCCTGCTGATTTTCTGGATGCCTACGCGGATTTTTCCGCCTCGCGCACCGACCTGACCCCAAGGATTTCTTATGAAACGCAAAGATAAAATCGCCGTCTCCGTTATCGCTGTGTTTGCCGTCGGCGTGCTGGTGTACCTGGTTGCGCCAGGCCTCCTGGGCAGCCGGAGCCAGACCACCAACGACGCCTTCGTCGCCGCCGATTTCACCCTGGTCGCCCCTCGCGTGGCCGGGTTCATCAAGGAAGTGCTGGTGCAGGACAACCAGCGCGTCAAAGCCGGCCAGCTGTTGGCGTTGATCGATGACCGCGACTTTCGCGCCGCCGCCCAGGCCGCCGACGCCGACACCCTGGTCGCCCAGGCCCAACTGAAAAACGCCAGCGCGACGCTGGAGCGCCAGAGCTCGGTGATCGCCCAGGCCCAGGCCACCGTGGCGGCAGACCGTGCCGAAGTGGCGTTTGCCGAACACGAACTGAACCGCTACAACCACCTCGCCGGCGTCGGCGCAGGCACCGTGCAGAACGCCCAGCAAGCCAAGACCCGCATCGACCAGGCCACCGCGCGCCTGGCCAAGTCCACGGCAGTGCTGGCCGCCGAACGCAAGCAAGTGGAAATCCTCACGGCCCAGCGTGACGCCGCCGAAGGCGGGCTCAAGCGCGCCCAGGCCGCACTGGAAATGGCCAGTTATCAGCTGTCCTACACGCGTATCGTCGCGCCGGTGGACGGCATGGTCGGTGAGCGGGCGGTACGGGTCGGCGCCTATGTGACACCGGGCAGCAAGATCCTCGCGGTCGTGCCGCTGGCCGAGGCCTATGTCGTGGCCAATTTCCAGGAGACGCAACTGTCCCACATGCATGCCGGCCAAGCCGTGCAAGTGCGCGTCGACAGCCTCGACGGCGAGTTGCTCAACGGTCACCTGGAAAGTCTGGCGCCGGCCACCGGGGTGACCTTCGCCGCGGTCAAGCCGGACAACGCCACCGGCAACTTCACCAAGGTGGTGCAGCGTATTCCGGTGAAGATCGTGCTGGAGCCCAATCAGCCGCTGACCGAGCGCTTGCGCGTCGGTATGTCGGTAGAGGCCAGTGTCGACACACAGGCGGTCGCGCCCCACCCTGAGGTGGCCCAGCAATGAGACAGTTCGCCTGGCTCACCTTGAGCCTCATCAGCCTGAGTGCCTGCACCGTCGGCCCGGATTTCCAACGGCCGCAAGGCCCGCAGGTGGCCCAATGGAGTGAGCCCCAGGGGCGTCAGGCAGCCAGTCGTGCCAGCAGCGACCCGTTGCAGGAGCGCTGGTGGGACGTGTTCCACGACGAGCAGTTGTCAGCGCTCACGCGTCGCGCCCTCAGCGATAACCTCGACCTGAAGCTGGCCAGCAGCCGCCTGCAACAAAGTCGCGCGGTGCGCCAGGTGACCACCGCCGAACGCTACCCCAACGTCGATGCGGGCGGCGGTTACCAGCGCAAGCGCAACAGCGCTAAAGGCTTGAACGACCCTTCCGGCGAGAACGGCCGCTCGGCCTTCAGCCAGTGGGACATGGGCTTTTCCGCTGCCTGGGAGCTGGACTTCTGGGGCCGGGTCAAGCGCGAGACCGAAGCCGCCGACGCCACCCTGGACGTTGCCGAAAACGACCGCCGCGCCGTGTTGCTGTCGGTGCTGGCCGAGACCGCGCAGGACTACATCCAACTGCGCGGCGTCCAGAACACCCGCGCCGTCACCGAGCAAAACCTCGACGTCGCCCGCCACAGCCTCAAGCTCTCGCAACTGCGCCTGGCCGACGGTGTGGCGACCGACCTGGACGTGGCCGAAGCCGCCGCCCAGGTCGCCGCCATCGAAGCACGCCTGCCCGATCTGCAGCAGCGCCAGGATCAGTTGATCAACGCCCTGAGCCTGCTGATGGGCGAGCCGCCGCAAGCCCTGCACACGCAGCTGTCCAAGGACGCGGCCGTGCCGCAGACCCAGCGCCAGGTCGCCATCGGCCTGCCGTCGGAGCTGGCCGAGCGCCGCCCGGACATCCGCCAGGCCGAAGCCCGTTTGCACGCCGCCACTGCCAGCATCGGCGTGGCCAAGGGTGATTTTTACCCGCGCATCACCCTGTCGGGCAGCCTCGGCTCCCAGGCCCTGCAACTCTCTGACTTCGGCTCCTGGGGCTCGCGCGCCTTCGCCTTCGGCCCGCAATTGAGCCTGCCGCTGTTCAACGGCGGGCGCCTGCAAGGCATCGTCGATTTACGTGAAGCCCAGCAACAGGAAGCGGCGCTGGCCTACCAGCAAACCGTGCTGCGCGCCTGGCATGAGATCGACGACCAACTGACCCGCTACAACGCCAGCCAACTGCGCCGCGACAGCCTCGCCGAAGCCGTGCGCCAGAACCAGATCGCGCTCACCACCGCGCAACAGCAGTACGTCGAAGGGGTCGCGGATTTCGTCAATGTGCTCACCGTGCAAAGCGCGCTGCTGGCGACCCAGGAACAGTGGGTGGAAAGCTCCACGGGCGTGTCGTTGGCCATGGTCGGCTTGTACAAGGCGTTGGGAGGAGGGTGGGAGTCGGTGTATCCGTTGCAGGCTGTTCAGTGATGATTTTGGGAAGTCGAGCGGGCCTTTAACGTAACGTCGTCTTCCCGTTGCGCACCCGTCAAGGATGCGCGCTGTTACGGCCAGGTGGTGCTGCCATCAGCTGCGATTCAAATCGGGTGCATACATTGGACAGCATGCGCACATCGGCACCGTTACCGGGTCGAGGAATATTGGTTACGGGTCAGGGGCAAGTTCAGCGGGTCAATCGCGAATGCATCGGGCCGCGTCAGCCAACTGTTGGCGTAGCGAAAGACGAACCCGCTGGCGTGCATGGCCACCTCGCCCACAGGCACCGGATCACCGACTGAGTGGGCTGAATAAACAAAGGCATTACCAATCGGCGTCCAGGACATCGGGTTCTCCTTCAGTGCGAACTCGCCCAGGCTCACGGGCGAGGCTCATGGTAATCCCAACCTGGTCAAGTTCCGGCGACGCGATGCTCGCCATACCTTCCTCCAGGTCCATCGCGCTAAGCACATTCATCAGCACACCGAGGGAGACGCCTGCCTCGCCCTGTCTCAGCCGCTGATACGTCTGTCTGGTGATCCCTGCACGGCTGCATATTGTGGAAATTTTCAGTCGACGACGAATGCGGGCTATTTCGATACCGTTCCCGATACCTCTTATCAGTTCAGCACTTCTCTCTGAGATATACCCTTTGTGAGGATAGGGCTTTCCTGTTTCAAGCATGATATATCACCCCTTAAAGCAGTAAAGGTAACTTATATCATCCAATTCTCTAAGGCCACCTGCAAAAAACCGGCTCAATGCCCTAATGGCTTTTTGTAGGAGCGAGCTTGCTCGCGAAAAACTCACAGGCGCCGCGTTCAATCAGGAAACACGCGTTATCGTTGACGTTTTTCGCGAGCAAGCTCGCTCCTACAGAGGACATTTGGCTCGATGCCCGGTTTTTTTCCATGGTTGGAAGATTCAAGGGTTCTGCAAAAACACCACATACCCCCGAAACCACTCATTGCCCCGCAGATACCCCGGCTCTTGCCACTCCCCGCCCTGAATCAAACCAATCTTGAACGGCACGCCCATCCGGTTCATCCGGGGCAAATAGGCCGCGTAGTCTGGAATGCTGTGGCGTCCCTGGTAGGTCTGCACCACCACTTCATCCACCACGCCCTTGAGCTGGGCGATGGCGGCCGGGTCGGCGTTGCTGCTCCAGTCCATCAAGCCGGTGATGCTCAAGCGCAGGTCGGCCGGCAGGCGCTGGCGCAGGTCGCGCAGGAAGGCGGCGTATTCGTGCAGGTATTGGGTGCGGGCGTCGAAGTCGATCTGGATGCCGACCACCGGGTTGCCCGCGTCACGCCAGCGTTGCACCTGGCCGAGCAGTTGGGTGTAGACCGGTTCCGGACAGTGCAAGGTATGGGCGCGGTAGACCACCCAGACAGTGCCCTGGGTGATGCGCGGCACGCTCATGCCCTGGGCGATCAGTTGCACGCCGCGTTGCGGTGCGCGGCGCGTGGAGTTGATCTGGCCCTGGAGGATGTACAGGGTTTTGGCCTGCTTGAGCACCGGCTGGGGCGTGACGCCGCTCCACAACCAGAAGGCGTCGTAGTCACGGGCGTCGACGGCGCCGAAGGCCGGGCTCGCCAGCAACAGCAAGCCCAGCCACAGCGACTTCACCAGTAGTACTGCAGCGATTTGCCCCACTGCGTGTCGGCGTAACCGCTCTTGAGCTGGCGGAACCAGCCTTTGCGCACGGCCGGCGCCACGTCTTCACCGCCGCAACTGTTGTAGCCGGCCGGCGCGTAGCAGTTGATGGCGCGAAACAGTGCGTAGGCCTTGTCGGTTTTCGGTGCCTTGGCGTTGGCGATCACCTGCTTGTAGCCGTCCAGGCGCGAGAAGGTCTCACCCTTGAAGTCCGAGGCGGTGCTGCCCAGGCTCCCGGCGGCGCGGGGTTGTTCCAGGGGCATGCCGTCCAGGCTGTTGCGCAGGATGAACTCACCGAAACAGTTCAGGGCGTGGGGGTTTTTTGCATCCTCCTGCAAGGTCGCGGCGGTTTGCGCGATGCCTGGGCAGGCGTAGCCGGATTCGGCCTTGTCACCGTTCCACTGGAACAGCTTCAAGGTCTGGCCGCTGGTGTAGGTGTAGCCCAGGCTGGTGCCGAGCTTGTCTTCGGACAACGAGGCTTGCTTGAGGTCGTCGGCAAAGGTCGCGAACTGGCGGTGCAACAGGTCTTTGTAGAGCAGCACGAATTGTGCGCTCTGGCGTTCGGTCGGGTCGCTGGCGTTAGCGATCTGCTGGCGCAGCAGGTCGGGGCCGGCGACGTTGCGCAGCAGGATGTAACGTACCTGTTTGGCGCTGATCGGCGAGTCGGCGGCGAATACCTTGGCCAGTTGGCCGCTGCGCTCGTAGTTCATCGCCAGGGCCAGCTCCAGCTGGTCGCGTTGCAGCGGTTGCCTGGCCAGCGGCAGCAGTTGCAGCCACAGGGCTTGCGCACCTGCCCAGTCTTGTTTGGCTTCCAGGGCCAGAGCGCGCAGGGTTTGCTGGCTGAAGGCGAAATAGTCCAGGGTTGACGGCACGTCCGCCGGCAGGTGCTTGAGGGCAGTGTCGGGTTGATGCTCGACATACAGGGCATACGCCGCTTGCAGGTAGTCGAACAATGCCGGCTCGTTGGCGAAGGTGCTTTTTTGCTTGTCGAGGTCTGCGCGGCTCAACAGCGGCGGGGTGTGGGCACGCATCGCCATCAGGTCGCTGACCACCTGCAGCATCGGGCTGTTCGTCGACGTGTTGCCGGCCATCAGTAACTTGAGGTCGGCTTCTTCGACCAATTCGTCCACGCTCACATTGCGCTGGGCGTCGGTGGCCTCGGTCAGTTGCCAGGTGAAGTCTTCGGCAAGCCTGGCATCGTCGTTCGCCAGCCAGTGCACCCGGCGCAGCAGGCCACGGGCGGAGGCAACGTAATCGCCTTGTGGATACGTTTTCAGGTAAGCGAGAAAGCCTTGTTCGGCGTGGTTCAACGCGGGCTTGTCCACCTGCTCGCGCTGCGGCATGCCGTATTCGTCGAACGCCTGGGCCTGGGCCTGGTTCAGCGAGGTGCGCGCGGTCATGTACAGCGCAGTTTCCTTCAGCCAGGGTGCATCGCTGGTCGCAGCGGCGGCGAAACCGCGCTCGGCGTCACCGAAGCGGCCACTGTAGAAGTCAGCGGCGGCCTGCAAATAAGTGCGAAACAGGTGGGCCTTGGCCGAGGGCGTCAACTGCGCGTCCACCACCTGGCCGTCCCAGTCGCAGGTCGTCAGCAGCTGCAAACGGGCTTTGACCAATACGTCGCGCTCAGCCGGCGGCATATCGGCCTTGATCACTTGGCTGATATACGCCGTGGCGCTGTCGTCATTGTTGCTGCGGCAGCGGCTGCCTTCACCATTGAGGAAGGCTTCGCCGGCGGTCTTGTATTCCTCGCGCTTGATGCCCAGCGGCTGGAGCAGGGTGTCGAGCTCGGCAGTGCGTGAATCGTCCGCCTGGTTATCGGGCTCATCGCTCGCGGCTGGAATCGGCATCAGGCGATACACCGGAAACGGCACCGGGCCGAACCCTTGGGCCAAATCCTCTTCGCCCAAGGCATTGGGCGTCAGCGGCGCGGCTTTTTTATCGGCCAGCAACAGGCGCAGGTTGACCCGGCTATCGTTGCCCGGGCTGAGGAAAGGCTGGTTGCTGCACGGTTCGAGACTGTCACGCGAGACCCGCCAGTCGGGGTAGCACGAGTCGTCGGAACTGGCTTGGGCCGCCAGGGGAATAACGGCCAGCAGGGCCAGAGCCAGAGGTGACAGCAAACCGATACGCATAACGTTTCCTTGATCCTGAGTCCGTGGAGGAGGGCAATCATAGCCTGATCCTACGAGTGCTTCGGTGAAGGCCTACGCAAATTGTTGATTTGTCTGATTCCAGCAACGGGCCCACCGCTTTTGGCCTAAAGTGGCGGTGTTTGCGCATGCGCAGGGTTTGTCCTGTAGAGGGCAGTCGTAACGGAGTCGATATGCGTCGGTCGGTGGTAGAGCAAAATGAAAAAGTCCGGGTCTTGCCTGCGTTCAATCGCCTGACCCGGGACGGCGCCGGGTGGCTCAGCCGCCTCTGGTGGGTGCCGATCCTGGCGCTGGCCATGGTCCTGCGGTTCTACCACCTGACGTCGGCGGCGATCTGGGGTGACGAAGGCTCGAGCCTCTTGCTCAGCGAATATGCGCTGGCCGACCTGTGGTTTCACGCCGCCCACGATGTGCATCCGCCGCTGTATTTTGTGCTGCTGCGCGGCTGGATCGAAGTGTTTGGCGACAGCATCTGGTCGATCAGGAGCATGAGCGCCATCCCCGGTGCCGTCGTGGTGGGCCTGGGGATCTGGCTGACGCGGCAACTGTCCACCCGTCGCGCCGCGCTGCTGGCCGGCATCCTGCTGGCGCTGCTGCCGACGGCGGTGCGCTACAGCCAGGAAGTGCGCATGTATTCGCTGCTCGGCGTATGGCTGTTGGGGGCGACGCTGGCGTTGGTCTACTGGCTGCGCCAACCCGAGCGCACACGCTACCTGGCCGCTTATGTGCTGTTGATGAGCGCCGGTTTCTACACCCATTATTTCACCGCGCTGTGTGTGCTGGTGCACTGGGCGTACCTCGGGCTGCACTCGCCAGGCCCGCGTCTGATCACGCGCCCGGCATGGTGGGTGGCCAACGCCACGATTGTGGTGTTGTACCTGCCCTGGCTGCCGAACCTTCTGGACCTGGTGCAGCACGTCGAACAACTCAAGGTAGGCGGGGACATTGGTTGGGAAGAGCCGGTCAACCTGCTGTCCCTGCCCTCGATGATCTGGCAGTTCGTGTTGCAGGATGAAGGCGTTGATTTCTGGGCACCGCTGTTCTGGACCTTCCCGCTGTTGTTGATCGCGGTGGTCTGGGTGACGGCATGGCGCAACCCCGGGGCTCGTTTGCCTGCGTTGTTTTTCCTGCTGCCGTTGCTGTTGGTGTACGGCGTGTCGTTTATCTCGCCGGTCTTTATCGAGCGCTATCTCACGGTGTACGCCCTGGGTTTGCCGATCGTCCTGGCGATGGCCATCGACCGCTTGCCGTCACGCCTGTCATGGTTGGGCGCAGCGCTGTTGGTGCTGTTTATTGGCATGGAACTGCTGGGCCTGAAGAACAACTTCGAGGTGGATGAGCAGGATCAATTCAACGTGCCGGTGGAGTTCGTCAATCGCAATTACCAGGAAGACGACCGCATCGTCCTCAGCGACATGATGTGGTACCTCAGCTACGTGTATTACGACCAGACCGACGCGCAGTTGCAGCTTTACACCCCGCCCAAACCCGACGGCACCTCGACGCGACCGAATGCCTATGGCTTCGGTACGCTGGTGGACCAGGACGGCGGACGCATCTACCTGGATCGCCTGTCAGCACTGCCTGTCCAAACGCGGCGGGTATGGTTGATCAGCAGCAACGAAGCGCCGGATGAATTCGCGCCGCTGCCGAACGGCTGGCGCGAACTCAGTCGCCAGGACGGCGGAGGCGCCAGGGCGCGGTTGTTCGTGTTATGCAACGTGCCGGCGCCGCAGCCTGAGGGTTGCCGCTAGACGCTGTTGAACAGGTTTATGAGGAACATTCCATGGAATCGCCCCTGCACAGCAAGTTGAACCTGATGTTGCAGGATGGGCGAGGGGTGTAAAAAAATATCCCGAAAAACGCAAATATGTAAAAAAAATTGGTGAGTGGTAAAAAAACTGGGATTTAATCGCTCAAGTTAATTTTCTCTGAAAGGGCTCGCCATGCTTTACCGGGAAAATGCTTGATCACACCCTTCCTGTTCGTGGGCGCGTCGTTCCCTTGTTCGACCCGCAGCGCTATGTGACTGGCCCCAGTATTCGCAACAGTCGTTGGCGAGTGGATTTCAATGGTTTGGGCTCTTTGCATTATTGCGCCACCGTAGAGCGAACGCCTGAGCTGGAAGCGTTGTTGGCGCTTGATGTATTGGCTCGTGCCAAATCCTTCATGGCCACCCTCCCACCCGCAATGATGGACCGCGCCATCCAGTGGGCGTACCTGCACGAAACCCGCGACTCATTTGCCATCGAAAAAGAACAACCCAGCGAAGAAAAATCCCGTCGCTTCGTTCAACTCCTGCGCCAGGCTCACGAAGGCCGTTTGCTCACCGAGGACTACTTGGTCGAGCTGCAAAACAGCACCGTCTCCAACCCCTTCGACAAAGCCGTCGCGTTTCGCCACGAACAAAACCATCTACACAACGGGCTCCGCGGTGCAGCCGGTGTGAGCTACGTACCGCCAGCCCCCGCGCTTTGCCAGGAATTGATGGAAGAGCTGATGGCCTTCGCCAACCAGCCCGTGCGAGGCGTCGATCCTTTAGTTGCGGCTGCAATCACCGCTTTCGGCTTCGTCTTCCTGCACCCGTTCATGGACGGTAACGGGCGCCTGTCTCGCTTCCTGATTCACCAGACGCTTTGCCACTACGGCGCACTGGAAAATGGCTTGTTGCTACCGGTCTCCGTCGCCATGAAGCACGAAGAGCAAGCCTACCTGGAGGCACTCAAGACCTTCTCCCAACCGGTTCGGGAATTCTGGAACGTCACTTGGCTGGACGTCGACCACATGGCCTTCGACTTCATCGGCCATCCCTCTATCTACCGCTACTGGGATGCGACCCGCTGCGTCGAATTCACCCTGCAAATGGCCCGCCGTGCCCTGGAAGTGGAACTGCGCGAAGAAACAGAATTCCTCGACCGCTACGACCGTGTGATCAAGGCGGTAAACCAACGCTACGACGTACGTGGGAGTGATTTGTCGAAGCTGGTAATGATGTGCCTGG
This sequence comes from Pseudomonas sp. 28 E 9, assembly GCF_900004785.1. Taxonomy (NCBI): domain Bacteria; kingdom Pseudomonadati; phylum Pseudomonadota; class Gammaproteobacteria; order Pseudomonadales; family Pseudomonadaceae; genus Pseudomonas; species Pseudomonas sp. 28 E 9. The sequence goes on along the minus strand of NZ_CVTK01000024.1, from coordinate 11,496 downwards.
ATAACGGTGGGAAGCTTTCCAAGCATCGGCGTAAGCAGTTTCAGTACAGCGTGGCGGAGGAGGTGTTTGGGTTTATTGAGGAAAAGGTCCATAAATTAATTAAATAACTATTGTTGCTTTTAATGAAGGGAGGAGTAATAACTCCGCATTCTTAATATGGTCATAAGTAAAAAAATGATAAAAAGAGATACTGCCCAAAGGATTTGGGTTTTACGCCCTCTGCGATTTATATAGTCTATATCAGATATGTGATCTAAGTCTTCATTTAAAATTTTGGACAAGTCTTTTTCTGTTATCAGATCTTTGTACCGATTTTTAATGTTGATGTATGAGCTTTGAAGTCTGGATCTTTCGTCTGATAATTCGTTGATTGAATAAAAGCACACTAGTATCGAGATGCATAAGAATGCGAAAAATATCCAGTAAATTTCTTCTGTTACTTCTAAAGTAGGTGATTTTCCGCTGACGATTCGGAAAAGGAATATTGAAAAAAAGAATGAGTAAATAGCGAATATGGAAGACCTAAAGGCAGTGCCAACATTTTTCGCCAAATCACTGGCTTTCTCCGATGACTTCTAAATGGATTCTGAGATTTTGTTTTTTATTTCTATGTACTGTTTTAAGTTGTCTTTTAGATATATCTGGTAGCCAGAGCTAATCGAAGCAATAGTTTCTTTTGGAATAGATGTGAAGGAGTCTTTTTCCAGATGGATGGAGATAATGTTTCGAGCTATTCCGATTTTATCTATAGTGCTCCCATCGTTATATGTCCAGTGATATATTTCAAAGAAAATTAGAGCAGCATTCTCGATGCTTGTTGGGTTTTGTGTTGAGCTAATTGTATTTTCTATTGTTTTGTAACCATTAAGCTTTAATTTGATGTCCCCTGTTTCCAAAATTCTGGAATAGTCGCAAATAAATATAAGCGATGAGGCTAGAAGTAGAAGTGTAAAGGTGTGTTGTAATTCTGGCGGTAGAGAGCCTGTTATAACCCTAAAATCTTCCGGAATGAAGTTGTGCTGAGCTGAATTTGCGAAGTTAGTTGATTTTTCTCTTTTTAAAAGTAGGTCGTCTCGTAATATTTTTGGAGGTCTCTGTTTAGTAAGGGTGTCTCGGTTTTTAAAAAAGAATAGCGCTGTTGAAAAGCCTTGAGTTTTGTCTAGTAGTTCGAGTGTGTTTGCTTTTTCAGAAAGGTTTTTTATTTTAATGAGTGTGGAGTTAATTGATTTGTCAGCCAAAAATTTTGAAATTGCTTCAATGGAGTATATGGATAATATTTGGTCGTGCGGTATTTTTGTGATTTTAACAGTGATTGTTGTCTCCTCTTTTTCGGTATGAAGGAGGTTGATGTCAATGTTGTTTACAAAAGCTTCAAGCTCCTTTTGTTCACTCCTTTCAAGAACGTCGTTATCCTCGGTGTGGCTATATTGTAGAGTGATCTTTGGCCTGTCCCTGCCTGGGATACGCGAGAGCGCTTGTAGCAGCTGACTTATTCCCGGTGCATGGAGTTCTTCGCAAGAATATTTGGCAATGTATTCTGAATTGTTTTCGCTCTCAGAGATTAAAATCGATTTATTCGTAAAAGTTGAAATTATCGATTCTTTGATATCCATGCTAATTGTCCTGCTTGTGAAACTCGTTATAACCTTCCTCGGAATAGATTTTTAAGAACTTTCTTCCATCCGCATCCTCTCCGGTATCAAAGGTCTCATCATGATTCTTGATTTCGCCGGTAATGCGCAGCTCAAGGTTATCAGCGAGATTTATTTGTTTCTTTATTTTGGCTTTTATAATGTTTGGGGCGATTTCAAATTGCGGGTCAAATCTTGACTTCGTAGGTAATGCACTTATGTCAGCAATGAGCTTCTGCATATTGATTTCAGAACTGTCCGGGGTGTAGGACGTGAAAGCCTGATCAACTAAAGATTGAATTTGAAAATTTTGATTGGTTCTGAAATAACTAACCAGGGCATTGCGCAATGTCCAATAATCACTGTTAGATACTTTTTTTACTGTGGATATAAGAAGCTTTTCTATAGCTACGAAGGCACTTTTAGTATTGGTTTCAGGGGAGGATAATGGTACTAGCTCCAAAAAGTCGCGCCACCAATATTCTGAAATTTTTGCGTTTGAATCACCAACCCAAATTTGCTCGATTATAGAGTCGCTGACTTTAAGTATGGCGCTTTTTTGTGCTATCTGTTTTTCAGGGAGACCTACTTTCCAATCAAAGTTTTCATCCAAAAATCCCGCATGATCTATTTTGAAAAAGAGTATATATGTTTCGTCATATAACTCTATGTGTGACTGTAATAGGCTGCCCTTTCTAAGGGTGGTTATTTTTTGTAATTTTTCTTGAGTCGCTCTTTCAACTCGGTGCAGGCGTTCGGCTGTTTGCCGAGAGGCACTTTCAAAATTTGATGTAATAAGCTTATTCGAAAGAGTTGACATTTCACAACGTTCAGAGACGAAGCGATGCTCTTGACCTTTGTGATTCTTCAGCATGCTTCCTGCAAGTTCTTTAATATAGGTTTGAATCTCTTTCTTTTTCGGATTTTTGTAAGGCGCGGAAAGTTGGGTTTTTTCTAAGCTTATCTCAAATATTGATGTATTTAATATGTTTATGATTGCGGGCGTGGGTTCTTCATCAGTGCCCTCAGCTATATTGGTGTTTTCCGCAGCATTAGAATTCATAGTGGTCTCTCTAGTATTTATTTTTTTGGAGTAGAGGAGTAGCTGAAAAATCGGCATTGCCTAAATAGCGGTCTATGGGAGATTTGCAAAAAATAATAAAATTTTCAACTAGCATTGTTAGGTGTGCGCTGCACCTGAATTCGGAGTGTTTAGTTTTTTTGCTCAATTCCTATGCTCCATTTTTCGTCCATTTAAAAATGCGAACTAAGCCTTCTACTGAAGATTACCTATAGATACGGAAAGAGGCCAGCATTTCGGCATCATCAGGGATTTCGAGCGACCATGGTTCTCTGACTGCAGAGTCAGACTGTCCCGACCGTCCAGAGATGAATTGCGATTCCTGCAAAGAAGCGCTCTTCACGTTCCCTTGTTGCGGAGAAAGGGTGTGATCTTTATAGTCCTGCTGTCGCCGCACATCGGCGATCGGATTTGGCGATCCGAAATTCTGTGACGCGTTACAGCGTACATATACCGTGCGTTTTTCCTCGGATGAAGGCATTGGTTTCTATGGCGGCTGTGCGCGGGAGATCTTCGGATCTGCCGGGTTTCACAGATAACCGGTTCGCCAACCTGCGTACAGCTGCCACCCTTACTCGTTTGGCGACGGGAGAAGGTGGTTCAAATTCATATCTGTGAGGTTTTATCGATGGACCAATACAAGCCGCTTCAAACCAACCCCACCAACGTTCCCGTCCTGGCCTTCAACACCTTTGCCCCTTCGCATTTGCTCCACGAAACGGCGCGCAGTCGCGTGCGTATCGGTACTGAGTTGTTGGAAACCCTGAACTCTGCGGCGGACAATCCAAACCTCCATCACCTGGTCACGGCCGTGCTGGTCTCATTGCGTGATGGCTTGGACATGATGGGTGAAATTCAGCGTCGTCTGGATGGGCAGGCTGAACAGCAGGCATGAGGCCGACGCTGACCTAATGTGGGAGCGGGCTTGCCCGCGAAAGCGGTGTGGTCAGTCACTGAATATTCAACTGAACCACCGCTTTCGCAGGCAAGCCAGCTCCCACATTTTGTTTGTCGTATGGCGAATATCAGCGATTTGCTGATGCCTACCCTAAAACCCGCTTTACTCAAGCCACATCCCACCACTCATCTGCGAAATTGTTTCAAAACTTGACGGCGAACCCTTCCTCCACCATATTGATAGTTAGCAAACTAACTGTATGCGAACTATCCAGTGTCCCAATCCCTCGAACAACTCCAGATGAACCTCAGCAGCAGCATGGTGGTGGGCGCCCGTAACTGGCGCAAAATCTGCCAGGCCACGCTGGTGAGCTATGGCATCTCTGAAGCCTGCGCCGTGCCGCTGTTGATGATTGGCCGCCTGGGCGACGGTGTGCATCAGGTCAAAGTGGCCCAGGCTTCAGGCATGGAAAGCCCGTCGCTGGTGCGTCTGCTCGACCGGCTGTGCAGCGATGGCTATGTGTGCCGCACCGAAGACATCCATGACCGTCGCGCCAAGGCCCTGAGCCTCACCGAGCGCGGCCGTGAGCTGGTGCAGGCAGTGGAAGCGCAACTGGTGCGCCTGCGCAAGGAAGTCCTGGTAGACATCGCCGCCACCGATCTGGAAGCCGCGCTGCGCGTGCTGCGCGCCTTCGAGGCGGCCGAGGCGGTAGCGCCTTGAACGGATTCTTTACCGGTTTTCCGCCTGCTCGCGACTGGTTCTACGGGGTGCGTACCTTCGCCGCGTCGATGATCGCGCTGTACATCGCCATGCTCATGCAAATGCCGCGTCCGTATTGGGCCATGGCTACGGTGTATATCGTCTCCAGCCCGTTTGTCGGCCCCACCAGTTCCAAAGCGTTGTACCGTGCAATCGGCACCTTGATGGGCGCGGCGGCGGCGGTGTTCTTTGTGCCGATGTTCGTGCAGTCACCCTACATTCTGGTGGTGGTGATCGCCCTGTGGACGGGCACCTTGCTGTTCCTTTCCCTGCATCTGCGCACTGCCAACAGCTACGCCCTGATGCTGGCCGGCTACACCTTGCCGCTGATTGCCCTGCCGGTGGTGGACAACCCCCTGGCGGTGTGGGATGTGGCCGAGGCGCGTACCGAGGAAATCTTCCTCGGCATCGCCGTGGCGGCCGTGGTGGGTGCGATGTTCTGGCCGCGTCGCCTGATGCCGGTGTTCGATGGCTCGGTTGCCAAGTGGTTCAGCGACGCCCAAGTCTACAGCCAGCGCTTTCTCACCCGCGATGTGGCGCCTGAAGCCATCAGCGGCCTGCGCGGCGGCATGGTCGCCACGTTCAACACCCTCGAGTTGATGATCGGCCAGTTGCCCCACGAAGGCGCGCGGCCGCAGACGGTGCGCAACACCAAGGAATTGCGCGGGCGGATGATTCACCTGTTGCCGGTGATCGATGCCCTGGACGATGCGGTGTACGCCATTGAACATCGCGCGCCGCAATTTCTCGATCGGCTCACGCCGTTGCTGCAAGCCGCCAACGCCTGGCTGCAAAGCACCACCGAAACCGCGCCACTGGAACGCTGGCGCGTGCTGCGTGACAAGATCGACGCTGCGCAACCCCAGGGCGCAGCGCTGGACGACCGCCACACGCTGCTGTTCTCCAACGCCCTGTACCGCCTCGGTGAGTGGGTCGACCTGTGGCAGGACTGCCGCAGCCTGCAAGCCGCCATTCAGTGCGAAAGCCAGGACACCTGGCGCGCCGTCTACCGCCACTGGCGCCTGGGCCGGCTCACGCCATTCCTGGATCGTGGCCTGATGTTCTACTCGGCGTTTTCCACCGTCACCGCGATCATCGTCGCCTCGGTGTTGTGGATTTTGCTGGGCTGGACCGACGGCGGCAGTGCGGTGATCCTGGCGGCGGTGGCGTGCAGCTTTTTCGCCTCGATGGACGACCCCGCGCCGCAGATCTATCGGTTCTTTTTCTGGACCGCCATGTCGGTGCTGTTCGCCAGCCTCTATCTGTTCCTGGTGCTGCCCAACCTGCACGATTTCCCCATGCTGGTGCTGGCGTTCGCCGTGCCGTTCATCTGCATCGGCACCCTCACCGTGCAGCCACGGTTCTACCTGGGCATGCTGCTGACGCTGGTCAACACCTCGTCGTTCATCAGCATCCAGGGCGCCTATGACGCGGATTTCCTCAACTTCGCCAACGTCAATCTGGCCGGGCCCGTGGGCCTGCTGTTTGCCTTTGTATGGACCCTGATCGCACGGCCCTTCGGCGCCGAACTGGCGGCCAAGCGCCTGACCCGTTTCAGCTGGCGCGACATCGTCAGCCTCACCGAGCCCGCCACCCTGGCCGAACATCGGCACATGGCCGCGCAAATGCTCGACCGCCTGATGCAGCACCTGCCGCGCCTGGGCCTCACGGGCCAGGACACCGGTACCGCCCTGCGCGACTTGCGCGTGGCGCTGAACCTGCTCGATCTGCTCGCCTACTCGCCGCGCATCCTCGGCGTGCCGCGCGTGCTGCTCAACCAGGTGGTGGAAGGCGTTGGCGGTTATTTCAAGGCCTGCCTCAAGGCCGGTGAACGCTTGCCCGCGCCCAGCGGTCTGCTGATGACCCTGGACCGCACGCGCCGCGCCCTCAACGGCCAGGGCCTGCAAGACGCCGATGACACGCGCCTGCACCTGCTGCATGCCCTGGCCGGCCTGCGCCTGGCGCTGTTGCCCGGCGTGGAGTTCATTGGCGGCACGGAAATCGAAGCGCCGTTACCGGATGGAGCGCCCTTATGATCGGTGACCTGGATATAAGCGGCGTCTTCCTGCCCACGCTGCTGGTGCTGATGGGCATTACCTATGTGTTGTTTCTGGTGCTGCATGGGCTGTTGACGCGCATGCACTTCTATCGCCTGGTCTGGCACCGGGCATTGTTCAATGTGGGGCTGTACGCGCTGTTGCTGGGCGCGGTGGACTCACTCAGTCGATATCTGATGACATGAAAAAACCTTTTTTGACTATCGGCCGTGTCGTCCTGACGCTGTTGATCGTGAGCTTCGCGGTCGTCGTGGTGTGGCGCATGGTCATGTACTACATGTTTGCGCCCTGGACCCGTGACGGCCACATCCGCGCCGACATCGTGCAGATCGCCCCGGACGTGTCCGGGCTGATTCAGCGTGTCGATGTGCACGACAACCAGTTGGTGAGCAAAGGCCAGGTGCTGTTCGCCGTCGATCAGGACCGTTTCAAGCTGGCCCTGCGCCAGGCCCGGGCCGCCGTGGCCGACCGCCAGGAAACCCTGGCCCAGGCCCAGCGCGAGTACAAGCGTAACCGTGGCCTGGGCAACCTGGTGCCCAGCGAGCAACTGGAAGAAAGCCAGTCCCGCGTGGCCCGTGCCCAATCGGCCCTGGCCGAAGCGCAAGTGACGGTGGATTCGGCCCAGCTCAATCTTGACCGCTCGGTGATCCGCAGCCCGGTGGACGGCTACGTCAACGACCGCGCGCCGCGTGCCCAGGAATTCGTCACCGCCGGCCGCCCGGTGCTGTCGGTGGTGGACAGCAACTCCTTCCATATCGACGGCTATTTCGAAGAAACCAAACTGGACGGCATCCGCGTCGGCATGGGCGTGGATATCCGCGTGATCGGCGACAACGCCCGCCTGCATGGGCATGTGCAGAGTATCGTCGCCGGTATCGAGGACCGCGACCGCAGCAGCGGTTCCAACCTGCTGCCCAACGTCAACCCGGCGTTCAGTTGGGTACGCCTGGCCCAGCGGATTCCGGTACGCATCGCCTTTGATGACGTGCCGGCGGACTTCCGCATGATCGCCGGGCGTACCGCGACCGTGTCGATCATCGACGACAAGACCAACGCCGGAGACCAGCCATGAAGCAACTGCTGGCCACCGCTGCGCTGGGGGTGTTGCTGTCGGCCTGCCAGGCGGTAGGCCCGGACTACAAGTTGCCGGACACGGCCGCCGTCAACCGTGACGACCTGCAAGGTGCCATCGCCGGCGAGGGCAATAACGTGGTGTCGGCGCCCGTGCCGACGGACTGGTGGAAGCTGTACAAAGACCCGCGCCTGGATGAACTGGTGCGCCAGGCCATGGCCTCCAACACCGACCTGCGCGTGGCCGCGGCCAACTTGCAACGCGCGCGCTACCAGACCCAGCAGGCCGAATCCGCCGGTGGCTGGAGTGCCGGGGCCAAGGCCGAAGCGCAGCGCTTGCAGGAGTCCGGCGAAGCCTTCCTGCTGGCGGACAAAGTGCCGGTGGGCAACATCGGCAGCGTGGGCATCACCACCTCGTATCAATTCGACCTGTTCGGCACCTTGCAGCGCGGCATCGAAAGCGCCCAGGCCAACGCCGATGCGGCCCAGGCGGCCGCCGATATCGCGCGCATTACCCTGGTGGCCGATGTGGTGCGCGCCTACACCCAGGTCTGCGCCGCCAACGAAGAGCTGGCCATCGCCAACGAGTCCCTCGACCTGCAAGCCCAAAGCACCAAGCTCACCCAGCGCCTGCGCGACGCCGGCCGTGGCGATGAAACCCAAGTCACGCGCTCGCAAACCCAATACAAATCCCTGCGCGCCGATATGCCGCGCTACGAAGCGGCGCGTCAGGCCGGGTTGTTCCGTCTGTCGATGCTGCTGGCCAAGCCCCTCGATCAATTGCCGGCCGGCACCGGCAGTTGCGCCGAGTTGCCGCACATCGCCCAGCTGTTGCCGGTGGGCGACGGTGCGACGTTGCTCAAGCGCCGCCCGGATGTGCGCCAGGCCGAACGCCAGCTGGCCGCTGCGACCGCGCGCATCGGCGTAGCCACCGGCGCCTTGTACCCGGACATCGCCATCGGCGCCACGGTGGGCACGGTGGGCCTGCTCGACAACCTCGGCCAGCCTGCGACCAATCGCTGGGGCTTTGGCCCGATGATCAGCTGGACAGTGCCAACCAACGGCGCCCGCGCACGCATTCACGAAGCCGAAGCCGCGACCCAGGGCGCCCTGGCGCATTTCGATGGGGTGGTACTCAATGCTATCCGCGAAACTCAGACCGGCCTGGCGCAGTACACCGCGATGCTGCAGCGCCGTGAAGCGCTGGCCGACGCCGAGCGTTCGGCGCGCGAGGCGGCGGACCAGACCCACCGCTTCTTTCAGGCCGGGCGCGAGTCGTTTCTCGCCGATCTGCAGGCGACCCGCACCTACACTGCCATGCGCGCGCAATTGGCGGCGGCCAACACCCAGGTTGCGATGAGCCAGATCGACCTGTTCCTGGCGCTGGGCGGCGGCTGGGAAAGCGGACGAACGCAAGGGATAAAACCCGGCAAACCGTGAGGTGATAGCTATGCTTTGTCAGGTGAGGCGTCGTGAAGCCTCACTCGACACTGCTCGCGTTTGCTCATGGGGATTCCAATAATGAAAAACCCTTATGCTCCCGCTTTCTGGTGCGTGCTCTTGGCACTGGTGCTGTTATCGGCCGCGTATTTCTACGGCGTCATGCTCGCCCACCAACTCGACAAGGCCATGGTCTTTCTCGACAGCGCCTGCCTGGTGATCGGCACCTTGTCCATCGGCGTGGTGGCCTGGGCCTCCTATCAAAACCAACGGGTGAAGCGAAAGTTGCTGGAACAAGGCAAGACCCGCGTCGCAATCTGGGACACCAAGGTGGCCCTGCGCCGTGTCGAAACCGTGTTTGACCGCTATTTCTGGGGCAGCTACTGGCAACCCGGTCGCACGTTCCAGGAAGTCATGGGCGACCTCACCGGCACGCCCCTGGAAAAAAGCCTCGAAGTGCTGAAGACGCAATGTGTCGTGCTGGATCGACAGGTCGCTGACGGCAGGCATTGGCTGAATAACGCGCGGGAATTGTCCGATGTCGCCACGCAAATGGCCCGCGAGCGCTATCAGCTGGATTTCTGCGACCCCAAGACCGACACCCCCGGCAACGCGGTGATACACCGTGAGTTCGAGGTATTGGTCTACACCTGGACGGCGCGCCTGAAGAGTTTTGATCACCAGTTGGATGAAATAGAGCTGGAGTACTCCTGAACTCCTGATGAACTGATCCTTCTGAAAGGCTGGGCCGTTTGCGCCCGCCAGTGCTAATCTTCCCCAGCCTTTCGGCCACACGGGCCACTACTGTAGGAGCGGGCTTGCTCGCGAAAAACCTCAACGATAACGCGTGCATTCTGAATAAACGCGGTGCCTATGAGTTCTTCGCGAGCAAGCTCGCTCCTACAAGGACCCCTCCGGGGTTCAAGGAAGACAGCCCACTTCTCACAGGATTTGATCAGGTCACTTCATGAATAAGCCAGCAGTCGTTCTTTTGGGTTTCGTTGTCGCCGTTGGCGTCGTCAGTGCAGGCGGTGCCTGGTACACCGGTAAACAACTGGAGCCGGTCCTGCAAACCGCGATCCAGAACGCCAACAAGGAACTGCAGACCTCCATGGCCGGCGTGGACGGTAGTGTGTCCCTGGAGCTGGTCTCCCTGGACCGTGGTGTGTTCAGCAGCACCGCCCATTACCGCCTCAAAGGCCAGGGCCGTGTGTTCGGCGAGCAAAACCCCAACCCCGAGCTGCTGTTCGTCGACCATATCGAACACGGCCCGCTGCCGTTCTCGCGCCTGGTCACCCTGAAATGGCTGCCGGTGATGGCCACCAGTCACTACGAACTGGAAAAGAACGCCACCACTGAACAATGGTTCGCCGCCGCCAAAGACGTGTCGCCGCTCAAAGGTGTGGCCAATATCGGCTACAGCCGTTCGGTCAACGGCAACGTCGAATTGCTGCCCCTGGAATTCAAGGACGACAAGTCCTCGGTGAGCTTCTCCGGCGCCAACCTGGAATTCGACAGCAGCGCCGAAGGCCAGAAGGTCAAGGCCGACGGCTACATGAACAGCCTCAAGGTCGCGGCCGTCGATGCCAATGGCGACGCGTTCGCAGCTGAACTGGCCGGCCTGACCGTTGCCAGCAACCTGGCCAAATCCACGTTCGGTTTCTACACCGGCCAGAACACCATCGAACTGACCGACACCAAGGTCACCTTCGGCCCGCAGAAGTCTGTGCTGACCCTCAAGGGTTTCGAGCAGAAAGACTCCAGCGAGACCAAGGACAACAACCTGGCCGGCCGCGTCGACTACAAGATCGACGAGATCGGTTACCAGGGTAAGCCCGTGGGCTCGGCCGCCATGGCCGTCAGCATGAAGAACGTCGACATCCCGGCAATGCTGGTGCTGACCAAGCTCTACCAGGACAAGATGCAGCCGGTGCAAGCCGCCGCCGCTGCCGGTCAACCCGCGCCCGAGCTGCAACTGACCGAAGCCGAACAGACCCTGGCCGAAGCCAACGTCAACCAGGTGCTGGCCGCCAAGCCGCAAGTGGCGGTGGAAAACCTGTCGCTGAAAACCACCCATGGCGAGAGCAAGTTCAACCTTGTCCTGGACCTGGCCAAGCCGGCCTCCATGGAACTGCCACCGGTTGAGCTGGGCAAGCAGATGATTGCGCTGCTGGACGCCAATCTCACCCTGTCCAAACCGATGATCAGCGACGTGGCCGCGCTGCAAGCCCAGGTCGGCGGCGTGACTGACCCTAAAGCCATCGAACAGCAATCGCAAATGGCGGCCGAGATGGTCAGCGGCGTGGCCGTGGGCACTCAACTGGCAACCCTGGTGGGCACCGACGTGGTATCCAAGCTGCATTACGCCAACAACGAAGTGACCTTCAACGGCCAGAAGATGACCGTCGAGCAGTTCATCAGCTTCGTAATGTCCAAAGCCGGTGCCATGGGCGGCGCGCAATAACCCTGAAATGCAGTTAACAATGTGGGAGGGGGCTTGCCCCCGATGGCGGAGTGTCAGTCAACTTATCTGTGGCTGGCCCACCGCTATCGGGGGCA
>NZ_CVTK01000019.1:0-44762 GCF_900004785.1 Pseudomonas sp. 28 E 9 | reverse complement strand
ACGCTGGCCGCGCCGCCCTTGAGGTTGGGGTTGCCGACAATGATCCCGCCCAGTTGGGTGTTTTGCAGCGCGCCGTTGGCGTTGTTGAGAATCACGCCGTTGGGACCGACGTTGTACTGCTGGAACTGGTTATGGGACAGGCCCGCGCCGTTGGGCGTGGCGATGTTCACCACCGGCACGCCATTGCCCGCCGCGCCCACCGTGGTACCCGGCGCACTGACCACAATGCCCTCGGCCTGGGCCAGCAGCGGCTGCCAGAACAGCGCATTGGCGAGAATCAGCGCCAGCCCGCGCTTGGGCAAACCGAAGAACGCGTTTCGCGGCTTCAGGGCGGCGGAAGGTTGGCGGGCCAGGAAGGCAAATTGTCGAACGTCCATTTTCAGTTTCTCGCTGCGGCGCAACGTTGAATTACAGGAAGAAATCCAGGCGGAAGTAGATCGGCGCTTCGCGCTCGGTGACGACGCCGGGTCTTTCCAGCGAGTGGGCAAAGGTCACGCTGGTGCTGACGTTCTTGCCACGGGCGAACAGCTCCAGGGAGTTGCTGGACACGCGGCCATGAACGTTGTCGTTGTAGCGGTCGTTGCGGATCACGCCCTGGTCGTAGCCGACGCTGGCGCCGTATTCGAAGAAGGCCGGGCGCATCCAGTCGAGGGTCACCGGGCGCGCCCAGCGCACTTCGTTGCGCCAGTAGCCGCCGCTGTCGCCGGTCAGCAACTGGTCCTTGAAACCGCGCACCGAAGCCGAGCCGCCGAGGCTCATGCGCTGGGGCGAGAACAGCGGGTCTTCACTGCGTTGGCCGGTGGCCAGGCTGCTGAAGCTGAACGACTCGCCCCACAGGCTGAACGGTTGCAGGTAGCTGACGGTGGCGGTGTATTTGCGGTAGCGCGAGTTCGGCTGGCGGCGACCGAAGGCGTCGCGCTCTTCCTGGGACTGGGCGTCGAGCAGGCCGATGCCGTTTTGCATGCCCAGGTCCAGGTTGACGAAGGCCGTGCCGATACGCCGACCGTGGTTGACGCCCAGTTGCAGTTCGCTGAGGCGGTTGCTGCTGGGCGGGGTGCGCACGTCGAGGATGTAGTTGTTGGTGCGCAGGTGCGCCAGGCCGACGTTGACCGAGGTCTTGCTCACGTCATCGCGGTGGATGACCCGTTCGGCGCGCAGTTGGTGGTTCTGGTTGTCGCCGTCCTGCTTGTATTTGAAGTCATCGGTCACGCCGAAGGTGCGGTAGTCGCTCTCGCTGTAGGTGTAACTGAAGTTCCACCAGCCCCACGGCACGTTGTAGTAGAGCATGGTGTTTTTCGAGGTTTTCTGGTGGTCGCTGATGGCGTCGTGGCCGCCGCGCAGAATCAACTGGTCACCCAGGCCCAGCGGGCTGTCCCATTCAAGGCCGGCGCCCCATTGCTGTTCGCCGGTGCTTTTCTGGCCGTCGTTATTGCGCGACAGGCTGGCGCGCCAGGGCTTTTGCGCGGTGTTCTTGACCACTACGTCGCTGCCGCCGACTTGCTTGCCGGGGGTCAGTTCCATTTGCGCCTGTTTGGACGGCAGGCGGTTGAGCTGGTCCACCAGTTGCTCGATTTCACGCAGGTTCAGCGCTTCGCCGACCTTGCCGGGAAACGCCATGGCCAGTTCGCGTTCGGTCACGGTGCTGCCTTCGGCGCTGCGCAAGGCTTCGAGCTTGCCTTCCACCACCAGCACTTGCAGGTGGCCGGTGGAGAGGTCCTGCTGCGGCAGGTAGGCGCGGCTGGTGACGCGGCCTTTGCCGAGGTAGTAGTCGGTGATGGCCTTGAGCAGGTCGTTGAGCTGGGACACGCCCAGGCATTGGCCGACGTAGGGCTTGAGCAGGCGCTCGCGCTCGGAGGCCGGCAGGCTGTCGGCGCCTTTGAGTTCGATGTCTTTGATCGGGAAGCAACGGGTGTCGGCGGGCGCGGTGGGCGCCTCGGGTTTGGCCGCTTTGCCGGGCAGGTCTTGAAGTTCCTGGAGGCGCCGCTGTTGCTCTTCGAGCAGGCGGTTTTGCCGATCGCGGATCAGGTCCTGGTCCCCGGGCGTGGGGGCGGCGAATGCGCTGTTCAGCGTGAAGAAAGTCAGCAGGCAGACGCCCAGCAGCCGAGTCCATGGCAGGAGCAAGTACATGTTCGATCCGTCGATTTACAAAGGGCGGCAAATTAACATCGAAGCATGCGTCATGCCAATATCCCGACTGCTTTATCGGTAGACGCCTTAAAAACAACTAACCGACTGATTTTTAAATTAAATTTTATTAAATATCCGTATCTTGCCTGGCGATTCCGATAGACGGTAGCAATGATCTAACTGATGAGTAACGGTAACGCGCCGAGCGTCGCCTCAGATGCTTTCTAAAAAGGGCTTCTCAGTTGAGCAGAAACACCATCAACGCATTGTCATTCAACCGCCCCTGAAAGCTCGGCGCCAACGGCTCGACCGGCGAGTCCTTCAACAGCGCCGCGTCCTTGCGCGCCACAATCACCCAGGATGGCCGGGGCAATGTGGCGAGCTTTTCCAGCTCGTTACGCCCGACGAAAAACGGCTGTTCATCGTGGTCCAGGTTCATCATATAGCGCACCGCCCAGGTGTCCCGGCCGAGGTCGACAAATACCAGAGGGCCCGCCTGCGCATCCCGCAACGCCTCCACCTGGCTGACAAACTCCCGCGTATCGAACTGAAGATCCTTGGCCGGCTCGATGACGGTGACCAGTAGCAACCACTGCGCCGCCAGGGCGATCATGCTCAGCCACACCAACCGCCCGGCCCGACGCCACGCCACCAGCGCCGCCACTTGCATCAGTACGAGAGCGCCGATCAATAGCGGCATCGAAACATCAGGCCAATAGCCGTGCTTGTGCCAGGCATACCGACACGCAAACAGCACCACCACGCACAGCGCCGGCAGCGCGACGACGAGCCCCTCGTAGCAGCGGCGCACGCCAACGAGCCAGCCTTGCGCCTGAAGCAGCCCATAGGCCGCCACAGCGGCAAACATCGGCACCATGGGCAGGATGTAATAGGCACGCTTGAAGTGCGGTACTGACAGGCCGAGCAAAATCATCAAGCCGCACGCGCCGAGGCGCATCAGCAACTGCACATCCTCATTGGCCCAACGCTGCGCCCAACGATGACGCAGTGCGATCAACGTCGCCAGGGCCAACGGCACCACCGGGAAGTACCGGTACAAACTCAGCTGGAAGTAGAAGTAAAACGGCTCGCCGGACTCATCCAGCCGCCCGCCGACCTGCATCTTGAACACCTCATCGGCAAAGGCATCGCCCCCGCTGATTCGGGCGAGTTTCATCAGCACCCACCAGCACACCGCCAGCATCACCAAGCCGACCACGCCGTGAACCAGCACCTGCCTGACCCGCTCCCCCGGCCGGCCCAGCGCCCAGTACACACATGTCACGCCACACACCTCGATCAACCCCAGCGGCCCACGAATCGCGAAGGCCAAGACAAACAAGGGGAAAACCGCGAGGTGCCTGAACCGTGAGCCCAACCGCTCGCCACTGTGCAGCAGGTAGAAACTGCCGACGCACAGCAGCGCGACCATCTGGTCCAGGCACACCGAGCGCGACTTTTCGAGCAGTTGGGTGGTGAGCAGTGTCAGCAGCACCGTCAGTAATGCCCAAGGCCGGCTGGCCGGTGCGAGCAGGCGATAGATCAGGGCAACTACCCCCGCCGAAGCGAGCGCGGTGGGCAGCACGTTCGCCAGATGGTTCGGTGCGTCAAACAGCCGGGCAAAGACAAAACTGAAGAACGTCGCAGTGCCGGGGTAATCCGCGTACGGCTGGCCGTAGGTGGTAGGGAAAAGACTCGCGCCGTGGCGAAACATTTCCTGCAGGAACAACGCCCATCGTCCGTCGAAGCCCTGAGGCTGCTGATCCCAGATACCCAGGGTGAACAGCAACAAGGCGAGCAGAAAGATGCCCAGTGACTCCAGGCGAAAGCGGTTGTGATGATCCATCGGGTGACCTGTCAGGTGGGAAGCGCGGGCTTATGGTGCCGACCGCCCCCCTGAACAGCGTCTGAACGAACCTGCACATTCATGCATTACCGACTGGCGCGCCATACCAGGGCCGGGATCAGGCGGATGTAGATCAACTGCGCAACCAGTTCGACCAATGTTTGCAGGATCACCGCCGTCGCGGCCAAACCGCGCACACCGTCAGGCAACGCCAGCGCCAGGGGCAACACCACCAGGGAATTGCGGGTGGATGCGCTGAACGTCACCGCACGTGCCGTTGCCGCCGGCAGTGCGAACAGCCGTGCGGCCAACATCCCCATCAGCGGCGCCAGCAGCGCAAAGCCTGCGTAGATGGGCAGCACCGGCACAAGCAGGCGGATATCCCGAATCACTGATGTGATCTGCGACCCGATCACCACAAACAGCACGAGGGCCATCGCCGGCACCGGCAACCAGGCCCAGGCGCTGTTCCACCGGTTGATCAGCAATGATCGTCGCGCGAAAAAGGCCGTCAACGCGGCCAGCAGCATAGGCAACGCGATCAATAACAGGAACGCTTCGATAAACGGCGCGACCGCGATCACCACCTCCGAGTGCGCTCCCAGCATCAAACCCAGATACACCGGCAGCAGTGCCAATTGCACCAGTAACAGTAACGGCGTGGCCGCCAGCATCAACCGCGAATCACCTTTGCCGATGTGGGTAAACACCACCACGTAATCGATACACGGCGTCAGCAATACCAGCAACGCGCCCACCAACAGCGCAGGGTGCTCCAACAGGCCACGGGTCAGCGCCCATACCAGCAAGGGCACCAGGATGAAATTGGCCAGCAACAACGCCAGCATAAAGCGCCGGCTGCCCCAGCCACGGCGCAGGTCGAGAAAAGGGATTTGCAGGAACATCGCGTACATCAGTACCGCGATGGCGGGCGTGACCAGTACGCCAAGCCCCTGAGCAAAGGACGGCGCAAATGCACCACAGAGCGCGGCCAGCAGGGTGGCAGCAAAATAGAGGGGAATCTGAGTGTGCTCAAGGGTGTCGCGGGTCATGAAGACGCTCTGGCAGGTGGCGAAGGCCAAGCCTATTCATCTATTGCCTGGCGGTCGAGTTGGATGAGCGAGCAAACCTGCTTGGGATTTCCCCCAACCTGCGCTTCAATACCTGCCCCAACCCAAGGACGTGACGCCCATGGCCTCGCCAAACAAGCAGCAAAAACGCGCCCAGCGGGCAAAAACCAAGGCCAAGCAAAACCGTACCCAGCGCGCCGTCGCCACCAAGCCGGATGCGTTCGCCGGCGACGACAGCCGTATCGACCTTGAGTCGGTGGACTTGACCGAGCTGTTCGTGGAGATGCGCACGGCGGGCGAAACCAGCCAGCAGGCGCTGTGTGCGGTATTCCTGGCGCACCCGCTGCTGGCGCTGGTGCTGGAACAGGAAGGCGAAGAGGAAGCGACCGACTTTATCCTGGCCGCGCTGATTGAATATCGGCAATGGGCCACTGACAGCGATGACGAGGCAGCCGCATTGGCATGGATCGAATCGCCGCAGTTCCAGGCGGACTACGTCGCCGCATCCCAAGCGCTGGCAAACTCAGCAGACTGACACATTTTGATCTGCATTTTGTCAGTTCAGTACAGGAGCGCCGGCTCTCTGGGCCTTGCGACGACTGGCTACAAACAGCCCCGCCAACACCACCAGCAAGCTCAGAATGCCCGTCGCGATGAGCTTCCTGGCACAGTTCACCCGCTGCCGTACATTGGCGTGGATCGAATCGCCGCATCCCAAGCCCTGACGAATTCAGCAGACTGACGCATATCAAATGTGGGAGGGGGCTTGCCCCCGATGGCAGTGTGTCAGTCACTTATTTGTTAACTGACCCCCCGCTATCGGGGGCAAGCCCCCTCCCACATTTTGATCTGCATTTTTGTCAGTTCAGTACGGGAGCGCCGGCTCTCTGGGCTTTGCGACGACTGGCAACAAACAGCCCCGCCAACACCACCAGCAAGCTCAGAACGCCCGTCGCGATGATTTCGACCCAACGGGCTTCCTGGAACAGCTCACCCGCCGCCGTACATTGGCGTAGATCGAATCGCCGCATCCCAAGCCCTGACGAATTCAGCAGACTGACGCATATCAAATGTGGGAGGGGGCTTGCCCCCGATGGCAGTGGGTCAGTCACTTATTTGTAACTGACCCCCCGCTATCGGGGGCAAGCCCCCTCCCACATTTTGATCTACATTTTGTCAGTTCAGTACGGGAGCGCCGGCTCTCTGGGCCTTGCGACGACTGGCTACAAACAGCCCCGCCAACACCACCAGCAAGCTCAGAATGCCCGTCGCGATGATTTCGACCCGATGGGCTTCCTGGAACAGCATGATGGTCAATGTACCCACGATAAACACCATCACCGCGTAGGTCAGGCCCGGGAACAGCCACATCTTGAAGACAATCTTCTCACCCGCCGCCGCACGCTTCTGACGCATGCGCAGTTGCGACACTGCGATCACCAGGTACACCAGCAGGGCAATGGCGCCGGAACTGGCCAGCAGGAATTCAAAGACCGCCGCCGGTGCCACATAGTTGGCAAATACCGCCAGGAACGCAGCGCCGGTGGACAGCAGCACCGCCCAGTAAGGCGTACCGCTTTTATTGGTGCGCTTGGCCACAGCCGGGGCGTCACCACGACGGCCCAGGGAGAACAGCATGCGCGAGGCGGTGTACAGCGCCGAGTTGAGGCAACTGGTCACGGCAACCAATACCACCAGGTCGACGATCAGCTTGGCGTTCGGGATGCCCATGCGCTCGAGCACGGTCTGGTAGGAACCCACTGCAGCCAGTGTCGGATCATTCCACGGCACCAGGGACACGACGATGAAGATCGACAAGAGATAGAACAAACCAATCCGCCAGATCACCGAGTTGGTGGCCTTGGTGATTTGCTGGCCGGGATTCTTCGACTCCGCGGCGGCAATGGTGACGATCTCAGTGCCCATGAACGAGAACATGGTGGTCAGAATCGCCGCCAGCACCGCGCCCATGCCGTTCGGCATAAAGCCCTGGGTGTCGAACAGGTGCGATACACCGCTGACCTGGCTGGTGGGCAGCAAGCCGAAAATCGCCGCCAGGCCGAGGATAACGAAGCCCACGATCGCCACGACCTTGATCAGCGCGAACCAGAACTCGAACTCACCGTAGTTCTTCACACTGAACAGGTTGGTCGCGGTCAGCAGCAAGGTAATGATCAGGGTAAAGGCCCAGATCGCCACGTCGGGGAACCAGGCATGCAGGATGGTCGCCGCCGCGTTGGCTTCCAGCGGAATCACCAGCACCCAGAACCACCAGTACAACCAGCCGATAGTGAACCCGGCCCAGTGGCCGATTGCACGGTCGGCGTAAGTCGAGAATGAGCCGGTGTCCGGCGACGCAACCGCCATCTCGGCAAGCATGCGCATCACCAGTACAACCAGCGTACCGGCAGCCGCATAGGCCAGCAGTACGGCCGGGCCGGCGGCAGCAATCGCGTGGCCGGAGCCGACAAACAAACCGGCACCGATAACACCGGCAATCGACAGCATGGTGACATGCCGCGGTTTGAGCCCCTGTTCGAGGTCATTGGAGCTTTGCGTACTACTCATTGACACACCTTTGCGAGGAATTGCGAAAACGGTTCGCCGGGCCTGCGGTCTTTCTCGTGAAAAGAAACCAACAGGGCGTTCTTTATTTTTTACGCAAGATTTGCGCCAAAATGTAACAAAGGCACAGTTGACGTGGGCTGTAGGAAAATTCAGTAGTGATCGCAAGTCTTTGAGAACAATGGCATTCCGCTATAGCGTTACCGTGCGACTCACCTTGCAGACGGACAGGTGCACCAAAAACACACACAGAAAGTGCGTGACGCTCCATTAAAGCGCTGATAAGCGCCGTTTGCCCGGTTAACCCTTCCAACACCTGCCCAAAGCTGGCACCATCGCGCCCTTTTTTACGCGAAGCCTGTAGATGCTCCGGGTTCAAACGTCTGTTCGGTTGTAGATGGCGCGACACGCCGCTGTGCCGATGCGACACCCTGCCGCAGACCACCCGTTAACCGTCCGCAGCGCTGTTGGCTGTCATCCAAACGCTATGCTAGCTTGGCGCCTCGCCAGGAAGGCGGCCCAACAGCGAAGATCGCAACGAACACAATGAGGACCGCACATGGCCGAGGCCACGCCCGCGCTTGAAATCCGCAACTTGCATAAACGCTATGGTGAGCTGGAGGTACTCAAAGGTATCTCGCTGACCGCTCGCGACGGCGATGTGATCTCGATCCTGGGTTCCTCCGGCTCCGGCAAGTCCACCTTCCTGCGCTGTATCAACCTGCTCGAAAACCCGCACCAGGGGCAGATCCTGGTGGCCGGTGAAGAACTCAAGCTCAAGGCCGCGAAAAACGGCGAATTGTTTGCTGCCGACGGCAAGCAGATCAACCGCCTGCGCAGCGAAATCGGTTTTGTGTTTCAAAACTTTAACCTGTGGCCGCACATGAGCATCCTCGACAACATCATCGAGGCGCCTCGCCGTGTACTCGGCCAGAGCAAGGCCGAGGCAATAGAAGTGGCCGAGGCCTTGCTGGCCAAGGTCGGCATCGCTGACAAGCGTCACGCCTACCCGGCGCAACTGTCCGGTGGCCAGCAACAACGCGCCGCCATTGCGCGGACGTTGGCCATGCAGCCTAAAGTCATTCTGTTCGATGAGCCAACGTCGGCGCTTGACCCGGAAATGG
The DNA here is from genome assembly GCF_900004785.1 of Pseudomonas sp. 28 E 9. Classification (NCBI taxonomy): domain Bacteria; kingdom Pseudomonadati; phylum Pseudomonadota; class Gammaproteobacteria; order Pseudomonadales; family Pseudomonadaceae; genus Pseudomonas; species Pseudomonas sp. 28 E 9. Next base: position 36,030 of record NZ_CVTK01000019.1, on the reverse strand, counting down.
TCCAGGAAGTACTTAATGTGATCCGCGCGCTGGCCGAAGAAGGCCGCACCATGCTGCTGGTCACCCACGAAATGGGCTTCGCCCGCCAAGTGTCCAGCGAAGTGGTGTTCCTGCACCAGGGCCTGGTCGAAGAGCAAGGATCGCCACAGCAGGTGTTCGACAACCCGCTTTCGGCGCGCTGCAAACAATTCATGTCCAGCAACCGCTAACGGAGCAACATGCATGCAGACCTATAAAAAATTCCTTCTGGCCGCGGCCGTCTCGATGGCGTTCAGCGCCACGGCCATGGCGGAAACCTTGAAGATGGGGATCGAAGCGGCCTACCCGCCCTTCAACAATAAAGACGCCAGCGGTAATGTCGTCGGTTTCGACAAGGACATCGGCGACGCCCTGTGCGCCAAGATGAAAGTCGAGAAGTGCGAAGTGTATGTGTCCGACTGGGACGGCATCATCCCGGCCCTGAACGCCAAGAAGTTCGACTTCCTGGTGTCCTCGCTGTCCATCACCGATGAGCGCAAGCAGGCCGTCGACTTTACCGACCCGTACTACTCCAACAAGCTGCAGTTCATTGCGCCCAAAGCCACGGCGGATTTCAAGACCGACGCCGCCTACCTCAAGGGCAAGGTGATCGGTGCACAACGCGCAACGCTGGCCGGTACCTACCTGGAAGACAAGCTGCCCGACACCGAGGCCAAGCTGTATGACACCCAGGAAAACGCCTACCTCGACCTGACGTCCGGCCGCCTCGACGGCATCCTGGCCGACAAGTACGTGCAGTACGAATGGCTCAAGAGCAAAGGCGGTTCGGCCTATGAATTCAAGGGCGACCCGGTTGTAGAGAGCGACAAGATCGGCATCGCCGTACGCAAGGGCGACCCGCTGCGCGAGCGCCTGAACAAAGCCCTGGCAGAGATCAAGGCAGACGGCACCTACAAGAAGATCAACGACAAGTACTTCCCGTTCAGCATCGAATGATCTGAACGGCCTGCCCGGCGCGCTCACCTGAGCGCGTCGGCTTTCAGCAATGCCTGCCGCGATATGAAAACACCATGAATTTCGATCTCTACGGATTCGGCCCGGCGCTTGCCGCCGGCGCGCTGATGACCGTCAAACTGGCGCTCACGGCCCTGTGCCTGGGGCTGGTGCTGGGTCTGGCCGGCGCCCTGGCCAAGACTTCACCGTACAAGCCGTTGCAATGGCTGGGCGGTGCTTATTCGACCATCGTTCGCGGCATTCCCGAATTGCTGTGGGTGCTGCTGATTTATTTCGGCACCGTCAACCTGATGCGTGCCCTCGGGGAGTTTTTTGGTAACCCCGACCTTTCCCTGAGCGCCTTTGCCGCCGGAGTCATCGCCCTGGGCCTGTGCTTTGGCGCCTACGCCACGGAAGTGTTCCGTGGCGCGATCCTCGCCATTCCCAAGGGCCACCGCGAAGCCGGTGTGGCATTGGGGCTGTCGAAATTCCGGATTTTCACGCGACTGATCATGCCGCAGATGTGGCGCATCGCCCTGCCGGGCCTGGGCAACCTGTTCATGATCCTGATGAAGGACACTGCACTGGTGTCAGTGATCGGCCTGGAAGAAATCATGCGCCACGCGCAGATCGGCGTGACCGTGACCAAGCAGCCGTTCACCTTCTTCATGGTCGCCGCATTCATGTACCTGGGCCTGACCGTACTGGCCATGGCCAGCATGCACTTCCTGGAAAAACGCGCCGCCCGCGGCTTTGCAAGGAGCGCCCAATGAGCGGTGACTACAGCTGGCTGTCGCATTTCGATCTGGGCCTGAACTGGGCCGTGATCATCAAGTGGCTGCCCAAATTGGCCCAGGGCGCAACCCTGACCCTGGAGCTGGTGGCGATCGCCGTGATTGCCGGCCTGTTGCTGGCGATCCCGCTCGGCATCGCTCGGTCTTCGCGCCGCTGGTACGTGAGCGCCCTGCCCTATGGCTACATTTTCTTCTTCCGTGGCACGCCGCTGCTGGTGCAGTTGTTCCTGGTCTATTACGGCCTGGCGCAGTTCGACTCTGTGCGCCACAGCTTCATGTGGCCCTACCTGCGCGATCCGTTCTGGTGTGCCACCGCTACCATGACCCTGCACACCGCCGCCTACATCGCTGAAATCCTGCGCGGTGCGATCCAGGCCATTCCCCCAGGCGAGATCGAAGCCGCTCGCGCCCTGGGCATGTCCAGGCCCAAGACGCTGTTCTACATCATCCTGCCCCGCGCCTCGCGAATCGGCCTGCCGGCCTATAGCAACGAAGTGATCCTGATGCTCAAGGCCAGCGCCCTGGCCAGTACCGTGACCTTGCTGGAACTGACCGGCATGGCCCGGACCATCATCGCTCGCACCTACCTGCCGGTGGAGATCTTCTTCGCGGCCGGGCTGTTCTACCTGCTGATGGCCTATGTGCTGGTGCGCGGTTTCAAATTGCTGGAAAAATGGCTGCGCGTCGATGCGTGCCAAGGACGTTGAGGCACGCTTCCAGGCACTGGATGCGTTTCTGATCGAGCACCAGGGGCTGTGGCGACCACGGCCCTTCACCCACCTGCAATTATCCTGGGAAACCGAGCATCGCGCGTTATCGCAGTGGCTGCGCCAGCGCTCGCTGGACGACGCCGAAGCCAGTCACAATCATCCCCACGACCTGCCGGCGCCCGCGCCTTTTCCACAACTGGCGGCTCAGGCGCTGCGCCTGGGCACTGTGGATAAGTTGCCGACCCACGCGCTTGCACCCGCCCGCCATCGCCTGAACGTCGACGTTCCGGGGCGTAAATGGCAACAGATCGAAGCCTTCGGCGCCGCCCTGAATTTTGCCGGAACGCCCAACCACTGGCTGGACTGGTGCGCCGGCAAAGGCCACCTCGGCCGCCGCCTGCTGCAACCTGGCCAACAACTGACCTGCCTGGAATATGATCCGGCCCTGATTGCCTCAGGCAAAGCCTTGAGCGATCACCACGGCTTGCCCGTCACCCATCGCCTGCAAGACGTGATGGCAGAGGTAACGATCAACTCCGAACACACGCCAGTCGCCCTGCACGCCTGTGGCGACCTTCACGTGCGCATGCTGCAACTGGCCAGCGCTGCCGGCTGCAAACAACTGGCGCTGGCACCGTGCTGCTATAACCGCATCAACGCCGACCGCTATCAAGCGCTGTCCGCGACCGGGCGCGCCTCTGCCCTGCAACTGTCAATCGATGACCTGGGCCTGCCGCTGAGCGAAACCGTCACCGCCGGCAACCGCGTACGCCAGCAACGCGATACCTCCATGGCTCGGCGCCTGGGCTTCGACCGCCTGCAACGGCAATTGCGCGGATGCGACGACTACCTGCCCACGCCCTCCCTGCCCGTCAAATGGCTGGATAAATCTTTCGCTGAATATTGCCGGGAGCTGGCAAGCCTCAAGGGTTTATCCACAGGTGATCAGGATTGGCTGGCGCTGGAAGCCCATGGCTGGCGGCGCCTGGCCGAAGTACGAAACCTGGAATTGGTCAGAGGCCTGTTTCGTCGCCCGTTGGAATTATGGCTGGTGCTGGATCGGGCCCTGTTCCTGATGGAGCAGGGTTACAACATCGAGCTGGGCAGCTTCTGTGAACCGAGCCTCACGCCACGCAACTTGATGGTGCTGGCCCAGCGCGATTAAGGGGCAAAAATTCCTACAGCGCCCTGTGGATAACTCTGTTGATGAATTCTTTACGAAGGCTGTAACCATCAGCGCTACAGACCAAAAGCAGCCCTGGTCATTTTTTGTTCACAAAATAAAACGCACACAAAACAGGCAGTTGCAGCCTGTTGAGAACGCCTCCACAAAATGGCGGTTATGTGACGCCGGTTACTAACCGATTGTGCATAAGCATCTGGGCTAAACCGTATAAACCGCGCTTTCACGCGTTTTTTTTCGATGCCTTCAGCAGCAGGCACAGCGCATTGATGTCGTCACTGGCGAGCCGCTTCGTCACGTACTCCAAGGGGTCTCCCGCAGAGGCCAACGCCTCGTTGATCGCCACGTCGCGGTGAACTTCAAACGGCTCATTGCCGAGGCGATGTTGGAGCGTCTCGACCATGTCCAGGCTGAACGCACTGCTTTCATCCACCTGGTTAACCACCACGTGCACGGCAGGTGGGCACTGGCCTTCAAGATGCGGCGCGAGCAGCGTATCCAGCTGATCCAGCGTGACAAGGCACGCAGCGTCCGGCTGCACGACCGCCAACACCACATCGGCAACGCTCAGCGCTTGATGGAAATACACGTTATTACCGGCGGGCGTATCGATAATCACCGTCTGCCGCTCGCTCAAGCCCAATGCCCCAAGACGTCGCGCCAGCCAGGCGGGCTCCTGCTTGAGCCAACGCTCCAGGCTCTCCTGCTGCTGGACATCGATATCGCCGAAAGTAATCACCCGGCACCCGGCAAAACCCAACTGCTGCAGCGGGGCCCATTGCCCATGCTCCAGGCTGGTGCGCCCGACACCCGGCAATGTGCAACTGACGCCAAAGTGGTGATGCAAGGCATTCTGCGGGTCCAGATCCAGCGCCACCACCGACTCCCCATGACGCTGCAAACCGCTGCTCAACGCCGTCACCAGCGTGCTGCGACCCACACCGCCATTGATAGACACCAGCGCCACTATTTTTGGACGCAACACAGGGCTCTCCAGCGGCTGGACAGGTTGATGAGATTCTTGAGGGATAGTGCCGAAAAAATGCATTCGCGCATTGATGCCGTCGGCATCACGGATGACGTCCTTGCCGAATAACGCCAGGATTTCTCTGCCAAGCCCCATTACCTGCTCCTCACGACGCAACCTAAGACGTGAAGCTCGGCAAGCGCGGGTACTTACCGCAGGTCTTATTATCAGTCGCCTTTGTGTGAGGCATTCTGTGACAACAAAGTAGCGAGTGTCATTATTTTGGTGATATAGGCGATGGAATTTTGGATGAACGGTAAATGGTCAATTTTATGACCTTCCTTGGTGTATTTGTCTGTGCGGGTTTTCAGCCGGTGAAAATGTGGAAAAAACAAGGCGATCACGAAAAACCACAGGGTTTGCAAAAATAGTCAGAATTCAGGGGTTTACAGAACCTTTTCAGTCGCTATAATCGTCGCCCTAACACGCCGGTATAGCTCAGTTGGTAGAGCAACTGACTTGTAATCAGTAGGTCCCGGGTTCGACTCCTGGTGCCGGCACCATATAAGACGAAGCCCCTGCAGAAATGCAGGGGCTTTGTTGTTTCTGGGATATTCATCCTCGATCCCCCCTTCCCGCTTCCTCCCGTCCCTTCGAATCACCCCTTTTTGCGCCACAATTCCAGATTTCATCCTTTATGCTAAATTATGTGCTGGCAATAATTATGGCGTATCCATAAAAAGGGATAATTGCATGAGCAGCATATTTCAGCGCCCTGAACTGGCCGAGTCGATGGCAAACCAGCTTCTCAATCCAGGCGTATTAGATGAAGGTCTGCGCTCGGGTCTGTTTCTGTCCGGCCTGCGCCGTACAGGTAAAACGACCTTCCTGCGCAGCGACCTCATCCCCGCTCTGGAAGCAGCAGGCGCCCTGGTGATTTACGTCGACCTCTGGAGCGACACGCTGGCCAACCCGGCGACGCTCGTGCACAACGCCATCCACAAAACCCTCAAAGAACTGCAAACGCCGGGCTCTTCAATCCTGGAAACGCTCAAGCGCGTCAGTAATGTCGATCTAGGCGCAGCAGGATTCAAGTTCGGTTTCAAACTCGACAGCATCGGCAACCCCGACGGCCCCACATTGGCGCAAGCACTCACAGAGGTTGTCGACCAAGCGAAGACCGATCTCGTGCTGATCATCGACGAGGTGCAACATGCCATTTCCTCCGACGATGGCAACCAACTGCTCCTGGCACTCAAAGCTGCGCGTGATGCAATCAACCCACGCCCGAATACGCCGGGCTACTTCCTCTTTATCGGCACAGGCTCCCACAGAGCCCAGGTCAGCGAGCTGACCGCCAAACGCAACCAAGCGTTTTCCGGTGCGACATCGGCCGCGTACCCGCTGCTAAAGGGCGACTACGTGGAATTCCTGCTCAACCGACTGGCAATGACGGTGAAGAAGGAAAAGCTCCCCTCACTTGGGGCCGCAGTCGAAGCCTTCAATACCCTAGGCAATCGACCTGAAGAAATGCTCAAGGCATTGCGTCAACTCTTGCAGCAGGACGGTGAACCCGATGTTTTCCTACCCGTAATCGCCAGCACCTTACGCTCGGCAGCAGCGAGTATTGAGCTTGAAAAAGTCGAACAGCTGGGCAGCCTGGCTCAGGCGATTTTCAACAAGATCGCGTCTGCGGAACGCGATGCTCGGGGGATTTTCTCTACTGATGCGGCGGCGGAATACTCCAAGACGGTAGGTCGCGAAGTGCGGGTTGAAGAAATTCAACCCGTGGTGATTGCGCTGGTGGCGGAGAACATCATCATGCGGCGCGGGCATGGGATTTATGCGATTACGGATCAGTTTGTTCAGGAGATTTGGTTGGAGGAGCGGGCGTTGATTGAGGGGCGGTAGGGATAAGAAAGTGGAGCTCTCACCTTTAGTCCCCAGCAAAGTGAGCGTACGTTCTCTAAATCTCGCTGACCCGCTTGTCCAAGAGGCTCCATCCAAGCAGGGCTGTAAAGCCGCCATGCTGAATGGACCTCACCTAATCTAAAGCCCACGCAACTGTCTGTGGAAAACCACAGATTTCCATCGCTGAGTAATTCCATCCACAGCTGCAGAACTCCCAAAAGTTCGAGCCTTAACCCGATTATCCACAGGCGTAGAAAAGATCGGGCAAGGCGCTGTCGTTGACAGCAACCCAGGTAGCCCGAACCTTTAAGGCTACGCCACACCGTGGTGGTTCTCCCAAAGTGCGATTAGCGTCCGGCGGCTCGCACGGTCACAGCGATGTGATGGATGCCTACTTTTAGCAGTGTGCCCACTGCGGCAACTCATCCCCTTTCATAGCTGCCCTGCAGCAACCTATCCGCTTGGCCATTTCCTTGCGCCAACCTGCGCCCGTCTCTTTCTCCCGGAAAGAGACGGGCGCTCCTACCGCTGTTGCAGCCCACCTCGTACAAGGCTTTGCGGCATCCCCCATCGTGACAATTGGCGTGACAAACACCGAAGTCACCAGCAACAGCGATGCAGATGATGGTGCCGCAGCCCACGGAATGGACTGCACCTGACTGACAGTCAGGCATGCCCCGGTCATCGCTTCACTGCCTTCACCTGACTCAGGATCTCGCGGCAACGGTCTCGTCAGCCAGTGCAGCCTCCACCTGCCCACTTCTGCGGAAGTGCTCAGGAGGCCAGATCATGAGATGCCCAAGCTTCCGGTCGTAAAGAGCCGCCAGTCCCGCGTTAGTGGACAACCCTCACAGGTCGCAGGGGCCTTGATCCCTGATAACACTCAACATTCTTGGCGGGATGACGTGGGGCGAGGATCGGAGAAAGAAGATGAGGGAACCTATATGGCATTAGTGGGTAGGCGCGATGCACGAAATTTTGGCTACGGCAGGCAACTGAGCTATGCGGGGCCGCAGGCGCTGAAAGATTTGTTCGGCGGTGGCCACTACGGCACGGTTAAAGCGCACTGTGATCGATGGCAGGCATTTGTGAAGTGGTGTCGTTCTGAGAACGGGCCCGGCATCAATGATGCGCGGCAGATTGATCGGGAGGTGTTGGCGGATTACTCAGCGTACCTGCGCGACGTGGTTGGGCGCGGTGGCCTCGCCGTCAGCACCGCACAAAACCGGCTGTCCAGCGTTAACAGGACCATGGCTGCGCTTCGCGGTGATCAGAACGTGAAATTGCCCAGCCCGAGCAAGGCGCTGGGTATGCAGCGCACCGGGGTTCGACACTCGTTGCCGCAGGGTCAAGACCGCGAACAAGTTAAACAGATCGTCGACGCGCTTTGCAGCCATCATCACCTGCGGACCGCCGCGATTGTTCTATTGGCGCGAGCCACCGGCATGCGCTTGCGTGAGGCCATCTTGGCTGATCTGCCACGGTTAACTCGTGAGTCTGAACACTTAGGCAAGATCAACATTCAGGACGGCACCAAGGGCGGACGCGCCGGAGCATCGGCACCCCGTTGGATTACGGTGACCGAGTATATTCGGGGCGCGCTTGGGTTTGCACAGCAGGTGTCGCCTGCGGGTAGTCGCAACCTGATTGCTCCAAACGAAAACTACCTAAGTGTTCTGCAGCAAATCGTCCGTCCGGCACGAGACACCCTCCATGTACACAACCTCAAAGGCTTTCACGAACTACGAGCGGCATACGTGTGTGAGCGCTACAAGCAAATCACCCAGCACCGCGCCCCCATCAACGGTGGTGAATGTCACCAGGTAGATCGGTGCCTTGATCGTGAGGCCCGGAGGCAAATCAGCTATGAACTGGGGCACGGTCGGATCGATGTGGTCTCTGCTACATTGGAGGGCGGACGTGAGTAAGCCCTTCGATATGGAACTGTTCTTGGCTGGCGCGCTGACCGGATCGCACGCGACGCAGCAACGCCATTTGCGGCAAGCAAAGCTTATCCAAGCTGAGATTGCTAAACGTTGGCAGCGAGAGACGCCTTGGGGCTTGCAGAGGAAGCATCTGATTTGGTTTCTCGAACATCGGATGAGCCAGCGCAGTGAGGCAGCGCGGTATTACTACGTGCTGACAGCCCGGCTGCTCGCTCGACGCCTAGAGAAGCCATGGGATTTCAATCAATGAGTCGGACCATATCCTGATAATCACAACCGACAGCAATTGGCAAACATGGTTAAACGTGGGCCGCTCGGATGTCGAACAACTCGTCCAATGAGATGTACTATTCGATGTGATCCGCAGCCAGATCTAAGCAGCTTGTGATCATATGAAACTCTCGCATTACACCTGTACTATTAAGGAGATTAGAATTGAGCCCGTATGACGACGATAACGATGATCTAGATGAGATGTTCGATAATGGCAACTGGATATACATCGGCTGCGATGTTGAAAAATTCGAGTGGTCCAAAGTTGGAAAAACCACTAATGAACTACACACTCGCCACAGATCCTCGCAAAACCCCAGCTATTGCATCTACACTGCTTTCAACATCGTTCGCGGCAACGTCCACGAAATCGAAGAAAAATTGCTACACCACCTTGAGTATCAGTGCGGCCTTGAGAGGATCGCTCACCAGAGTACAGGTAACGCTAGTGAATGCTTTCGCCTGAATCCAGACCAAATGACTGGGCTGGTGGAGCAGTTTATTGAAGAAAAATTCGGATCCTCAGTGACGTACGAAAACAGCCTTCACGGTGAAATGAGTCGCTATCGGTGTGACGATGATATCTTCCGCTACTTTCAAACCTCTTCAAGTTCTCGGCTACAGCCATTAACTTTGCAGCCTCGATCCTTGGGTAAGGGAAGCTATTTTTCAGGTAATAAAGAGATCTATGAAATTGACCTTGGAGACGATCACTACATCGATGCATCTAGCGGCCTGATCAGGCACAGAGCCGATGATTAAGCCTGACAGACCTGAATGACCTAAATCTCGCAGGCGTGACCTGGCATGACGAAAAAGCAACGTCATGCCAATTTCGGCAAACGGAGCCGTGATCAAGTATCACAACGCGCACCAGGGACACAGGCGCATAGCTAGATCGCACGCGCTTCGAGCCAAACATAGCGCCAACCACACCCGAACGCATGAATGCGGCTGACCGTAGCCTAACTTGGGCTCCTTCCAAGCTGAGTTTCTCAACTACTTCAGTGCGGAATTGATATCTTTGAACAGCGCCGTAAAACGGGTGACGGTGTCTTCGGTGCAGTTTTCTGCGATGCCAAGCACAAAAGCAGCAGCAACCGCGTAATGGTTATAACCTCCTGATGGACGAACCTTGATACCGTTGCCAGAAAGGTATTTTTCAATGCGGTGAATAATACGATCACCTGACGGGAGATCGCTTTCCATCACCACCTTCCCATTAAGCTCCTTTTTGAAGAGCTGAGAAAAAACGGCTATGTATTTTTCAGGATCCAGCAGATCTTCAACATCGGTAGCGATACTATCTTCACCAAATTTGTCTAAGTCACGAAACTGGGAAAAGTTAAATACAGATTTTTTCTTGAGCAGTTTTTGCTGCACAAGCGACTCCAGCTTCTGTTCTGGCTTGCCGTTGTAATCGTGCAGCACGGCGAGATTTAGACCATTGGCGCCCAACAGCGAGACAAAAGTAGCCACATTGCTCAGTCCGCCGACAGGTACGATAGTAGCGTTACTGATCAAACCCACACCACCAGCTGCCTCTACCATATGAGACATAGCCTGCAATATTGATAGCTCAGATATACCTTCAACGAGCAAATTGTATTTCGCTACAAATAGATTTTGAGCCAGGTTCCAACCAAGCGCTGCCTGAAGGGGGAAAATGGTGCGGGGATCAGATCCAGAAAGGTTATTGGAAATCACCGTGCCAACCTTTGGCTTGTCTTCCACAACCAGTACTTGATGCAGCCTGTCGGAGTGCACCATAAATGGCGAATGAGTGGTATAGATGACTTGGTAGTCTTCGGAAAGGTGATCGATGTAGCTCAGGAAATCCGTCTGTGCGAGAGCATGGAGCGCAAGGGCAGGCTCATCCAGTAGGATGAACTAGCGCTTTATTGCTGATCTTACCACTTGCATCAATCTGATGTTGGACGCTATCAAACCACACCAAGAAGCTGAAAAACCAAATAAAACCGCGACTTCTCTGGTCAAACGGCGTTGAAACCCCACGATGACGCCGATTTCTAATCCGGAGGTAAATGTTAGGACCGTTATTAAATGGGGCTGCTTCAGAAGTGTCTGTACGTATATCTATTTCAACCTCAAGGTCCTCGTTCTGCTTCCAGAACTCGAGAACCTGATCAGTCAAGCTAATAGAGACGGCTTCAATTTGTGATTTCAGCTCCTCGTAAGACTTGCCGCTATCGAAGTCATCCAGATCAACTTCTGCCATCCGCAGCAGTGCCAGAACCGCTTGGTGCTTTGGCTCTATCTGCTTGTGCGAATTTGCAGGATCCGCAGCAGCAGCCTTTACTCGCTGCTTGAGGTCCAAGAGATTTAGCTTTCCTGGAAGAAGGTCGTAGTCACTGAAATACAAAAATTTTGGTATAGACGTCTGAAAATTGATATACGCGTCGTGTGAGGAAATTTGGTTCCAGCCAGTATTCCTATCTGCTACGGCTATTCGCTTAACTATAGAGTCCATTAATGCCTTATCAGCATCATTAGGAGACTCCAGAGTCGCCAGCGTTTTCGAAGCTGCTCGGATGCTTGTCGCACTCTTGAAAACATCTTTTACAGCATCACTCAGAGCAGCATCAGCCGCCATACGCTTTAACGCCGGACCATCAGGAACATTAATCGAAATAGTTGCCGAGTTACTATAATAATAAGATATCGAAAATTCAAAGCCCTCCACAATATCTGTGCCAAGCAATTTATTGACCCGAGCGATCTCAGCTGCGTTCGGCATATATGTCAGCTTAACTGCGACATCCGGATCATCTTCATGACGACGCCTGTAGGCGGTAACATCCTTTCTCGGATAATCGTCCGTGATACTAAAAGACTCTTTACCCAAAGCATCATTAGTTTTGTGCAGAGCTTTGAGGAATACAGTTTTCCCAGCCTCGTTCATGCCCACCAGAACGGTTACTTCCGGATCAATCGATACTGTTTGCGGCTCATTGATCGAGCGAAAGGGTCCCACAGTTGCGCTTACGAGCTTCATGAATTCATTCCTTGATAACAGTCATACCAGTTACGCGAGGCAGAGCCATAACCCCAAGCTGATAGCTGAGAATACCCAGCAACACTAGGCGAGTCTAGGCTCTGTACGAAACTAGCTGTCATAAGCACCACAACGAATAAGCTAGCGAAACCATCACAGAAAAGCTTGTCGTAGCGAGTACCGATCCGGCGGTTGTCTTTCAGCCAGCCGAACATCCGCTCAATGATATTTCGCTTCGTGTACTTTGGCTTGTCGAACAAGCGAGGCGAACCAAAATTTGGCTCAATCAGGCCTAGTTTGGCTTTTCTTGCGTCTATGAAGCATCGGGAGAGTGACAAAGGGTACTTTTAGAGATAGCGACCCACACGTAAAAATAATAAAATATTGGAAATCATATAGTTATGATCATTTTCGATTCCTAGTGCCGCACCATATCTCAAAGCCCCGCAATACGGGGCTTTGTGGTTTCTGGGGTTTGGAAATCTCAAAATTTTAATGAGCCGTTTTCTTCAAAACGTCCAAAAAACGTCCACACTTCGTTTTCAGTCTGCTACGTAGCGTCGGCATGAAGAACCCGCAAACCAATGAGTAATGATGCCGCCTTGAGCCGGGCCGCCGCTCCCGGTGACATATTGCTGCTCTGCGGCACAAGCAAAAGTCGCCCCCTCAACCTCGGCTATCAATCGCTGGTGCGAGACAGTCGTGCGTTGTACACGCATGTCGCATTGGTTATCAGCCCTTTCCGCGTCATCCACGCCACCCCAGGCAAGGGTGTAGAAATCCGGGCATGGCGTGAGATAAGAGATCAGTACAGTATCCGCGAGTCATCAGTCGCGAGGCTTCAATACCTTGACGATGACCAGCGCGACAAGCTGCTGCTCCGAGCACACTACTATTTTGGCCAGCGCTACTCGCTGCTTGCCCTTCGCAACCCCTCTGAAAAGTTTAACGACCAGGAGGGCATTGTCTGCTCACAGCTCGTCGCGCAGGTTTTTCGTGATGTCGGGATGACGTGCGCCTCGAACGGTGCTCGAAGATGCCTTCCATTGGATATCCATATTCACACCCAAGAAAGCCCGGACTGGTTGCGCATCCCATTTTGCGACTACCAGTTTGATTCTCCACGAGAACAGGGTTACGACTTCCTGCATGAATCCCGGGATATTGTGTTTGAGTTGGACGGCTATGCTGCCAGCCTGGTCAAAGATAACTTCTCGACAAGCCAAGCCATTGTGGCACTGGAAACTGCACTCCAATCGATGGTCATGGCGGTAGAGACTGGACACCTCAAGGCTGCGGATTTGCTAGCTCATCTCGATTTCGCTGCCGATGCGTTATCGCCGAGGCACTGGGTGGCGGAATGGAAACGGCATTTCGCCACTCCTCAGTCGCCTGCCGCTTTCATGCATGAAGATGGAAATTCGCGCGACCGCATGAAGCGTTTATTCATGGGTGCTTGCGACGCAATCGGAAATACCGCTCATAAGGCGTTCGATCACATGGAAGAGATGGCGCATTTGTTCGATGGTTGGCTTGCCGTATCCAGCGATGCAACCGTCGATATCCAGCCCCATGAGCTGTATCGCCAGTTGCCTGCTCTACAGGAAAACATGCGGGCCAGGGTTGATAACCTGGACCACCTATTGGGTTGGACGCAAAACTTATCTGACGATTTCACCCTGGGTTTTCCTGCCATCCTTGCATCAGGCATCTACGAGTCCGAAGAAGAAATAACCTCAGCAAGTCGATGCTTGTTGAATATTGCTGACTTCGCCAATGCCATAAACAGTTGGGACGCTATGCGAACAGCAGTGCTGGCTACCTTTGAGGAGCGGCCTTCTCTGGAGTTGACAGCGCCCCACCCATCCGCGCCCGACACACCTCCAAAATCTCATCCGCCAACGCCGAATCATCCGGACAAGCCCGCGACAACATAATCGCGCCCACCGCACGCGCCAGCAGATCAATCATTTTCCCCCTCGCCTCTTCCGGCGCTTCATCCGAACCGGTCGGGCATTTTTCGCCGAGCGTCTGCAACATGTGCTCGATGCCCTGCGCAAAGGCCGATTTCAATTCCCCCGACTGACGCGCCGCGTCACCGCACAACGCCGCCATGGTGCAACCCGTGGCGCGGCCGTCGCGATGTTCCCTGGACACGTATAGATCGATGAAGTCCTTCACGCTCAGTTGTTCAGCGCCGGCCAGGGATTGCGCGAGGCTGTTGGCCGAAGCTTCGGCCATCAGGTCGGCCTTGGAGCCGAAATGTTTGTAGAAGCCGCCATGGGTGAAGCCGGCGGCGGCCATCAGGTCGGCCACGCCGACGCCGTCAAAGCCGCGTTCGCGAAACACCACTGACGCCGTTTCGACAATGTGCTCCCGGTTTGCCTGGGCCTGGGCCTTGGATACGCGCATGTTCGATTCCTCTCTACCGCTGGATGCATTGGCCAATGATACATAGATGTCGTTCATAATCAAAACCGTTGACAGTTTAGATTTCGATCATCATCCTAATCACCAGCGGTATGACCTTCCTCCAAACGAACGGAAATCTCCGTCCCTGACCAAAGAGCTGACACCATGACCACTCGCCCTACCGTTCTCATCACTGGCGCTTCCACCGGCATCGGCGCGGTTTATGCCGAGCGTTTCGCCCAACGCGGGCATGACCTGGTGTTGGTCGCCCGCGATCACGCACGCCTGGAAACCCTCGCCGCCACCTTGCGCGACAAACACAACGTCGCCATCGAAGTGCTCCAGGCCGACCTGACGCAACTCAGCGACCTGCACGCCGTCGAAGCGCGCCTGCGCGATGACGCGCGCATCGGTATCCTGGTCAACAATGCCGGCGCCGCACAATCGGGCACGTTTATCGAGCAAAGCACGGACAGCGTTGCGCAACTGGTGGCCCTCAACACCACCGCGCTGGTGCGGCTCGCGAGCGCCATCGCGCCGCGCCTGGCCAAGGCAGGTGAAGGCTCGATCATCAACATCGGTTCGGTGGTGGGGCTGGCGCCTGAGTTCGGCATGTCGGTGTATGGGGCGACCAAGGCGTTTGTGCTGTTCCTGTCCCAGGGTCTGAGCCTGGAACTGTCGCCTCGGGGTGTCTACGTGCAAGCCGTACTGCCCGCCGCGACCCGCACGGAGATCTGGGATCGCGCCGGTATCGACATCAACACCCTGAGCGAAATCATGGAAGTAGATGCGCTGGTGGATGCCGCACTGCTCGGCTTCGACCGCCGCGAACCGGTGACCATTCCCGCGCTGCAGGACGGCGAGCGTTGGGATGCGCTGCAAACCGCGCGCCAGGGGCTTTTGGCGCAGATCAAGCAGTCCACCGTGGCGCAGCGCTATCTACCATGAAGGCATTTTTCATCGACCGCTACGGCAAACAGGACGGAAGGATTGGCCAAGTGCCCGACCCTGCGGTCGGTGTGCATGACGTGCTGATCCAGGTGCATGCAGCAAGCGTGAACCCGCTGGACTCCAAGATCAGTACGGGGGAGTTCAAACTGATCCTGCCCTACAGGTTTCCGTTGATATTGGGCAATGATCTGGCCGGAGTGGTGGTTCGCACAGGTGCGGCGGTCACGCGATTCAAGCCGGGAGACGAAGTCTATGCACGTCCTCCCGAGTCACGGATCGGGACCTTTGCCGAGTTGATCGCCGTGCACGAAAACGCGCTGGCGTTCAAACCCGCGAACCTGAGCATGGCCGAAGCGGCCGCCATGCCCTTGGCCGCCTTGACGGCCTGGCAGGTGCTGGTTGAAACCGCCCAGGTGAAAAGAGGCCAGAAGGTGTTGATCCATGCCGGTTCCGGCGGTGTCGGCACGCTCGCCATCCAGCTCGCCAAGCACCTCGGCGCCTTCGTGGCGACCACCACCAGTACGGCGAATGTCGAATGGGTGAAAGCACTTGGGGCAGATGTGGTCATCGATTACAAACAGCAGGATTTTTCCAACGAGTTGCACGATTTCGACATGGTATTGAACAGCCTCGGCAGCGATGTACTGGAGAAATCGCTAAAGGTGCTCAAGCCTGGTGGACAGCTTATTTCTCTGTCAGGACCGCCCACCGCGCAATTTGCCCAATCGCAAGGCTTGCCCTGGGTGCTGGGGCAGGTCATGCGCCTGCTGAGCAGCGGCATTCGCAGAAAAGCCCGCAAGCGCGGGGTGAGCTATGCATTTTTGTTTATGCATGCCGATGGAATACAACTGCAGAAAATCACTGCGCTGATCGAGGCGGGCGTTATCAAACCGGTCATCGATCGCTCCTTCCCTTTCGAATCGACCGCGCAGGCATTGCGGTACGTCGATCAGGGAAGGGCAAAAGGCAAGGTCACCATCACCCTCCAATAAGCTTGATTTCGAGCATAAAAAAACCCCGAACCAGTCGGGGTTTTTCGTGGCCTGGCATCAGGCACGACGTGCAATCAATCAGAAAACATTGATCGGGTAGTCGGCGAACAGGCGCAGCTCGTTACCGCCTACGTTGTAGTTGCTGGCGTTGTTGGAAACGCGCAACCACGAGGCACGCGCACGCAGGCTCAGGTCTTTGGCCGGGCCGCTCTGGACCACGTACTTGAACTGGTTCCAGATTTCACGCTCGGTGCCATCGCCACGGCCGGTGCCGTCGTCGATGTTGGTACCGCGCACGTAGGCAACGTTGTAGGTCAGGCCCGGTACACCGAAGGTGGTGAAGTCGATGCCGTAGCCGGCCTGCCAGGAGCGCTCGTCCTTGCCGTTGAAGTCGGACCAGTAGGAGTTGGCCAGCAGGATGGTATTGCCGCCATCGCCGATGCCGCCGGCGTTGCGGTAGCCGCCGTACAGGTAGCCGGTGTCGCCGGTGCTGCGCTGGTGAGCGATGGTGAAGCTGTGCGGGCCAACAGCCCAGGTAGCGCCCAGGCTCCAGATCTTGTTGTCGCGTGCGTCCGCATCACCTTGGTTTTCCAGGGCGAAGCTGCGGTCCAGCTTGGTTTTGTAGCCGTTGAAGTCAAAGGTCAGCGACTGTTTCTCTGGCAGCGCCAGCACGTAGTTGACGTTGACGTATTGCTTCTTCAGCACGTCCTGCATATCGGAGGCATACAGGGCCGCCGACAGGCTTTCGGTGAATTTGTAGCTGCCACCGATGTAGTTGATGCTCTTCAGGCGGCCGCTGTCGCTGCCTTCGGCGCTCTTGCGGGCTTCCTTGGTGAAGTGACCGGCGTCCAGTTGCAGACCGGCGATTTCCTTGGAAACGATCGAGGTGCCCTCGTAGGTTTCCGACAACAGGCGCGAGTTGTCGTACTGCAGGACCGGCACGGCCGGCATCTGCTGACCGTATTTGATTACGGTGTTGGAAATGCGCGCCTTGACGGCTGCGCCGCCTTTGGCCAGGTCGTTGGCCGCTTCGCCGCTGTCGCCTTGCTTGAAGAAGTCGATACCGCCGGCGCCGCTGCGACCTTTACCGCCGTCCAGACGGATGGCGTATTGGCCGATCACGTCCACACCCACCCCTACAGTGCCCTGGGTGAAACCGGACTCGAACTTGCCGATGAAGCCCTGGCCCCACTCGGCTTTGTCCTGCTTGCCGTTTTTGTAGTCACGGCTGATGTAGGCGTTGCGTGCTGCGATGTTCAGGTGGCTGTCTTCAACGAAACCCTTGGATTGCTCCTGGTCGTTCGCCATGGCTGTCGATGCGCTCAAAATCCCCAGAGCGATCAGACTCATCCGTTGCTTCAACATGTTCTTATATTCCTTATTACTGGTTGAGTACGCGCTATGACACCAGGCCCCTATCATTTTCCGGTGTCGACTTTCTCCAGAAAAAACAAGGCCCGCGGACGACTGAACTGCCGCGGGCCTTTTCTTATTGGATGAGTCATGGCTGTCAGCCACAGGCGTTGGGCGCAATCCTATGCGCGCGTTGAACTATGTGTCAATTTCGTGAAGCACCTGTATTTAGGCTAAATAATTCTAAGCACAGACCTATTGCGCTTGGGTAACCGCCCAGAAATCCCAACAGCCCCCGCAAAAAAACACACTAAGTAACAAATTAACAGACGATACGTTTGGGAATAGATCCCGCAAGCAAATGCAAAGCATTACCATTTGCGCGCTTTCTCATCCCTGACAATTCGGACACTTTTTCCCATGCCAGCCCCTCGCCTGACGCCCGTTCTTCTTGGACTTTCTGCTGTGCTGTCTGCCGGTTTTGCCTGTGCTACCACAGTGTTGCCTGCCACCTCGATCAGCGCGGAACTCGACGAAGACGACCCACGCATCAAGCAAAGCAACACCGCCACGCGCACCGCGACCGCCGTGCGTTACGTACCCCAGGCGATTGATTCGGTGAAAACCGACAGCCTGCGCGCCTATGGCACCAACGATCTGGGCCAGGCGTTGAGCGGTATTCCCAACGTCAGCAGCGGCGCCGACACGCGCTTCGACAGCCTGCGTATCCGCGGTTTCGATGCAAGCAATGACTTCTACCTGGACGGCATCCGCGACGACAGCCAATACGTGCGTGACCTGCACAACATCGAGCGTGTCGAGGTGCTGAAGGGCCCGGCAGCGGTGCTCTACGGGCGCGGCGGCCAGGGCGGGATCGTCAACCGTGTGAGCAAACTGCCAAGCCCCGGCCGCAGCTCCAGCCTCGAAGCCCAGGGCGGCAGCAACGATTTGCGCAGCCTGTACGCCGACCTGAGTACCGACCCCAGCGATAACATCAGCCTGCGCCTGAACATGGGCAACCAGGACAACAACAGCTTTCGCGATGGCGTCAGTGGCAACCGCCAATTGTTCGCGCCGTCGATGAGCTGGCAACTCACGCCCGCGCTGAACTGGCTGGTGCAATACGAATACAGCCGCTACAACCGCACGCCGGACCGCGGCATTCCTGGGGTCAATGGGCGTCCTGCGGATGTGAGCCGCGGCACTACCTATTTCTCCAGCGGCGATTACATCGATGACACCTCCCAGTCCCTGCGCTCCAAACTGGCCTATGAGCTCAACGATAACTGGCAACTGCGCCACACCCTGGGCGTGTTCAAGCTCGACAGCGACTTCGACAACACCTACCAGACCGGCTACGACGCGAGAACCAACACCGTCAGCCGCCAGCACTGGCAGCAGGACCTGACCACCCGCAACGTGTTCAACAACCTTGAACTGGAAGGAGGTTTCGATACCTTCGGGCTGGAGCACCGCCTGCTTACCGGGATTGAACTGGGCAGCCAGCGCCGCGACCCGAAACTCTACTCGGCCACCGCGCCCAATCGAGGCGGCCAGGCTGTACCGAGCCTGAATCTGAACCAACCCAACCGTCACCTCAGCCATACCGGGCGCATGAGCGTTTCGAGCGACAACCACACTGAAGTCGAAAGCCTCGCCCTGTACGTGCAAGATCAACTGCGTTTGAACGATCAGTGGCAACTGTTGGGCGGGCTGCGTTATGACCGCTTCGAAGTCGATACCACCAACAAGCTGCTCAACACTCAACAGGACGTGAAAAGCCACAGCACCAGCCCCCGCGTCGGCCTGGTGTGGACGCCGCTGGAGCATCACGCCTTCTATGCTTCGTGGAGCAAGACGTTCTCCCCGGCAGGCGGCGGCTTGATCGGCATCACGCCGAACGCCGCCGGCACCGTCAACGACCTGAGCCCCGAGCTGACCAAACAGAAGGAAATCGGGGTGAAAAGCGATTGGCTTGACGACCGCTTGAGCACCACCCTGGCGGTGTACGAGCTTGAACTCTACAACCGCCGCACCAGCGACCCGCTGGACCGCACCATTACCCTGCTGACAGGCAAGCAACGTTCGCGCGGCATCGAGCTGACCGCCACCGGCAAGCTCGTCGGCCATTGGTATGTGCGCGGCGGCGTCGGCCTGCAGGATGCCAAGGTCGAGGAGGACAACAACGGTTTCGAAGGCAAGCGCATCAGCGACGTGGCCAAGCGCAATGCCAGCGTGTTCATCACCTGGAAACCGGAGATGGGCTGGTACGCGGAAACCGGCCTGACCCTGGTCGGTGACCGTTATGCCGACAACCTCAACACGGTGGTATTACCCGGTTATGGCCGCTGGGACGCGCTGGCCGGGTTCCGTCAGAAAGAATGGGACGTGAGGGCTGCGCTGAACAATATCGCCGACAAACGCTATTACGCCTCGGCCACCAGCGTCGCGCAGATTCAGCCGGGGGAGCCGCGTAGCGTGGTGGTGACAGGCACCTACAGCTTCTGAAGTTTCTCGCGCGATGTGGCAGCTGTTCAGTGACTCATCAGTTCGCACAACACCTGCACCTCATCCTCCGTGAACAAACCCGCCGGGTAGCGTTCGCTCATCACGCTGCGCAAGTCAGGCTGTTGCCTGACTTGCCGCGAGCCGTTTTCCTTCAACCAGAGCCCCAGCGCGTGGATGGCATCGCCATCGACCCGCACCGGGTGGAACGTGCGCATGTACATCGGGTTGATTTCGGCATTCATTTCAGCGCTCTCTCCTGCTGCGTGAGCGGCTAACGTACTCAAGGTATGTGACAGAACAACGCGGTCTTGACCTGAGTCCCTGTCGCCTCTGTGCGATACAAGAGCTATGCCAATGTCCCGTATTCACGGGTATTGAGACGTAAAAAAGCCCGCGACCTTGCAGGGCCGCGGGCTTGCCTGGAACACCGCTGTCACGCGGTGCTCACTCGCCATCAAGGCACTGTTACAACTGCACTCAATTTCTCTGCGGGGCGGGCTGCTGCTGGGTCAGGCAGTGTATGTTGCCGCCCCCCAGTAACAGTTCGCGGCCCGGCACCATCACTACTTCGTGTTGCGGGAACAGGTTCTGCAGGATCTGCTTGGCCTGGTGGTCCAGCGGGTCGTCGAAGCTCGGCGCGATGATGCCGCCGTTGACGATCAGGAAGTTCACGTAGGAGCCGGCCAAGCGCACGCTCGGATTACGTTCCTGGCTCCCGTCCACCGGATCGACACCGGCACATTCTTCCTCGGTGGCGTACAGCGGCCCTGGAATCGGCATCTTGTGCACCGTGAACGAGCGGCCCTGGGCGTCAGTGCTGCTTTGCAGTACGTCCATGGCGGCATGGCAGCGCGCGTAATTCGGGTCTTGCGGGTCGTCGGTCCAGGCCAGCAGCACTTCACCGGGGCGCACGTAGCAGCAGAAGTTATCCACATGGCCGTCGGTTTCGTCGTTGAACAGGCCATCCGGCAACCAGATGATCTTATCCACAGCCAGGTTGGCGCTGAGTACCGCTTCAATGGCTGCGCGATCCAGGTGTGGATTGCGGTTGCGGTTCAACAGGCACTCTTCGGTGGTGATCAGGGTGCCTTCGCCGTCGACGTGAATCGAACCGCCCTCCAGTACGAAGCCTTCGGTGCGGTAACGTGAGGCACGCTCGATCTCGAGAATCTTGCCGCCCACTTGTGAGTCACGGTTCCACGGCGCATACAAACCGCCGTCAAATCCGCCCCAGGCGTTGAAATCCCAGTTCACACCGCGCACTTCGCCGCTGTCGTTGGTCACGAATGTCGGGCCGGTGTCCCGCACCCAGGCGTCATCGCTGGACATCTCCACCACGCGGATATTCGGCACGTCGAGGCGGCTGCGGGCGTTTTCGTACTGGCCGGCGGAAACCGCGACGGTCACCGGTTCGAACCGTGCGATGGCCTTGGCCACGGCCACGTGGGCCGCCTGCGCCGGCTTGCCGCCCAGGCGCCAGTTGTCCGGGCGCTCGGGCCAGATCATCCAGGTCTGGGTTTGTGGCGCCCATTCGGCGGGCATATGAAAGCCATCGGCGCGAGGCGTGCTGTGCAAGGTAGTCATGACGATGAAGGCTCCGAATGGGGTGAAAGCCGACTTTATAACGGATAAATATCGGCTTTAGTAGCTTAAAAATATGGAATTCTATAAAAACAATCGTATTCAGCCGATAACAATCGATTTTTACAACTGTCACCCGGCAAATTTTCAGAACGAAGCCCCTCAGGGCGCTGTCAATGTTGAGGTTAAGATCTTGCTGACTGCCCAGAGATCGCAATGTGCCACTCAGGCCGTAATAGTGCTCAAGCAGATGGCTGCCTGCTCAAGGCTCAACCAGAGGCACGGCAGGCTGGCACGGTGGACCAATATGGCGAGCAATATTGTGACGACCTCGGTTTTATCAGGCGTCTATATCGCCATTGTTCGGGGGTGTTAATCAACCCCTCCTGCTCGCCGTGCTTGCGCCCGTTCGATTCACAACTCAAGCTATGCTTCTTTCGCTTAATGTCCGTCTAAGGAAAAGGCCCTCGACATGCGCATTCTCATCACCGGCGGTGCCGGATTTATTGGCTCGGCCCTGATCCGGCATCTGATCCAGCACACTGAGCACGAAGTGCTCAACCTGGACAAGCTCACGTACGCCGGCAACCTTGAGTCGCTGGCCAGCATTGCGTCCAACAGCCGCTACGAGTTCGTCCAGGCCGATATCATCGACCAGGCCACTGTCAGCGCCGTCCTGGCGCGCTTTGAGCCAGACGCGATCATGCACCTGGCGGCCGAGTCCCATGTGGACCGTTCCATCGACGGCCCGTCGGATTTTATCCAGACCAACATCGTCGGCACCTACAGCCTGCTCGAAGCCACCCGTGCCTATTGGCAGAAGCTGGCTGAACCGGCCAAAAGCGCGTTCCGTTTCCACCACATCTCCACCGATGAAGTGTACGGCGACCTGCACGGCGTGGACGATCTCTTCACCGAAACCACGCCTTACGCCCCCAGCTCGCCGTACTCGGCCAGCAAGGCAGCCTCCGACCATCTGGTCCGAGCCTGGCAGCGTACCTACGGCCTGCCGGTGCTGTTGACCAACTGCTCGAACAACTACGGGCCGTTCCACTTCCCTGAAAAACTGATCCCACTGGTGATTCTCAACGCCCTCGCCGGCAAGCCGCTGCCGGTGTATGGCGATGGTCTGCAAGTGCGCGACTGGCTGTTCGTCGAGGATCACGCCCGTGCGCTGCTCAAGGTGGTGACGACTGGGGTGGTGGGCGAGACCTACAACATCGGCGGCCACAACGAACAGAAGAATATCGACGTCGTACGCGGCATCTGCGCCCTGTTGGAAGAGCTGGCGCCACAGCGTCCGGCCGGCGTGGAAAAATTCACCGACCTGATTACTTTCGTCAAGGATCGCCCGGGCCACGACCAACGCTACGCGATCGACGCCAGCAAAATCGAGCGCGAACTGGGCTGGGTCCCGGAAGAAACCTTTGAGACCGGACTGCGCAAGACCGTGCAGTGGTACCTCGATAATCTGGAATGGTGCCGCAGGGTCCAGGATGGCAGCTATCAAGGTGAACGACTTGGCAATACTGACGTGAAGGATCTGATCGCATGATGAAGGGAATTGTATTGGCCGGCGGTTCCGGCACCCGTTTGCACCCCATTACCCTGGGCGTGTCCAAACAGCTGTTGCCGGTGTATGACAAGCCGATGATCTACTACCCAATCTCGGTGCTGATGCTGGCGGGGATCAAGGACATCCTGGTGATTTCCACGCCGGTGGACCTGCCGCAATACCGCAACCTTTTGGGTGACGGCAGCCAGTTCGGCGTGCGCTTCAGCTATGCGGAACAGCCTTCGCCCGATGGTTTGGCCCAGGCGTTTATCATCGGCGAGGAGTTCATTGGTAACGACCCGGTGTGCCTGATCCTGGGGGACAACATCTTCCACGGCCAGCACTTCGGCGATCAGTTGCGCAATGCCGCAAAACGCCCATCCGGCGCCACGGTGTTCGGCTACTGGGTCAAGGACCCGGAGCGTTTCGGCGTGATCGATTTCGACAAGGACGGCCGCGCCCTGTCGATTGAAGAGAAACCGACCAAGCCTAAATCCAGCTATGCGGTGACTGGCCTGTATTTCTACGACAACGACGTGATCAAGATCGCCAAGGCCGTGCAGCCTTCGCCACGCGGCGAGTTGGAGATTACCGACGTCAACAACGCCTACCTCAAGCGCGGCGACCTGCATGTTGAACGTTTTGGCCGCGGCTTCGCCTGGCTCGACACCGGCACCCATGACAGCCTGCTGGAAGCGTCCACTTACGTGCAGACCATCGAGCATCGCCAGGGCCTGAAAGTCGCCTGCCTGGAAGAAATCGCCTACGACAACGGCTGGATTGATCGTGACTATTTGCTGGAACGCGCTAAATATTTCGGCAAAACCGGCTATGGTCAATATCTGTACATGTTGGCCGGGAACCCTAAATGAATGTGAGCACCACTGAGCTGCCTGGTGTATTGGTCATCGAACCGAAAGTATTCGGCGATGACCGCGGTTTTTTTTATGAGAGTTTCAACGCCCGCGAGTTTGAAAACGCCAGCGGGTTGAAACTTCAGTTTGTGCAGGACAACCACTCACGCTCGTTGAAGGGCGTGCTGCGTGGCCTGCACTACCAGGTGGAACACGCCCAGGGAAAACTGGTGCGTGTGACGGCTGGGGAAGTGCTGGATGTGGCGGTGGATATCCGCCGCAGCTCTCCTCATTTCGGTAAATGGGCCAGCGTGCGCCTGTCTGCCGAAAACAATCGGCAGCTGTGGATACCACCGGGCTTTGCCCACGGTTTCCTTGTGCTGAGCGATTACGCCGAATTCCTCTACAAGACGACCGATTACTACACCCCGTCGGCAGAGCGTTGTATTCGCTGGGACGACACGGACCTCGATATCGATTGGCAGCTCGATGGCCCACCGACCCTGTCCGCCAAGGATCAGGTCGGTAAAAGCCTGAAGGATGCGGACCTGTTCCCGTGACAACGCCCCTGAAGATATTGATCACCGGCCAGCACGGCCAGGTCTCCCAGGCGCTGCAACAGCGCCTCCAGGGCCTGGGCGAACTCGTCGTGCTGGGCCGCGACCAGCTTGATCTGGCTAACGCCGAGCAGATTCGCCAACAGGTGCGCGCTCACCGCCCCGACCTGATCATCAACGCCGCCGCCCACACTGCGGTCGATCAGGCCGAAAGCGAGCCGGACGCGGCCTTCGCCATCAATGCCATCGCCCCCGGCATTCTCGCCGAAGAAGCCAAGGCGTTGGGCATCCCACTGATTCATTACTCCACCGACTACGTGTTCGACGGCAGCAAACCTGCCCCGTACACCGAAAACGACACGCCCAACCCACTGGGTGTGTACGGCCAGAGCAAACTGGCGGGTGAACTGGCGATTGCGGCCGTGGGCGGCAAGTACTTGATTCTGCGCACCAGTTGGGTGTATTCCAGCCACGGCAAGAATTTCCTGCTGACCATGCAACGCCTGCTGCAGGAAAAACCGCAGATGCGCATCGTCGCCGACCAGATCGGCGCGCCAACGTGGGCCGGGACCATCGCCGACAGTACGCGCGCACTGATCGAACGCTGGCAAGCCGGTGACGCCGGCGAGTGGGGGGTTTATCACCTGACTGCCCAGGGTGAAACCTCATGGTTCGGCTTTGCCGAGGCGATTGGCGAGCAACTGCGCGCCGAAGGCAAACCCTGTGCCGAGCTGGAAGCGATCCCGTCCAGCGCCTACCCAACACCCGCCAGGCGCCCGCTGAACTCACGCCTCGATTGCAGCCGCCTGCAGCAGCAATGGCACGTCAGCCAGCCGCAATGGCAGGACGCATTGCACGAGTGTCTTGCCAGGCAGCACTAGGCATAATGCGCCTGTACCCACAGGCGCACGATTCCCATGACCCCACCTCTTCCACGAAGACCCCGCTGGCGCAGCCTGGCCCTGTTGGCGTTGTGCCTGGCGCCGCTGCTATGGCCGCTGGAACATCTGGCCGAGCGCTACTACCGCAGCGAGTTGGCCGGGCAGAACCGCCAGACCCTGGACCTGTACGTCGCCAACCTGTTGGGCACCCTGCATCGCTACGAAGTGCTGCCGCAGATCCTCGGTGACCTGCCGGCCCTGCGCACCGCGCTGGATGCGCCGCAGATCAGCACCAACCTGGTCAATGCCAACGTGCTGCTCAAGGATGTCGCCGCCCAGGCCGGGGTGGAGGTGATGTACCTGATGGACACCACCGGCAAGACCCTCGCCGCGTCCAACTGGGATAAGCAAGACAGCTTTGTCGGGCGCAATTTTTCCTTTCGCCCCTATTTCAGCGAAGCCATGGCCGGGCGCCTGGGACGTTTTTTCGGGCTGGGCACCACCTCGGCCAAGCGCGGCTATTTCTTCGCCGCCGCCGTGCGCGATGATGAGAAAATCATCGGCGTGCTGGTGGTCAAGGTCGACCTGGACCACACCGAGAGCCTGTGGGGCAATACCCCGGAACAACTGCTGGTGACCGACCACAATGGCGTGGTGATCCTCACCTCGCGCCCGCAATGGCGGTTCCGCGCCACACGCCCGCTGACCGACGAAGAACGCCAGGCCATTATTGCCATCCAGCCCTACCCGACCCGTGATCCGCAGCCACTGAACCTCAGCAGCAGCGCCTGGCTGCGCCAATCCACCGCCATCGCCGAAACCGGCTGGAACGTGGAAATCCTCGCCCCCCAGTCGCTGATCAACCGCCCGGTGCGCACCGTGGTGGCCGTCGGCGGCGCGACATTGCTGGTGCTGATGCTGCTGCTCGGCTTGATGATGCAGCGCCGTCGCCATTACCTGGAGCGCATCGCCTTCGAAGCCAAGGCCCGCCGCGAGCTGGAAATGCGCGTGGCCGAGCGGACCAGCGACCTGGAGGGCCTGAACCGGCGCCTGAAACAGGAAGTGCTGGAGCGCGAACACGCCCAGCAGGAACTGGTACGCGCCCAGGACGATCTGGTACAGGCCGGTAAACTCTCGGCGTTGGGCACCATGTCGGCCAGCATCAGCCATGAACTCAACCAACCCCTGGCGGCGATTCGCAGCTACGCGGAAAACGCTGAAGTGCTGCTCGACCATGAACGCACCGCCGATGCTCGCGGCAACCTCAAGTTGATCAGTGAACTGACCGGGCGCATGGCGTCGATCATCGCGCACTTGCGCGCGTTCGCCCGCCGCGACCGCCACGCGCCGGAAAGCGTGGCGTTGCAACCGGCGCTGGACGATGCGCTGGCGTTGCTGGGCAAGCGGCGGCGCTCGATGGAGGTGGAATTGATCCGCGACCTGCCCGAGGCGACCTTATGGGTACAAGCCGGTGAAACCCGTCTGCGCCAAGTGCTGGGCAACCTGCTGGCCAACGCCCTCGACGCCCTCACCGAAAAAGGCCCGCCGCGCAAACTCTGGCTGAGTGCCCAAACCACCGACCAGGGCGTCAACCTGTACATCCGCGACAACGGCCCGGGCTTTTGCATGGAAGCCCTGGGCCGCGCCAGCGAGCCGTTCTACACCACCAAGACACGCACCCAGGGCCTGGGCCTGGGCCTGGCCATCTGTGAAACCCTGATGCGTGCGTTCGGCGGCGAGCTGCTGTTCGCCAACCACAAGGAAGGCGGCGCGCTGTTAACCTTGAAATTGCGCGCCGGCTCGCCGGGCGTCAGTGTGCAACCGTCCGAGGACCGCAGTGTATGAGTATCGATAACCAGATTCAGGTGGTGCTGATCGACGACGATCCCCATTTGCGTCAGGCGCTATGCCAGACCCTCGACCTCGCCGGGCTGAAAGTGCTGACCCTGGGCGAAGCCAGCGGCCTCACCGCGCGCCTGTCGCGGGACTGGCCGGGCGTGGTGGTCAGTGATATCCGCATGCCCGGCATGGACGGCCTGGAGCTGCTCGCCGAACTGCACGGCCAGGACCCGGACCTGCCCGTGCTGCTGATCACCGGCCACGGCGACGTGCCGCTGGCAGTACAGGCCATGCGCGCCGGCGCCTACGACTTCCTTGAAAAACCCTTCGCCAGCGACGCCTTGCTCGACAGCGTACGCCGCGCCCTGGCCCTGCGCCGCCTGGTGCTGGACAACCGCAGCCTGCGCCTGGCCCTCAGCGATCGGCAGCAACTGAGCACACGCCTGGTCGGGCATTCGCCGCAGATGCTGCGCCTGCGCGAGCAAATCGGTGCACTGGCGGCGACCAAGGCCGATGTGCTGATCCTCGGCGAAACCGGCGCCGGCAAAGAAGTCGTCGCCCGAGCCCTGCACGATCTTTCGAACCGTCGCAGCGGCCCGTTCGTGGCGATCAACGCCGGGGCACTGGCCGAGTCGGTGGTGGAAAGCGAACTGTTTGGCCATGAACCCGGCGCGTTTACCGGCGCGCAGAAGCGCCGTATCGGCAAGTTCGAATTCGCCAACGGCGGCACGCTGTTTCTCGATGAAATCGAAAGCATGAGCCTGGACGTGCAGGTCAAGCTGCTGCGCCTGCTGCAGGAGCGGGTGGTCGAGCGCCTGGGCGGCAACCAGTTGATCCCGCTGGACATCCGCATCATCGCCGCCACCAAGGAAGACCTGCGCCAGGCCGCCGACCAGGGCCGCTTCCGCGCCGACTTGTATTACCGTCTCAACGTCGCGCCGCTGCGCATTCCACCGCTGCGCGAACGTGGCGAAGACGCGCTGATGCTGTTCCAGCACTTCGCCGACGAAGCCAGCAGCCGCCACGGCCTGCCGCTGCACGAGTTGCAACCGGGGCAACGCGCCCTGCTGTTGCGCCACAGTTGGCCGGGCAATGTGCGCGAGCTGCAAAACGCCGCCGAACGCTTCGCCCTGGGCCTGGAACTGGCCCTGGACAGTACGCCGGACGATCCATCCACCAGCACCCTGACCTCCACGCCTGGCGGTTTGAGCGAGCAAGTCGAACAATTCGAAAAAAGCCTGATCGCCGCCGAACTGACCCGCCCCCACAGCTCCCTGCGCAGCCTCGCCGAAGCCCTCGGCGTGCCACGCAAAACCCTGCACGACAAACTGCGCAAACACGGCCTGAACTTCGCCGACAGCGTCAACCACAGCGCAGACGACGAATGACCCCGTCCACCCGCCAAGAGACCGCCATGAGCCGCGACAGCCGTTACCTGGAATCCATCCTTCATCACGACATCCCCCTCACTCGGGAAATGAAGCTCAAGGTGCTCGACTGGCAACACCACCAGCTGCAACTGCAGCTGCCCTTGCAAGCCAATATCAACCACAAGAGCACCATGTTTGGCGGCAGCCTCTACTGCGGCGCCGTCCTGGCAGGCTGGGGTTGGTTGCACCTGAGACTGCGCGAAGACGGCATCGAAGACGGGCACATCGTGATTCAGGAAGGACAGATCAGTTATCCGTTGCCGGTGACGCAGGATGCGACGGTGATTTGCACGGCGCCGGAGGAGAAGGTGTGGAAGCGCTTCGTGGCGACCTACAAACGCCATGGCCGGGCGCGGTTGGCGCTGGACACATGGATTGTGAATGAGGGCAGCGAAGAGCGCGCAGTAACCTTCACCGGCCAATACGTCCTGCACCGCTAGCCGCCATCACACAAAGCAAATGTGGGAGGGGGCTTGCCCCCGATAGCAGTGTGTCAGGCAACCCGCTTCTGACTGTTACACCGCAATCGGGGGCAAGCCCCCTCCCACATTTTTAATTTGCGCAGGTCTAAGACCTGGCCAGACTCAACAAGCGTTCACGCCATGCCGCCTTGGCCGGCAACGCCAGGAAGAACGGGTTCAGCAACGATTCCCGCGCCGGGTAGCTGAACGGCTTGCCGTTCAACTCCAGCACCGCGCCCCCCGCCCCTTCCAACACACCTTGCGCCGCTGCGGTATCCCACTGCGACGTCGGCGCCAGGCGCGGATAGCAGTCGGCACTGCCCTCGGCCAACAGGCAGAACTTCAACGAGCTGCCGATATTCGCCAGTTTCAGCTCGCCCAAACCCTGGCTCAACCCCTCCAGCAAACGCTCCTGCTCCGGGCTGGTATGCCGGCGGCTGGCAACCACGGTAAAGGCTTCACCCGCCGCCGGCGTCTGGCGCACCTGGATCTGCCTGGGCGCGGCATTCACATCCGAGCGCCAGGCTCCCAGGCCCGCACCGCCGAAGTAGCAACGACCGCTGGTGGGCATCGAGACCACGCCGAACACCACACGGCCCTGCTCGATCAAGGCAATATTGACCGTGAACTCTTCACTGCCGCTGATGAATTCCTTGGTGCCGTCCAGCGGGTCCACCAGCCACCAGCGCTGCCAACCGGCGCGCACGCTCTGGTCGATATCGGCGTCTTCTTCGGACAGCACCGGAATGCTCGGGTCCAGCGCCGTGAGACCCGCGAGAATCAGATGATGCGCGGCCAGGTCGGCGGCCGTCACCGGCGAATCATCCGCCTTGGAGGTCACCGCCACATCGGCACGCCAGTACGGCAGGATAGCTTCACCGGCCTGGCGCGCCAGTTCAATGACCGGCGCGATAAACGGATGGCCCAGAAACAACTCGCTCATAAGGTGAACACCCCACGCTGGATCAGCAGGTCCCGTACCAGGTACAACGCGGCCAGCGCCCGGCCCTCGCTGAACTGCTCGTTCTGCGCCAGTGCCGACAGCTCACGCAGGTTGACCCGCTCCACGCGCATAGGCTCAGGTTCATCGCCTTCCAGGCGCTCTTCGTACAGATCAGTGGCGAGCACCACCTGGATTTTCTGGCTCATATAGCCGGGCGACAGCGACAGCTCGGTGATATGTTCCAACTGGCGTGCGCCATAGCCGGCCTCTTCCTTGAGTTCGCGGTCCGCCGCCGCCAGCACATCCTCGCCGGGCTCGATCAAGCCCTTGGGCAAGGACAGCTCATATTCATCGGTGCCACCGCAATACTCTTCCACCAGCAATGCATGGTCTTCGTCGATCATCGCCACGATCATCACCGCGCCATAACCCGCACCACGGCCCACCAGACGTTCGTAGGTGCGCTCAACGCCATTGGAAAAGCGCAATTGCACTTCCTCCACGCGGAACAAACGGCTACTGGCGACTATTTCGCGGGCGAGGACGGTGGGTTTCTGGCGCATAAACGGCTCCTTGGCGTGATCGGGTTACTATACCGTGGCTTTTCCGATTGTCTGTGTCGGATATCTTTACTTACATGAGAACGCCCCATGCCCTCTTTGCCCTGGCACGCCATCGACACCGTCCTGCTGGACATGGACGGCACCCTGCTCGACCTGCATTACGACAACCACTTCTGGATGGAGCACCTGCCGCAACGCTACGCCGAGCTGCACGGCGTGAGCCTGGCCATGGCGCAAATGGAATTGCAGCCGCTGTTCGAGCGTAACGCCGGACAGTTGCAATGGTATTGCCTGGATTTCTGGAGCGCGGAGCTTGCAATCCCCGTGCGCGAACTCAAGCTGGAAACCGCCCACCTGATTGCCCTGCGCCCGGACGCCGATACTTTTCTGGCAGCGATCAAACAGGCCGGCAAGCGCGTGATCATGATCACCAACGCCCATCGCGATTCGTTGTCTTTGAAGTTGGAGCGCATCGAGTTGGCGCCGTACTTCGAACAACTGATCAGCTCCCACGATTACGGTTTTCCCAAGGAGAACCCGCAGTTCTGGGAAGCGCTGCAAGCAGACATCGACTTCGACCCGGCCCGGAGCCTGTTTATCGACGACACCTTGCCGATTCTGCGCAGTGCCAGGGATTTCGGGGTGGCCCATTTGCTGGCAGTCAAAGAGCCCGACAGCAAAAAGGGGCCAAAGGACACTGCAGAGTTCGCAGCCGTCGGGAATTATCGAGAACTTATTACCGGGCTTTGAGCGAGTATGGGAGGGGGGACACGCCCTCATACCAATCTGTAGGAGCGAGCTCGCTCGCGAAAAACGTCAACGATAACGCGTATTTCCTGCATAAACGCGGTGCCTGTGAGTTCTTCGCGAGCAAGCTCGCTCCTGCAAAAAGGGCGAGCTTCCTCATTTTATCCTGCGTATTACTCAGGGATACGCAGGGTCTGGCCTGGGTAGATCTTGTCCGGGTGCGACAACATCGGCTTGTTAGCCTCGAAAATCTTGTTGTACTGATTGGCGTTGCCGTACACCGTCAGGGAAATCGCGCTGAGGGTGTCGCCTTTTTTCACAACCACGAAACGCGCAGCGGTAACCGCCGGGCCGGAGACGGTGATCTTGTCTTCGACACTGCCGACACCTGCGATATTACCGGCCGCCAGGATGATTTTTTCTTTCTCTTCCTGAGTTGCGACTTCGCCCGTTACCGTGACTTTGTCACCCTCAACGGTGGCCTGCACATTCGGATTTCCAAGGCCAACCTTGGAGATGTGGTCCTTCAACTGCTCACTGGCGTTGGCATTACCCGGCGTCAGCAGATCAATCAATTTCTCGCCTGCTTCCTTAACAAAACTGAAAATACTCATGGTGCGCTCTCCTTGGGTTTAAGTACCTGATGCCCAAGACTAGACCAGTCCCAAAGATCTGGGTTCCGGGTCACTCCTTGACTAAAAAACGAACCTTGATCGACGCTATCTATCAATACATCAATACTGGCGATTAGACGCGACCCTTTGTCGCGCCTAGTCTGAACACTGATCAATCCGCCGGTGGTATTGCCCCATGAACGCCAAGCGCCCCACCTGCGCGGCGCCCGCCCTCGAAACGCCAGCGCCCGCCGCCAGCCAGAGCTATCAGTACAGCAATCTGGAACACACCGACGTCGGCAGCACTGCGCTGGCCGAAGAGGTGGCGTTGGCGATTTCCTACAACGATATCAGCCAGGCCGTCATGCTGGTGACGCCGACCGACCTTGAAGATTTTATCGTCGGTTTCAGCCTTGGCAGCGGCATCATCCGCGATGTTAGCGACATATACGATCTGAAGCTCAGTGGCTCGGGTTCCGCCCAGTATGCTCAGGTACAGATTTCCAGCCGTGCATTCTGGAACCTCAAGCAGCAGCGCCGCCAATTGGCCGGTACCAGCGGCTGCGGCCTGTGCGGTGTCGAAGCGGTGGAGCAGGCCTTGCCCGACCTTCAGGTGCTGCCCGGCGCCCCTTTGCCACCGGCCGAATGGCTCGATGGCCTGCGCCAGCGCATCAGTGCATTCCAGCCGCTGGGCCAACACAGCGGCGCGGTGCATGCGGCGGTGTTCATGAACGACCAGGGCGAATTGTTGATCGGCCGCGAAGACATCGGCCGGCATAACGCCCTGGACAAACTGATTGGCGCCTTGATTCGCCAAAAGATTCCGACCGACGGCGGGCTGGCGATTGTCACCAGCCGCTGCAGCCTCGAATTGATCCAGAAAGTCCTGCGCGCGGGCATCCAGACCCTGGTCAGCCTGTCGTCGCCCACCGGCCTGGCCCTGCAATGGGCGCGCCGACATAACCTCAATCTCATCCACCTGCCGCAGAAAAGCGCGCCGCGGGTCTACAGCCCTGCGATGGAGTACCAGCCATGAGCCTTCACCACCAAGCCGACCAGACCCCAACCCCACGCTATAAGCCCTATAAAGGCCCGGCCGGCGGCTGGGGTGCGTTGATCAGCGTGGCGCAAGCCTGGCTGACCAGCGATAACGCGCTGAAAAACCTGCGCATGATGCTCAAGACTAACCAGAACGGCGGCTTCGACTGCCCGGGCTGTGCCTGGGGCGACTCGCCGGAAAGCGGCATGGTCAAGTTCTGCGAGAACGGCGCCAAGGCCGTCAACTGGGAAGCCACCAAGCGCCGCGTGGACGCGGCGTTCTTCGCCAAGCACAGCGTGACCGCGCTGCTGGAACAAAGCGATTACTGGCTGGAATACCAGGGCCGTCTCACCGAGCCCCTGCGCTACAACGCCGAGACCGACCGCTACCAACCCATCAGTTGGGAAGCCGCGTTCGACCTGGTCGGCAAGCACCTCAATGCCCTGCCCAGCCCGGACATGGCCGAGTTCTACACCTCGGGCCGCGCCAGCAATGAAGCCGCCTACCTGTATCAGCTGTTCGTGCGCGCCTACGGCACCAACAACTTCCCGGACTGCTCGAACATGTGCCACGAAGCCAGCGGCGTCGCCCTGGCACAGAGTGTGGGCGTGGGCAAAGGCACCGTGACCTTTGATGACTTCGAACACGCCGACGCTATTTTCGTCTGGGGCCAGAACCCCGGCACCAATCACCCGCGCATGCTCGAGCCACTGCGCGAAGCGGTGAAACGCGGCGCCCAGGTGGTGTGTATCAACCCCCTGAAAGAACGGGGCCTGGAACGCTTCCAGCACCCGCAACATCCGCTGGAAATGCTTACCAACGGCGACAAGCCGACCAACACAGCCTATTTCCGCCCGGCCCTGGGCGGCGACATGGCCATCCTGCGCGGCATGGCCAAGTTCCTGCTGCTGTGGGAGCGCCAGGCCCTGGCCGAAGGCAAGGAAGCCGTGTTCGATCATGACTTCCTCAACGAACACACCGTTAACGTCCTGGACTACCTGGGCCAGATCGATGACACCTCATGGGAGGAAATCGTCGAGCAGTCCGGCCTGACACTGGTGGAGATCGAGCAAGCCGCGCGCATGTATGCCAAAGGCAAGAACGTGATCATGTGCTGGGCGATGGGCATTACCCAGCACCGTCACTCGGTGCCGACCATCCAGGAAATCGCCAACCTGATGCTGCTGCGCGGCAACATTGGCCGTCCAGGCGCTGGCCTGTGCCCGGTGCGTGGCCACAGCAACGTGCAGGGCGACCGCACCATGGGCATCAACGAGCGCCCACCGGCGGCGTTCCTCGACTCACTGGAGCGCCGCTTCCAGTTCCAGGTGCCGCGTACCAATGGGCACAACGTGGTCGAAGCCATCCACGCGATGCTCGAAGGCCGCGCCAAGGTGTTTATCGGGCTGGGCGGCAACTTCGCCCAGGCGACGCCCGACAGTACCCGTACCTTCGAGGCATTGCGCAACTGCGACCTGACCGTGCAGATCAGCACCAAGCTCAACCGCAGCCACCTGATGCACGGTAAAGACGCCCTGATCCTGCCGTGCCTGGGCCGTACCGACATTGACATTCAGGCCGACGGCCCGCAAGCGGTGACGGTGGAAGACTCGTTCAGCATGGTCCACGGCTCCAATGGCCAGTTGCAGCCGCTGTCAAAACTGATGAAATCGGAACCTGCGATCCTGGCCGGCATCGCCGCCGCGACCCTGGGCAGCAAACCGGTGGACTGGAACTGGCTGGTCGCCGACTACGGCCGCATCCGCGACCTGATCGCCGATACCATTCCAGGCTTCAAGGACTTCAACGAGAAGATCAAACATCCCGGCGGCTTCTATCTGGGCAATTCCGCCGGCGCACGCCGCTGGAACACCCCATCGGGCCGCGCCAACTTCCGGCCGAACATCCTGCCCAAGGACCTGATTCATGAGCGCACCCACGCCACAGGGCGGGTGCCGGACCTGATCATGCAGTCGATGCGTTCCCACGATCAGTACAACACCACTATCTATGGCCTGGACGACCGTTATCGCGGGGTCAAAGGGCAGCGGGATGTGCTGTTCGTCAACGAAGCCGACATCATCCGCCTGGGCTTCAAGCCAGGGCAGAAGGCAGACATCATCTCGTTGTGGGAAGACGGCCGTGAACGCCGTGTGAAAGGCTTTACCCTGCTGGCGTTCGATATTCCGGCCGGGCAGGCGGCGGCTTACTATCCGGAAGTGAACCCTCTGGTGCCGCTGGAAAGCACGGGAGAGGGCAGCCATACGCCAACGTCGAAGTTCGTCGCGATTCGTTTGGAAGCGGCGAGTGACAGTGGGCTGATCATGGCGCGCTCGGCCTGACTTGCCCTAATGCCAGTCAGTTAAGCGTAGACCGCCCTCTGTAGGAGCGAGCTTGCTCGCGAAAAACGTCGACGATAACGCGTGCTTCCTGAATGAACGCGGTGCCTGTGAGTTTTTCGCGAGCAAGAGCTAGGCGCCCCCCTCGCTCCTACAAAAAACTTTAACTGACAGGCATTGGGGCTAGCCCTGCGAAGAGGCCAGCACTTTCAGCCAACATTTTACAGGCACAAAAAAGGCCGCTTTTACCTAAAAGCGGCCGTTCCGAAGTAACTAAAGACCCGTAAAAACAATTTAAGTTCCCCATACAAAACAGTAACTTAACACATTGTATACAACTTCTGCCGCCGGTCGGATTTCGATTGTCAGCGTCTTGATACAACCTCAGGATCGCGCCGTCATCCCCTTGAGGTTTCCCTGAATGAAGTTCTCCTCGATTCTCTTGTTGTCCCTTGGCCTGGTCAGTGGCGCAGCCATGGCCGGCGGCACCACCGAAGCCGGTGTAGGCGGCGCATTGGGCGGGGTTCTAGGCTCGGTTGTCGGCCAGCAGTTGGGCGGCAACACCGGTTCGGCTATTGGCGCTGCGCTGGGTGGCGCAGGCGGTAGTGCGGTCGGCGCCGACAAGCGCAGCCGTGGCGA
>NZ_CVTK01000021.1:0-48879 GCF_900004785.1 Pseudomonas sp. 28 E 9 | reverse complement strand
TAGAAGAAGATGCCTTCCAGCACGCAGTAGTAGGCGACCAGGTTGCGCAGCAGCTCTTTGTCGGTGTCGACGGTGCCGGTTTCGAACTTCGGATCGGAGATCGAGCGGGTGTACTTCAGACCCCAGGCGGCTTTTTTAGCGACCGATGGGATCTCGTGGTACATGTTGAAGATCTCGCCTTCATCCATGGCCAACGATTCGATGCAGTACTGGTAGGCGTGGGTGTGGATCGCTTCTTCGAAGGCCTGGCGCAGGATGTACTGGCGGCATTCGGGGTTGGTGATCAGGCGGTACACGGCCAGCACCAGGTTGTTGGCAACCAGGGAGTCGGCGGTGGAGAAGAAGCCGAGGTTGCGCATGACGATGCGGCGTTCGTCGTCGGTCAGGCCTTCGGGGTTTTTCCACAGGGCGATGTCGGCGGTCATGTTGACCTCTTGCGGCATCCAGTGGTTGGCGCAGCCGTCGAGGTATTTCTGCCAGGCCCAGTCGTACTTGAAAGGCACGAGTTGGTTGAGGTCGGCGCGGCAGTTGATCATGCGCTTTTCGTCAACGGCGACGCGGGCGGAGGCGCCTTCGAGTTCGGCGAGGCCTTCGGCGACGTCGAGTTTGTCCAGTTCGGCCTTGGCGCGCGCGATGGCGGCCGAATCACTGGCGGTGACGGCGCGGGCTTCGATGGCGGCGGCGGCGCCGGCACCGTCGAGGCGGTCCATGTTGGCTTCGGTGGCGTGGCCGGCGTTGGCGCCTCTGACTACCGCTGCAACGCTGTCTTCGTTGTCGACTTCATCCCAACTCAGCATTGAAATACTCCTTCCAGATCTGTTCTGACGGTGTGTGGACCCGTCCAAAAAATAGGCGGTTTGCAGGCTTCAGGCATTGAAATACTGCGCAGAGTGTGGTCGGAAAATACCGATACTGCACACTATGTAGTGGTCTGTTCTGTTTGTGGGCACACTATATGGTGTGTAACAGGGGAGGTCAACGCGCAAGAAGATCGTCTGTACGTCAAACGTCGCGTTGAAAAGATCGTGGTATAGCGACGCAACATTAAATAGAATGAATCTCATTTGAGACTCAGTCGCGCCGCGCAGGTCGCTTGCCATGAATGATGCTGTTGTACCGACCCATGCCCCCGAACCGACCGTGTCGAGCCTGTACCGCGACCATCACAGCTGGCTGGAAAGCTGGCTGCGCCGGCGTTTGGGCAATGCCTGGGACGCCGCTGACCTGAGCCAGGATACCTTCCTGCGCGTGCTTGCCAGCGCGCAGCCGATCGAGCAGATGCAGGAGCCGCGCGCCTATCTGGTGACCGTCGGCAAGCGCCTGCTGGTGAATTTCCATCAGCGGCGCAGCCTCGAGCAGGCTTACCTGAATGCCTTGGCCAGCCTGCCGCAGGCTTGCGTGCCTTCGCCGGAACACCGCTGGTTGTTGCTGGAAACCTTGCACGCCCTGGACGACCTGCTTGAGGGTTTACCGGTGCAGGTGCGCCGCGCTTTTCTATGGAGCCAGCTGGAAGGCCTGGGTTATCGGGAGATCGCCGCACGCCTCAACGTCTGCGAACGCACGGTAAAACGCTACATGGCCCAGGCCTATGAACACTGCCTGCTGGTGAACCTGTGAACCGCGCCGTTGCCCGCGCCGCCGCCCAGTGGCTGGCGCTGTTGGAGTCCGGCGCGGCCACCGAGCGCGACCACGCCGCGTTGCAGCGCTGGCGTGACAGCCATCCCCAGCACGAACAGACCTGGCAAAGCGCGCAGGCCCTGCGCCAGCGTTTCAGCGACTTGCCCCAGGCCCTGGCGATGGCCAGCCTCGATCGCCCGCAACCCGGACGGCGTGCTGTGCTCAAGCGCGCGCTGGGCATAGCGGCACTGCTGCCGACGGCCTGGCTGCTCAGCCGGCAATTGCCCATCCAGACCTGGCGCGCCGACCTGCACACGGCCACGGGGGAGCGCACGCGCATGGCATTGGCTGACGGCGCCAGCGTGCAACTCAATACCGCGACGGCGGTGGACGTGGACCTGGCGCAGCGACGCATCACCCTGGTCGAGGGTGAGCTGGCGTTGAATGTACCCGCAGCGACGGCGATGAGCGTACAGACGCGTTACGGCGA
This sequence comes from Pseudomonas sp. 28 E 9, assembly GCF_900004785.1. Lineage (NCBI taxonomy): Bacteria > Pseudomonadati > Pseudomonadota > Gammaproteobacteria > Pseudomonadales > Pseudomonadaceae > Pseudomonas > Pseudomonas sp. 28 E 9. The sequence continues at coordinate 46,772 of NZ_CVTK01000021.1, read as the reverse complement.
GCTGACGGTCAGCCAGGCTGAAGTGTGTGTTCGGCAATTGGACACCGCTTGCCTGGTGTCCGTGCTCAAGGGCTCCGTGCGGGTACGCGACCTGGACGGGCGCACGGCAACCTTGCAAGGGGGGCAGCAAGCGCCGTTGAAAAGCACCGGGCTCGGCGCCTGGGTCGCGTTCGATGCGTTGCAACTGGGCTGGCGCGACGGTGTACTGACCGCGCAGAACCAGGCGCTGGGGGATTTCCTGCGGGAATTGGCGCGTTATCGGCCAGGCGTGCTGCGCTGGGACCCGCGCCTGGAACAGTTGCGGGTCACCGGCAGTTTTCGTCTGGACGACACCGACCGTATCCTCGACCTGCTGGCGTCCAGCCTGGGGTTGCATGTACAGGCGCGGACCCGGTATTGGGTCACGCTGTCCTGAAGCGCTGGGATGGGCAACGCTTTATATATCCATATCGAATAAATAAAGAGTTATATATTCCTTTTGTTATTTTTCTCGATGGCGCATTTTGAGGGCCTGCGCATTCGTGCGGATTGACCCAACAGCCAAAAGGAAAGCCGACATGACCATCAAAGCGATCAACGTGCGCAACCAGTTCAAGGGCACCATCAAGGAAATCCTGCTCGGGGAAGTGGTGTCGGAAATCGACGTGCAGACTGCGTCCGGCATCGTCACTTCGGTCATCACCACCCGTTCGGTGCGTGATCTGGAGTTGAAAGTGGGCAGTGAAGTGATTGCCTTCGTGAAGTCCACCGAAGTGTCGATCGCCAAACTCTGAGAAGCGCATGAGAACGGGGCCGCCGCGCTGCCCCGGTCCCTCGCCACCTACAGCTGGCGCAGGGCGCGCTCCATGCGTTGCACGCCTTCTTCCAGCATCGCCCGTGGGCAGCCGAAGTTCAGGCGCACGAACTGTTGGCTGTCATCGCCAAACTCGATCCCGGCACTCAACCCAACCTTGGCCTGTTCAAGGAAAAACCGTTGCGGGTCTTCCAGGCCCAGGGCGCTGCAATCGAGCCAGGCCAGGAATGTACCTTCCGGCGCGTGCATGACCACGCCGGGCAGGCGGTTTTGCACGGCGTCGAGCAGGTAGTCACGGTTGCCTTGCAGGTAGTGCAACAGTGCCTCTAGCCAGTCGCCGCATGCGCTGTAGGCGGCGCGGGTGGCTTCCAGGCCGAGGGGGCTGACGCTGTCGACCATGCCGCAGCGGGCCTGGTTGAAACGCTCGCGAATCGCGGCATTCTGGATCACCGCAAAACAGGTCTTCAGGCCGGCGACGTTATAGGCCTTGCTGGCCGACATCAGTGTGATGGTGCGTTGCGCGATCTCGGGGCTGAGGCTGGCGATGGGAATATGGCGACGGCCGTCAAAGCACAGCTCGGCGTGGATTTCATCGGAGATGATCAGCGCGTCGTTTTCCATGCACGCCTGTGCAATCGCCAGCAGCTCCTCGCGGGGGAAGACCTTGCCGATCGGGTTGTGCGGGTTGCTCAGCAGCAGCGCACCGGCACCGCTCAAGGCATCGCGCATGGCCGCCAGTGGCGTGCGGTATTGGCCATCGATCAGCTCGAACGGCACTTCGATGCGCGGCAGGTTCCAGTGGCCGGGCGCCAGGCGAATCGGCCGATAGTTGGGGGTTTGCAGCACCACCGGCTGGCCCGGCTGGACGAACGCGTGCAGCGCCATGTTGAAACCCGGTTCGACGCCGGGCAGGAACAACAGCTCATCCGGTTCCACACGCCAGGCGTACTTGGCCCACAGGTCGGCGATGATCGCCTCGCGCACATCCGGGCCGGCGACACTGTAGCCGAGCACCTGCTGGTCGAGGCGCGCATGCAGGGCCTCGAGCACGGCGGGCGGGGCGGCGATGTCCATGTCGGCGATCCACATCGGCAACACGTCTTGCGGGTAGCGGTTCCACTTGGTGCTGCCGGTGCCGAGGCGTGGGTGGATCGTGTCGAAATCAAAGCTCATGGGGCGCTCGTATCAGGGGGGGATAAAGAGTGGCGCTGATTCTAGCGCCATTCGTTTTATAGGCCAGCGCTGAATATGTCGGGCCACCGTTCCATCACCGACAAGCTCTGTCATAAAAACGCCATGGTGCTGGGGATCGAATCAGGGAAGGGCTATTTTGGTGCATCTCAATCACTCGAGTAGTCACGGATGAAATACCAAGCCTTCAACCGCACCTTGATTGCCACTGTCCTGGTGTTGACGGTCAGTGGTGTGCAGGCCGCTTCCCAGGCTCCGGTGGCCGGGGAAAATGGCATGGTGGTCACCGCCCAGCATTTGGCAACGCAGGTGGGCGTGGATGTGCTCAAGGCCGGTGGCAATGCGGTGGATGCGGCCGTTGCGGTCGGTTACGCCCTGGCCGTGGTGTACCCGGCGGCGGGCAACCTGGGCGGCGGCGGTTTCATGACCGTGCAACTGGCGGACGGGCGCAAGACGTTCCTCGATTTCCGCGAAAAAGCCCCGCTGGCGGCGACGGCCGATATGTACCTGGATAAAGACGGCAACGTCATCGAGGGCCTGAGCGCCAAGGGTCACCTGGCCGTCGGCGTGCCTGGCACTGTTTCCGGCATGGAGCTGGCCCTGAACAAATACGGCACGTTGAAGCGCGCCCAGGTGATTGCGCCGGCGATCAAGCTGGCAGAAAACGGTTTTGCCCTGGAGCAGGGCGACATCGACCTGCTGCACACCGCCACCGCGGAGTTTGAAAAAGATCAGGACCTGCGCGCGATCTTCCTGCACAACGGGCAACCGCTGCAGGTCGGCCAGACGCTGGTGCAGAAGGACCTGGCCAGGACCCTCAAGGAAGTGTCCGCCAAGGGCAGCGACGGCTTCTATAAAGGTTGGGTCGCCAAGGCCCTGGTCGACTCCAGCCAGGCAGGCAAGGGGTTGATCACCCAGGCTGACCTGGACCGGTACAAAACCCGCGAACTGGCGCCCATCGAGTGCGACTACCGTGGCTACCATGTGGTCTCGGCGCCGCCGCCAAGCTCCGGTGGCGTGGTGATCTGCCAGATCATGAATATCCTTGAAGGCTACCCGATGGCGGACCTGGGCTATCACTCGGCCCAGGGTCTGCACTATCAGATCGAAGCGATGCGCCACGCGTATGTGGACCGCAACAGCTACCTCGGCGACCCGGATTTCGTGAAGAACCCGATCGCGCATCTGCTGGATAAAAACTACGCGGCGAAACTGCGCGACGCGATCGAGCCGCACAAGGCCGGGGATTCCCAGGCGATCAAGCCGGGGGTATCGCCCCATGAAGGCAATAACACCACCCACTACTCCATCGTCGATACCTGGGGCAACGCGGTTTCCGTCACCTACACCCTCAACGACTGGTTCGGCGCGGGCGTGATGGCAAGCAAGACCGGGGTGATCCTCAATGATGAAATGGACGACTTCACCGTCAAGGTCGGCGTGCCGAACATGTACGGGCTGGTCCAGGGTGAAGCCAATGCCATTGCGCCAGGCAAGGCGCCATTGTCGTCAATGAGCCCGACCATCGTGACCAAGGATGGCAAGGCGGTCATGGTGGTGGGGACGCCGGGCGGCAGCCGCATCATCACCGCCACCTTGCTGACCATCCTGAATGTCATCGACTACAAGATGAACCTCCAGGAGGCCGTGGACGCGCCGCGTTTCCACCAGCAGTGGATGCCGCAGGCCACCAACCTTGAAACCTTTGCGGTCAGCCCGGATACCCGCAAGCTCCTCGAAAGCTGGGGCCATACGTTCGCCGGGCCGCAGGATGCCAATCACGTGGCCGCCATTTTGGTGGGCGCTCCGGCCCTGGATGCCAAGCCGGTGGGCAACAACCGCTTCTATGGCGCGAATGACCCGCGTCGCAATACCGGGCTGTCGTTGGGGTACTGACACCCGACTCGCTCGCGCATGGAACATCTGCGGCCTTTCCGGGCTCTACCCCAGGAGCCCCGAAAGGACCCCAGCCATGAAAGCGCTGAAAATCGCCACCTTCAACATCAACGGTATTCGTGCCCGCCTGCCTAACCTGCTGCACTGGCTGGCGCGCGAGCAGCCGGACATCGTTTGCCTGCAGGAGCTGAAGGCGCCGGAGAGCCTGTTTCCCTTTGCCGATTTCGAGGCGGCCGGCTACGGCGCGATTTGCCTGGGCCAGGCCTCGTGGAACGGGGTGGCGATCCTGGCCAGGGACGCGCAACCGCTGGAAAGCCGGCGTGGCCTGCCCGGTGACGACGGCGACGATCAAAGCCGCTATATCGAAGCGGCCGTGCATGGGGTGCTGGTTGGCTGCCTGTACCTGCCTAACGGCAACCCGCAACCGGGGCCGAAATTCGATTACAAACTGGCCTGGTTCGAACGCCTGATCGACTACGCCCGGGCGTTGCAGGCCAGTGAGCATCCGGTGCTGCTGGCCGGGGATTTCAATGTGGTGCCCACTGACCTGGACATCTACAACCCGCGCTCCTGGCTCAAGGATGCATTGTTGCAACCCGAGAGTCGGGCCTGCTATCAACGCCTGCTGGAACAGGGCTGGACGGATTCACTGCGGCATTTGTACCCCGAAGAGCGGGTGTATACGTTCTGGGACTATTTTCGCCAGCACTGGCAGAAGAATTCAGGCCTGCGCATCGACCATCTGTTGCTCAACCCCGCGCTCAAGCCCTATCTCAAGAATGCCGGCGTCGATGCCTGGGTGCGCAACGAGGCGCATGCCAGCGACCATGCGCCGACCTGGATTGAACTCGGCACACGCAAGAAGCGTTAATCGCTCGTTGCAGACGCGAGCAAGCGCTCCACGGCAGCAAACGCCGCCGCCCGGCGCGCTTGCCAGTCTCCCCTGATCACCGTCACCGGCTGATGGTGCGCGTGCATCCAGTCCAGGCTGGCCTGGAAGAACGCCCGGCGGTCCGCCAGTTGCGGCTGGCAGCGCTGGCCGTCGGCGCTCCATTCCACGTCTTCGGGCGACAGCAGCAGATGCAGATCGTAATGACGGGCCAGCAGTTCGCTGTCGAGCCAGCCTGGGTAATCGCCAAACAGCGTCTGGCTCCAGAGCCGGTTGGTCAGCAGGTGGGTGTCGAGGATCAGCAGCGCCGGGCGCCGGACGCGCGCCGCATCCTCCCAGGCCAACTGGCCCCGGGCGATTGCCGGGATATCCGCCAGGCAGGTATCGCGTTGATGTTCGTCGATGAAATGGCGCACGTATTCACCCACCATCAGCCCGCCGAAGTGCGCATGCAGCTCTGCGGCCAGCCAGCTCTTGCCGCTCGATTCCGGGCCTGCCAGCACCACCACTTTCATACGTGCAACGCCGGGTCGGCGCGCCATTCACGCCAGCCCTGCACGGCAATCACGGTAAACAGCGCATACAGCGCGGCGGTGAGGTAGAGGCCTTTGTAGAGGAACAACCCGACGAAAATCACATCCAGCACGATCCACAACGGCCAGCACTGCACGCGTTTTTGCGCCATCCACAACTGCGCCACCAGGCTGAAGCCGGTCAGCGCCGCGTCGAGCCAGGGCTGGGCGGCGTCGGTCCAGTGAGCCATGGCGGCGCCAAGCAACACGCTGCCGACGGCGCCCACCAACAGGCCGGTCATGACCGCCGGCATGCCCAGGCGAGTGACCTGGCGTCCCTGCCTGACCGCGCCGGCGCGAGTCCATTGCCACCAGCCATAGAGTTGCAGGACGGCATATACCACTTGCAGCAACATGTCGGAGTAGAGTTTTACGTCGTAGAACACCCAGGTATAGAGCAGCACCATCACCAGGCCGATGGGCCAGCACCAGGGGTTCTGCTTGACCGTCAGCCAGACGGCGATCACCCCCAGTGCGGCGGCGAACAGTTCAAGCCCGGACATGGCGGTTCCTTGGGGAGTGGGAGAGGGCGGTGATTGTACCCAGAGGTGGACGATCCTCAAAACACAGCAGGTAAATGTGCGAGGGGGCAAGCCTTGGCTTTTTGTAGGAGCGAGCTTGCTCGCGAAAAACTCACAGGCACCGCGTTCATTCAGGAAGCACGCGTTATCGTTGACGTTTTTCGCGAGCAAGCTCGCTCCTACAGGTTAGGGCTTGCCCCCTCCCACAATTTAACCCAGGGCTAGATTCGGAACTGGCGCAACAACCCGTCAAGCTGCTCGCTCAAGCCACGCAACTGCGCACTGGCCACGCTCGACTGCTCAGCCGCCAGCGCAGTGCTGTGGGACAGCCCGGCCGCCTGGGTGACGTTCTGATTGATGTCCTCCACCACATGCGCCTGTTGCAGGGTGGCACTGGCAATCGAGGCATTCAGACCGTTGAGATTATGCAGCGCCTGGCCGATCGCATTGAGGCTCGCCCCGGCCAGGCCGGCTTGCTCGATGGTCAGTTGCGAGGCGCTGTGGCTGTCGCTGATCACCTTGACCGCCGCTTCCGAATGCCCTTGCAGGCGCTCGATCATCGCCTGGATTTCAGCCGTGGATTTTTGCGTGCGCTGGGCGAGCAGGCGTACCTCATCGGCTACCACGGCAAATCCACGGCCCTGTTCGCCGGCGCGTGCGGCTTCGATGGCGGCGTTGAGGGCGAGCAGGTTGGTCTGGTCGGCAATCGAACGAATCACTTCCAGCACGCCGCCGATCTGGGTGCTTTCGCTGGACAGGGTACGGATCACCTCCACGGCCTGGCTGATGGTGCTCGAGAGCTGGTCGATCTGCTGCAGACTGCCGTCGATGTTGACCTGGCCCTGTTGCGCCTGGGCCTGGGCATCGCGCATTTCGCTGGCGGCGTGCTCGGCATTCTTGGCCACGTCCTGCACGCCGTAGGTGACTTCATTGATGGCGGTGGCCACCAGTTCCATCTGTTGCGACTGCTGCTGGCTGCGGTCGTGGGCCTGGCTGGCGTTGTGGCCCAACTCGGTGGACGACTCGCCCAAGGCGTTGGCGCACACCTGCAATTGGCCGACCACCTGGCGCAACTTGGCGGTGAAGGTATTGAAGTGCCGGGACAGCTGGGTGACCTCGTCACGCCCGTGAGTGTCGAGGCTGCGGGTCAGGTCGCTTTCGCCGCTGGCGATGTTGGCCATCGCAGTCACCGCCGCCTGCAACGGCTGCACGATACTGCGCGCGATCAACAGCACCAGCAGGGCTATGACCAGCGCAATGGCCAGGCCGATAGCAGAGGCTTTCCACACCTGGACGCTGAACTCGGCCTGCACGTCGTCCACGTAGACGCCCGAGCCGATGATCCAGCCCCAGGGCTCGAACAGTTGGATGTATGAGGTTTTCTGCACCGGCGCATCGGCCCCAGGCTTGGGCCAGCGGTAATTGACGATGCCGGCGCCCTTGGCCTTGGCCAGGCTCACGAATTCATTGAACACGGCAAACCCGTCCGGATCGCGGATCGCCGAGAGGTTCTGGCCGTCCAGCTTGGGGTTGGCCGCGTGCATGATCATCACGGGGGTGAGGTCGTTGATCCAGAAGTAGTCATCGTGGTCGTACCGCAGGCTGCGCACTGTGCTAAGAGCTTGTTGCTGCGCCGCTTGACGGGTGAGTGCGCCGGTCTTTTCCAGGTTCTGGTAGTAGCCGAGCACGCCGCTCGCGGTTTGCACCACGTGCTGGGTCTGTTGGCGCTTGGCCTGGTAGAGGTCATCATGGATCTGTTTGAGCATCAAGGCGCCCAAAGTCAGCAGCATCAGCACGGCGACTATCAGGATCAGCCAGAGGCGCCGGCTGATCGACATATTGCGCAAACTGTTCATCGTCCTGTCACTCCGAGCCTTTTATAATTGTGGGTGCTGCATCGACTTTTGCGGCTTGTCTGATAGGCTTTCGGCCCGTAATCGAAAAACCTGAGTACTGCCTGATTTTTCACGGAATTTTTGCATTCCGGCATTGAGAATCAACGCCGGGCGCTGCAGTGCGCTCGTTGTCAGTGAACTTTAAAAAACACTAGGAGGCACGCCAGGCGCGTGACCTTTGGAGAAAGCATGGATTTTTGGACCGCCATACAGGCACTGATTCTTGGCGTGGTCGAGGGGCTGACGGAGTTTCTGCCGATCTCCAGCACCGGCCACCAGATCATCGTCGCCGACCTGATCAACTTCGGCGGCGAGCGTTTCGAGGCATTCAATATCATTATCCAGCTGGGCGCGATCCTCGCCGTGGTCTGGGAATTCCGGCGCAAGATCCTCGACGTGGTCATCGGCTTGCCCACCCAGCGCAACGCCCAGCGTTTCACCGTGAACCTGATCATCGCGGTGTTGCCGGCGGTGGTGCTGGGGGTGATTTTCGCTGACCTGATCAAGCATTACCTGTTCAACCCGATCACCGTGGCCACGGCCCTGGTGGTGGGTGGTGTGATCATGTTGTGGGCTGAACGTCGCCAACATGCGGTGCATGCGCAAACTGTCGACGAGATCACCTGGAAGGACGCGCTCAAGGTCGGCGTGGCGCAGTGCCTGGCGATGATCCCGGGCACTTCACGCTCCGGCGCGACGATCATCGGCGGCCTGTTGTTCGGCCTGTCACGCAAGACCGCTACCGAGTTTTCGTTCTTCCTGGCCATGCCGACCATGGTCGGTGCTGCGCTGTACTCGGGCTACAAATACCGTGACCTGTTCCAGCCGGCGGACCTGCCGGTCTTCGCCATTGGCTTTGTCACCTCGTTCATCTTCGCGATGATTGCGGTCAAGGGACTGCTCAAATTTATCGCCAACCACAGCTATGCGGCCTTTGCCTGGTACCGCATCGCGTTCGGCCTGGTGATCCTGGCGACCTGGCAATTCGGCTGGATCGACTGGACCGCCGTCAAGCCATGAACATCCAGCACCCACGCCTGAAAGCGTTGCTCCTGGTGCTGCTGTGCGCCGCGCCGCTGCTGGGCTCGGCGCTGCTGTGGCAGCGCGGCGAGACCGTGACCCCGCTGGTAGCCTACGGCGTGGTCAGCGTGATGGCGTTTTTCCTGTACTGGAGCGACAAGCGCAAGGCGCAGACCGAGGGCCGGCGCATCCCGGAAAACATCCTGCACGCCGTCGAGCTGGCGGGCGGCTGGCCGGGAGCATTGATCGCGCAGCAGGTATTCCGGCACAAGACGCGCAAGGTGTCCTACCAGGTGCTGTTCTGGATGATCGTGCTGCTGCACCAGGTGTTCTGGCTGGACCAGCTGTTTCTCGGCGGCACGCTACTGTCGATCCTCTAGCACCAACCCGACCTGTGTGCGCTTGGGCAACTTGCTCACCACCAACTGGTGCGAGCGCTGCAACAAGCCACGCAGTTCCTCGGAACCGAGCGGGTAGGGCGTGTTCATGATGATCCACTGCGCACGTGCCAGGTACGGCGCCGGGTGGATGCCCGGGCGATCAACGTGGCCGAGGAACAGCGCCTTGTCGACCTTGAACGCCAGGGAGTCGCCGCGCAGGTTCTGCAACGCGAACATCTTGTTGCCGGCAATCGAGAACACCCGCACGCCGCCCCATTTGTAGTCCTCGCGCGCCCCCGGCAGGCTCAGGCAGAACGCCGCGACTTGTGCTTCGCTCATGCTCATAACAGACGGTCTCCGCAGCCTTTGAAGCCTTCTTCCATATAGTCGATCCAGGCGCGAATTGCCGGCAGCACGCCGCGCCGGTGCGGGTACACGGCCTGCAGCCAGCCACCGGGTAACGACCATTGCGGCAACAGCTGCACCAGCCGGCCGTTGGCCAGTTCTTCTTCGCAATCCATCATCGGCAGCACCGTGAAGCCCACGCCCATGAGTGCGCTGGTTTTGCGTACGATAAAGTCTTCGATGCCCAGGCGAGCCTCCATGACCAGCTCATGGGCGTTGCCCTGAGGGTCGATGATGCGCTGGTGCACCATGCGGTCCGCCTCCAGTGCGCCCATGATCGGCAATTGCTTGAGGTCTTCCAGGGTCTCTACCCGGCGGTCACGCAGGAGTACCGGGCTGGCCACCAGCACCGTTTGCGCCTGGCGCAGGCGTTTGGTGACCAACAGCGGGTCTTCGTCGCCCAACTCGCGTACCCGCAACGCCACGTCGATACCTTCGGCCACCAGGTCGACGCGACGGTTGACCAGGGTCATGTCCAACTGCACCAGCGGGTGCGCGGCGAGAAACCCGGCCACCAGTTCCGGCAGGATCTGCTGGGCCAGCCCGACCGGGCACGTGACCCGCAGGCGCCCCCGGGGCTCGGTGGACATGCTGGCCACGGCCTCATCGGCCATCTCCGCCTCCAGCAGCATCGCCTGGCAGTGGCGCAGGTAGCGTTCGCCGACGGCGGTCAGGGTCAGTTGCCGCGTGGTGCGTTGCAGCAGGCGTGCGCCCAGGCGCTCCTCCAGCTCGGCAATGCGCCGCGACAGCCGCGACTTGGGAATCCCCAGTAGCCGCCCGGCGGCGGCGAAACCACCGGCTTCGACGACTTTGGCAAAGTAATAGAGGTCGTTAAGGTCTTGCATGCTGGGCCTATTGTCCTGTCAGTGGGACAATCTATCGCATTCCAGGTGGCTTATCGAACATTGGTTAGGTGCGTAGCATCACCACCATCTGATCGCCCCTGTCGATCCCACCTCGGAGATCCATCATGAAACTGTTGCATATCGATTCCAGCATCCTCGGCGACAACTCGGCTTCCCGTCAGCTCAGCGCTGGCGTGGTCAAGGCATGGCAAGCCGCCGAGCCGGGCGTGGAAGTGACCTACCGTGACCTCGCCAGCGAAGGCATCAATCATTTTTCCGGTGCGACCCTGGGCGCCTTGGGCACCGCCGCCGAACTGCGCGATGCCGCGCAAAAGCATGAAGCCGAACTGAGTGCATCGTCGCTGGCTGAGTTCCTCGCCGCCGATGCCGTGGTGGTGGGTGCGCCGATGTACAACTTCACCATCCCGACCCAACTCAAAGCCTGGATCGACCGTATCGCCGTCGCCGGCCAGACCTTCCACTACACCGAAGCCGGTCCTGAAGGCCTGTGCGGCAACAAGAAAGTCATCATCGTCTCCACCGCCGGCGGCCTGCATGCCGGCCAGGCATCCGGTGCCGCCCATGAAGGCTATCTGAAGCTGCTGTTTGGCTTCCTCGGCATCACCGATATCGAAATCGTACGCGCCGAAGGCCTGGCCTACGGCGACGACGTGCGCAGCAAAGCGATGAGCGACGCCAACGTGCAGATCAGCGAGCAATTGTTCGCCGCCGCGTAAGACTTGTGTAAATGTTCGCCTCGCCCGGTGTCAATCTGAAGCCGGGCGCCTAAACTCTGTATTCTGATCGCCTGAGCGCGAGCGGAGTATGGAGTTTTTCGCCGTTATGGCCCAGGTTATGCAAACGTGGCTTCACTACCCGGGAATTTTTAGACGGCCTGCCGGTTCTCATGCAGCAAAGGTGGACATCCCATGATGCGTCTCTGTGCTGTTTTGGTTCTTTCCCTGTGCGGCGGCCTGCTTTCAGTGCACGCCGCGCCTGCGCCGCACCCGCATTGGAGTGTGGGCTTTCATCGTATGAGCATTCTCGACCCGCTGGATTCGCAGCCGATGAAGGCCATTGCGTTTTACCCTTCCACCGATGCCGAACACACCACGGCGCTGGGCCCCTACCACGTGGCGGCTGGCGAAGACGCGAAGGTTGCCATCGGCCGTTTCCCGATGCTGATGTTGTCTCACGGCAATACCGGCACACCGCTGGCCCTGCATGACCTGGCCACCTCGCTGGCGCGCAAGGGCTTTGTGGTGGTGGCAGTGCTGCACCCCGGCGACAACTACCAGGACCACAGCCGCCTGGGCACCGTGAGCAATTTGTATGGTCGCCCGATCCAGATTTCACAGGCCATCACTGCGGCGTTGAACGACCCGATGCTGTCGCCCTTCGTCGACATCGACCAGGTGGGTGTGATCGGCTATTCGGCCGGTGGCGAAACCGCGTTGATCCTGGCGGGTGCCAAACCGGATTTCGAGCGCCTGCGCCGCTATTGCCAGCAGCGCCCGGAGGACCGTGACGCCTGCACCACCAAAGGCGAGCTGGTGGTCGACCGTGAGGATTTGCAGCCCCAGGCCGATCCACGTATCCATGCGCTGATGCTGATGGCGCCGCTGAGCCTGATGTTCGGTCGCCATACCCTGGCCGACGTGCACGTACCGGTGCTGCTCTACAGCGGCGATGGCGACCAGTTGGTGGCCGTGGACAAGAACGCGGCCGCCCTGGCGCGCAAACTGCCGCAGCCGCCGGACTTCAAACTGCTGGCCGGGGCAGGGCACTTCGTGTTCATGGCGCCGTGTGACAGCGATCAATTGGCGACGATGCCGGCCATCTGTACCGATGCCGATGGCGTCGACCGTGAGGGCATCCACCGCGACCTGGTCTCCGAGGCCGGGCGCTTTTTCAGTCACACCCTCGGCGAGGCGACCCGCGCCGGACTGCAGACCGCTGATCAGTAAGCGCGACGCTTGAGCTGCACGGTCAGTACCAGCGCGGTCACTGACAGCAGCGCCGCGCAGAAGAAGATCCAGTCGTAGCCGAGGTTCAGTGCCACGGCGCCCATCAACGGCCCGGCAATCGCCAGGGACAGGTCGAAAAACACCGCAAACGCACTCAGCCCGGCGCCCCGGCTGCTGTCCGGCACGCGCTTGATGGCTTCCACGCCAAGCGCCGGGTAGACCAGTGACAAACCAACGCCGGCCAACCCTGCGCCAATCAACGCCACGCCGGTCGACGGCGCCAACCACAGCAGCGCGAGGCCCAGGGTTTCGATGACCATGCAGGCGATGGCGGCGGTAAAACCACCGACGCGGCTGATGGCGGAAATAAACACCAGGCGCGACAGAATGAAACACGCGCCGAACACCGTCAGGCAGTACGCCGCGCCGGTCCAGCCGCGATTCAGGTAATACAGGGTGATAAACGTGGTCAGCGTGCCGTAGCCAATCGAGGCCAGGCACAGGCTGGCGCCATACGGTGCGATATGGCCGAACACCGCCCAGAACGGCAGGCGCTTGCCGCGCACCACCGGTACCGAAGGTTTATTGCGGATCAGCACCAGGCCCAGCGCTGCCAACCCCGCCAGCGCCAGGCCCAGGCTGGCGAAGCCGTAATTCGCCACCATTACCACCCCCAGCGGCGCGCCAATGGCAATTGCGCCGTAGGAGGCGATGCCGTTCCAGGAGATCGAGCGGGCCGTATGCTCGGAACCGACCGCGCCCATGCACCAACTGATGGTGCCGACGCCAATCAAACCCTGGGCCACACCCAGCAGCAGCCGACCGGCGATCAGGATACCCAGGCTCAGCGCCGGCAAGTGCTCAAGCAGGACGGCGATGAACGTCAGCACGCCACTGATCAGGATACCGGCCAGGCCCAGCACAATCGCACGCTTGGTGCCGACATTGTCCGACATGCGCCCGGCCATTGGCCGACTGAGCAGGGTGGCCAGGTACTGCGATCCGATGGTCACACCGGCAACGACTGCGCTGTAGCCCAGATGCTCGTGCACATAGCCTGGAATCACCGCAATCGGCAGGCCGATGCAGATAAACGCGATAAAGGTATAGAAGACGATGGAGACGATCTGCAGGGTGATCGACAGGGAGGAGGGGGCGGCGGGCATGAATAGTCAATCGCTGGGGGGCGGTAGAAGCATCATGGCATATCCTGCACGACTGTAGGAGCGAGCTTGCTCGCGAAGAACGTCAACGATAACGCGGGTTGCCTGATTCTGCGCGGTGCTCTGAGGTTTTTCGCGAGCAAGCTCGCTCCTACAGGCGTGTGCATGCAAAAAAGCCCTGTCACAGGGACAGGGCTTTTTCTTGCAGCTTGCAGCTGAGTGCTGCTCTTAGAACACCACACCCTGGCTGCGCAGGTAGTCGTCATAGGTGCCGCTGAAGTCGATCACGCCGCTGGCGCTCAACTCGATGATGCGGGTGGCCAGGGACGATACGAACTCACGGTCATGGCTGACGAAGATCAGCGTACCCGGATAGTTCTCCAGCGCCAGGTTCAGCGCTTCGATGGATTCCATGTCCAAGTGGTTGGTCGGTTCGTCCATGATCAGCACGTTCGGCTTTTGCAGGATCAGCTTGCCGAACAGCATGCGGCCTTGTTCACCACCGGAGATCACTTTTACCGACTTCTGGATTTCGTCGTTGGAGAACAGCATGCGGCCCAATGTGCCGCGAATCATCTGCTCGCCCTGGGTCCACTGGCCCATCCAGTCGAACAGGGTGACGTCGTCTTCGAAGTCATGGGCGTGGTCCTGGGCGTAGTAACCCAGTTCCGCGGCGTCGGTCCACTTGATGCTGCCGGCGTCCGGCGTCAGTTCGTTGACCAGGGTGCGCAGCAGGGTGGTCTTGCCGATACCGTTCGGGCCGATGATCGCCACGCGCTCGCCGGCTTCAACCTGGAAGCTGAAGTCCTTGAACAACGGCTTGCCGTCAAAACCCTTGGCCATCTTCTCGACCATGACCGCCTGACGGTGCAGCTTTTTGTTCTGTTCGAAACGGATGAACGGGCTCACGCGGCTTGACGGCTTGACCTCGGCCAGCTGGATCTTGTCGATCGCCTTGGCACGGGAAGTGGCCTGCTTGGCTTTCGAGGCGTTGGCCGAGAAGCGGCTGACGAAGGATTGCAGCTCGGAGATCTGCGCCTTCTTCTTGGCGTTGTCCGACAGCAGTTGCTCGCGGGACTGGGTCGCCACGGTCATGTATTCGTCGTAGTTGCCCGGGAACAGGCGCAGCTCGCCGTAGTCCAGGTCAGCCATGTGGGTGCACACGCTGTTCAGGAAGTGACGGTCGTGAGAGATGATGATCATCAGGCTGGAGCGCTGGGTGAGGATGTTTTCCAGCCAGCGAATGGTGTTGATGTCCAGGTGGTTGGTCGGTTCGTCGAGCAACAGCACTTCCGGATCGGAGAACAGCGCCTGTGCCAGCAATACGCGCAGCTTCCAGCCGGGCGACACTTCGCTCATCGGGCCGAAATGCTGTTCCAGTGGAATACCCAGGCCCAGCAGCAGCTCGCCGGCGCGGGATTCGGCGGTGTAACCGTCCATCTCGGCGAACTCGGTTTCCAGCTCGGCCACGGCCATGCCGTCTTCTTCGCTCATTTCCGGCAGCGAGTAGATGCGGTCACGCTCGGCCTTGACCCTCCACAGCTCTTCGTGGCCCATGATCACGGTGTCGAGTACGGTGAATTGTTCATAGGCGAACTGGTCCTGGCGCAGCTTGCCCAGGCGCACATTCGGCTCCAGCATGACCTGGCCGCCGGACGGCTCAAGGTCGCCGCCGAGGATTTTCATGAAGGTCGACTTGCCGCAACCGTTGGCACCGATCAAACCATAGCGGTTGCCGGCGCCGAACTTGACCGAGACGTTCTCGAAGAGCGGCTTGGCGCCGAACTGCATGGTGATGTTAGCTGTGGAGATCAATTACTTTACCTATCAATGGGTTGCGAGCGTGACGGCAGGTGCCTTCAGGCATGCGTCAACAGCGACATCAAGGCGCGAAACCCGGTCGCTGAACGGAAAATTTGGGATGTGTGTTGGAATTTGGCGCGCATTGTCGCATATGTCAGGCGACAGTTGTATGGCCAGCGAAGGTTGGTTTAGCCAATGTCTCCGGCATGGCCAGCCACAGCAGCAGCAATGCGGCGGCGGCCACCCCGGCCAGGGTCAGGAAGGCGGCGTTGTAGCCGGCCATTTGCACCACAAAGCCGGCCAGGCTGCTGCTCAGTGCCGCGCCCAGGCCGAATACGGTCGACAGCGCGCCGAGGCTGACGTTGAAGCGGCCGGTGCCTTGGGTCAGGTCCTTGACGATCACCGGGAACAGCGCGCCGAAAATGCCCGCGCCGATGCCATCGAGCATCTGCACGGCAACCAGCCAGTAGGGGTCGTTGGACAAGGTATAGAGCACGCCGCGCAGGGGCAGGATCATGAACCCGGCCAGCAGCAGCGGCTTGCGCCCCCACACATCGGCCTTGATCCCCACCAGCATCGCCGTCGGCACCATCACCAACTGCGCCGCGACGATGCAGGCCGAGGTCAACGGCGTGGCCATCTGCAGGTTGATCTGCGACAGCTTCTGGCTGACCAGCGGCAGCATCGCGGCATTGGCCAGGTGAAACAGCGCGCAGCAAATGGCGAACAGCAGCAACGGACGGTTGGCGAGCAGGACGCGCAGGCCCGAGGGCTGCTCATGGTCGGTGTGGTGAGCCGGGTCGAAGCCACGGGCCACTTCGTGGTCGATCGCCCTGGCCGGTACGCAACTGACGGCGACGACACTGGCGACGGCCATAAACGCCATCAGGTAGAACACCACCACCGGCCCGAACAGATACGCCAGGCCGCCGGCCAGCAATGCCGCGACGGCGTTGCCGGCGTGATTGAAGGTTTCGTTGCGCCCGGTGCGCCGGGTAAACGCGCGCGGGCCGGTGATGCCCAGGGAAATCGCGGAAATCGCCGGGGCGAACACCGAGGCGGCGATGGCGCTGGCGGCCTGGGTCAGCGCCACCCAGCCAAATGAACTGACGAAGGGCAGCATCAGGCAACTGAGCGTGACCAGCAGCGCGGCAATCGCAATCACCGCGCGTTTGCTGCGGGTGCGGTCGATCAGCGCACCCGCCGGGCCCTGGGTGATCAACCCGGCGACCCCGGCCAGGGTCATGACCACGCCGATACTGGCCGGGTCCCATTGGTGTACCGCCAGCAGATAAATCGCCAGGTACGGCCCCAGGCCGTCGCGCACATCCGCGAGGAAGAAATTCAGGCTGTCCAGGGACAAGGCAGTGCGCAGGTCTGAGTGATGGGCCACGATGCTATCTTCCAGAGCGCAGTCCGGGGCTGGACACGCGTTGGGGTAATGACCTGCACGCCGGGTAATTAGTTCGCGGTCGCCAGGCAATTTCAGGCGCAAAAAAAAGCCCGCAAGCAGAGGCGGGCCAAGGGATTCACTGGAGTAGGTAGGCTTCACCCTATAGGTCGCAAAGTGAAGGCCTTGTGAAAATGCTGTGATCAAACCGCGAAAGCAGGCCGTTCATGCCCGACGCACGAAGGTGCGCATGGTCTGCCCCGGGCCCGTGCTGAATACGGTGGGCCGGGGCATGCCTGCATCGGCGGCGATAAACACAAAATGATCGCCGTCCAGGTGATAGCTGGCCGGTAACGACTTGCCGGCGTCCGCGCCGATGGCGTCCACCCAGGTAATGCTTTTAGGCGTGGTGTCGGCGTCCAGCACAAAACGGCCCGCCAGCAGGGTTTCCCCCTCGACGGTGACGACTTTGAATGTATCGGCACTGACGGTGGTAATTGCACCTGGCGCGCTATGTGCATCTGGCGGGTTGAGCACGCCATTGTCTTCCAGAGCGATTTGCTCCCAGGCACCTTGCAGGGCGCGATAGTCCGTGGCTGAAGAGGATGGCATGCAACTTCCTTTTGCTGAGGGGAGAGGCGGGCAATTGTATCGGCAATGTAACAACACTGCGGATAACGAGATTTTTTTCTTTATGGGACAGCCATTTGACAGCTTTTTCATGTTGTATTGACTACGCTTATAGCGTGATAAGTCCCACATAAAAATATCGTCGTGACTACACGTCGGCATAAAGCAGAAATTATCCCTAAAGCCGTGGGATTTTTCGTCAGCCTAAGTGGTCAGACTGCCATTGGTCGGCCGTGCTCAGGGCGTTGTCCCTGACTTGAAGCCGCTAAGGCTTCCGCTAAGTGATGGCCTTTTAGTATTAATTTAAGGTGTTCTTATTTTGAATCGAAGTTCCTCGCTCACGCCCGCTGTAGCGTCTGATGAAATGGATCTGTTTGAATTGTTCAATGCCATATGGCGGCAGAAGAAGCTGATCGTGGGGTGTACGGTTCTGGCGGGGATCCTGGGTGCGGGTTATGCCTTTCTGGCACCCAAGACCTTTGAAGTCAGCAGTGTGCTGCGGCCTGCGGCGATCAATGAACTGGACGCACTGAACCGCTCCGAAGTGTATAAGTTGCCGCCCGCTGATGCGTTGCTCAAAGTA
Source organism: Pseudomonas sp. 28 E 9 (assembly GCF_900004785.1). NCBI lineage: Bacteria > Pseudomonadati > Pseudomonadota > Gammaproteobacteria > Pseudomonadales > Pseudomonadaceae > Pseudomonas > Pseudomonas sp. 28 E 9. The sequence goes on along the minus strand of NZ_CVTK01000021.1, from coordinate 28,829 downwards.
GGCGCGCAGTTGGACTCCTACGAGGCGCGCCTGGGCTTCTTCAAGGACCATGAGGAGTTGTTCAAGGCGTTCAAGAAGCCAGGGCAAACCCTGGAGCAGAGTTTTGAAGACTTCAATCGCAACTCGGTCAATCTGATTCTGCCGGACCCGAAGAAGGCCGATTCGCTGAGCAACTACATTCGCCTGGAATTGCAGTATCCGACCGATGTCGACGGGGTGAAAATCCTCAACGGCTTTGTTGATTACGCCATTGCCGCAGAGCGTCAGCAGGTGGGGGCCGACCTCAAGGTGATCGTGAACAACCGCCTCAATGAGCTCAAGGGCAAGATCGACGCGGCCCGTGCCAACTACGACACCGACAAGGAATCGAAGATCGCCAAGCTGCTCGAAGCCGACCGGCTCAAGCGCGCCCAGCTGGAAGATGAGCTCAGCGCCCTGCGCCTGCAGATGAAAATGGAACGGACCAACCGCCTGGCGGAATTGGCTGAAGCCATCGGCATCGCCCAGTCCATGGGCATCAGGACTCCGACCACGCCATCCTCGATGGCCGATGCCACGCGAACCGGCTCAAGCCAGGTGATGCGCACCGAGGTCAACAATCAGAAGATTCCGCTGTACTTCATGGGTACCGAGGCGCTGGAGGCCGAGCGTGCCTCGCTGCAAAAGCGCACCAGCGATGACTTCACCAACCCGCGTATTGCCGAAATTGGCAAGGAACTGCGGTTGCTGGACGCCAACCGCGAAGTTGAAGTGCTGCGCAAACGTGGCAATGAAGACATTTTCCTGCAGGACGTAGAGCCGCTGCGCGCCGAAATCGCCAGGCTGCGTGGTTTGAACATCGACATGAGCAACCTGAAACTGGTGACGATCGACCGCCGCGCCCAGGAGCCGCTGTCACCGGTCAAACCGAAAAAAGCCCTGGTCATTGCATTGAGCCTGGTGGGCGGTTTGCTGCTGGGCCTGATGATCGCGCTGGTCCGCCACCTGGTGCTGACCCGACGCGAAGTCGTGCCGTTCTCGGCATTGGAAGACAGCAGTTTTTCCCGCCGTGAGCGTAAGGACGATCAACTGTAAGCGGTCGCACCGCCCTCCAGTGGGCGGGTCTTGAGGCCCGCCCGCTCATCCCCCCAGCACACTTCATAGACAGCTTTTCACAATTCTTAGTTAACCTTTGGTTACAAAGTATGGCTAAATAACCGCCAATGGTCACACATCGCATGGTCCTCCACCCGGTCGTGTCACCTGTATGTGAATTGTGATTTCAGGTGCTGCTTATCCATCCTCGGCCGTTGTGGGCACGCAGGAGCAGCCTGTTCTCTCCCTGACGTGTGACGAATCCCTTGAAACTCATCATTGTTGCTCTCTACGTTGCCTCCATCGCGTATGTACATCTGCGTGGCCGGGTGCGACACAAGCTGGGCCGCCAGCTCAGCGATCATTCGACATTCCTGGCGCCGATCAACTGCTTCCTGTACCTGTTCTCCAAGCAGCCCAGCCGCCCGTTTCTGTCGCCCAGCGACTTTGCAGACCTGAGCCCGTTGCAGGAGCACTGGGAGGAGATCCGCCAGGAAGGCCAGAACCTGATGCGCGCCGGGGAAATCAAGCGTTCGCAGCAGTACAACGATGTGGGTTTCAATTCGTTCTTCAAGTCCGGCTGGAAGCGCTTCTATCTCAAATGGTACGGCGACAGTCACCCCTCAGCGATGAAACTGTGCCCGCGCACCACCGAACTGGTGCAAAGCATCGGCTCGATCAAGGCCGCGATGTTCGCCGAGCTGCCGCCGGGCTCCAAGCTCGTGCGTCACCGTGACCCTTACGCGGGGTCCTATCGTTATCACCTGGGGCTGGATACGCCGAACGATCCGGGCTGCTATATCAATGTGGATGGTGAAAGCTATTACTGGCGCGACGGCGAGGCGGTGATGTTTGACGAGACCTACATTCATTATGCCGAGAACACCACGTCGCATAACCGCATCATTCTGTTCTGCGACATCGAACGGCCGATGAAATACCGCTGGGCGGCCGCATTCAACCGCTGGTTCAGCCGCAATGTGATGGCCGCTGCGGGGTCGCCCAATGACGAGGGCGACAAGACCGGCGCACTCAATCGTGCCTTTACCCGCTTGTACAAAATCAGATTGCGTGGCAAGGAACTCAAAAAGCGCAATCGCACGCGCTATTACCTGGAAAAATGGGCGATCTTTGCCGCGTTGGCGCTGATCTTCATCCTGATCTGATCTGATCTGAGCGGGCGCGAATCACTTCGGTGGCTTCGCGCCCAGCTTGTCCCACATCCGCTTGCTGATCTTCTGACGATTGGCATAGCCGGCCCAAGGGTCATCCTTCAAATCGCGCAACCGTTCGTGCAGATTGGCCACTGTCCATTGCTGGGCGCCGCGCAAGTCATTGAGTTCATCCCGACTGACGGGCACCGACACCGGCAGGCCCGGACGTGCTCGCACGGAGTAAGCCGCCACGGTGCTCGCGCCGCGGGCGTTGCGCAGGTAATCGATGAAGATTTTGCCCACGCGGTTCTTCGGGCCGCTGGTGGCGGTAAAGCGCTCCGGCAGTTGCCGGGTCATGAATTGGGCGATGGCTTTGGCGAACGCTTTGACGGTGTCCCAATTATCCCGTCGCGCCAACGGTACGATCAGGTGAAAACCTTTGCCACCGCTGGTTTTGACGAAGGCCTGCAAACCTATTTCATCCAGTACCGACAGCGTCAACTGCGCAGCTTCCAGCATGGACTTCCAGGGCAGGGCGGGGTCCGGGTCGAGGTCAAGGACGAACAGGTCGGGGGTTTCGATCTTGTCCGTGGTTGCGCCCCAGGTGTGCAGCTCAACCGTGCCCATTTGCACCGCGCCGATCAGGGCATCGACGCTGTCTATTTCCATCAGGCGGGCGTGGCCGGGGTCCAGTGCCTGGTCCAACTGCTTGATGTGCGGGATGGTCATGCGCTCGGAATGCTTCTGGAAGAACTGTTCGCCTGCGATGCCCTCCGGCGCCCTGAGCAGCGAGACGGGCCGGTTGCGCAGGAAGGGCAGGATGCATGCGCTGATATCGGCGTAGAACTGCGCCAGTGCCTGCTTTTGCGTGCCGCTCTGGGGGTCGATGACACGATCAGGGTGGGTGATTTTCATGGCTTTCACGGTTTTCACCGCCTTCTCGGGTTTTTTCGCCTTTGGCGCCGTCACCGATGTGGCCGTACGCGGCTGTTCATGAATGATCTGCTCAGCGGGCTTGTCGGTGCGCATGCCCACAAATGCAGCCTGGCGCACCAGGCCTTCCCGGGTCCATTGCGCAAATTGCACTTCACCGACCAGGCGCGGCTCGACCCAGTGCACGCCGCGCGCCTGGGCGCTGGTCAACGGTTTTTGCAGCGGCGAGTCCGTGCGCTCCAACGCGGTGAGTTGGGCGTAGATGGCGTTGAGCGACGCCTGGTCGAAACCGGTGCCCACACGCCCGGCATACACCAGCCCGGCATCGTCGTTGACCGCCAGGAGCAGCGCACCAAACCCGGTGCGCGAGCCTTGGGGGCGGGTATAGCCGACAATCACGAACTCCTGGCGCAACCGGCATTTGAGCTTGATCCAGTCGACACTGCGGCTGGACACATAAGGGCTGCCGGCGCGCTTGCCGATCACACCCTCCAGGGCCAGGTCGCAGGCGCTTTGGAAAATATCGCGGTGGTCGGCGGCAAAGGCTTCGGAGAAGCGCAGCAGCTTGCTCTTGCTGGCGGACAGGGCGGATTCAAGTGCCGCGCGGCGGGTTTCGAGCGGTTCCTCGCGCTGATCGCGACCGTCAAGAAACGGCGCATCGAACAGGTAGTAAACGATGTCGAGGCTGCGACCGATGTCGAAGGCATTCTGCAAGGCCTGGAAATCCGGCAAGCCGTCGTCGTTGAGACTGACCACTTCGCCATCCAGCCAACTGTCCTTGAGTTTGAGCGCTTGCAAGGCTTTGGCCTGGCGCGGCAGGCGCTCGGTCCAGTCATGGCCGTTGCGGGTGAACAGGCGTACCTCACCTTTGAGGATGCGCGCCAGGATGCGGTAACCGTCGAATTTGATCTCGTAGTGCCAGTCACCTTCGGGGGCCCGATCGACCAGGGTTGCCAGTTGCGGGGAGAATGCCTCGGGCACGGCGGTTGCCGCCTTGCGCGTGCTCGCCTTGGGCGCCGCTTTGGGTTTGGCTGGCGTTTTGGTCTTGGCCTTGGGTTTACCGACCACCGCATCGCTGAGCACGCTGGCGGGTTGGGCCGCGACGATATCGTACTCAGCCGAGGGACGCGCCTGTTGGTCCTTTTCCTTGATCAGCAGCCATTGTTCCTTATCACCGCTGCCTTTGAGCCGGGTGCGCACCAAGGTCCAATCGCCCGTGAGTTTTTCGCCGACCAGGCTGAATTTCAGTTTGCCGGCGGCGTAGGCCTTGTGCGGATCGTCGTGGGGTTGCCAGATGCCGCGGTCCCACACGATGACATCGCCTGCGCCATATTGCCCGGCGGGAATGCTGCCTTCAAAGCCGCCATAACTCAGGGGATGGTCCTCGACGTGCACCGCCAGGCGTTTCTGGCTCGGGTCCAGGCTCGGGCCCTTGGGCACGGCCCAGCTCAACAGCACACCGTCAAGTTCCAGGCGAAAATCGTAGTGCAGGTTGCGCGCAGCATGCTTCTGGATCACAAAGCTCAGCGCCGACGCGTTGCGCTTGCCGGCCGGTGACTCGCCGGCCGGCTCGGCGGTAATCCCGAAGTCGCGTTTGCGGTTGTACTCGCCCAGGGGCTTTGCCATGTCGTTCTCCAGCCAATGGCAGGCTCAAGAGGCCTTTTTGTTGGACTTTTTCGCTGCGGGTTTTTTCGCCGCAGGTTTGCCCGCCAGGCTGCGCTTGAGCAGTTCGGTCAGGTCGATCACATCGGCGGATTTGCGCTCCTCGCTGCCCTCGGTCGATTCGACGTCTTCGATCTTGCCGGCCTTGGCCTTCTTCTCCACCAGCGCCATGATCTTTTCCTGGAAGCTGTCGCGGTATTCCTCAGGCTGCCAGTCTGCGCTCATGTCTTGCACCAGACGCTTGGCCATGTCCAACTCACCCTTGGCCAGGGTCGGCTTGATCACGTCGCTGCCCAATTCCAGTTCATCCAGGCTGCGCACTTCGGCGGGCCAGCGCAGCATCACCAGCACCAGCGCCGACTCCAGCGGCATCAGTGCGGCCAGGTGTTGCTTGGTGTGCAACACCACATTGGCCAGGGCGACTTTGCCGGTTTTTTTCAAGGTCTCGCGCAGCAGCGCATAGACCTTGCCGCCGCGCTTGTCCGGGGCCAGGAAGTAGGGCGTGTCGATGTTCTGCAGGGGAATCTGGTCGCTGGCGACAAAGGCGATGATTTCGATGGTCTGGGTCGACTTCGGGTGGGCCGAGCGGATTTCCTCTTCGCTGAGCACCACGTAGCGGCCCTTTTCATACGCCACGCCCTTGACGATATTCTCCTTGTTGATCTCTTTGCCGGTCGCCTTGTTGATGCGCTTGTAGCCCACCGGGTCCATGCTGCGTTTATCCAGCCAGTCGAAATCAACGCCTTGGGAGGATGTCGCCGACACCAGCGAGACCGGGATGTGAACCAGACCGAAGCTGATGGCGCCTTTCCAGATTGCCCGGGGCATAGATACCTCTCCTTCAAAGAATAAGCCTGTGTTCTGGTGACTCATGGGGCCGGGCAAAAGTTTCGGCGGCTGGATGCTCGGACAGATCCTGTTACACCTGATGAGAAACAATTTAATGTCGCCAGCCGAACCCCTGGGGTAGCGTGTTATCGAAAGCACGAGCACTACTCGACATAGCACTACTCGACATAGAGAGGCATCGTCATGAACAGTTGTAGGCGTTATCTGGCCGTGCTGGCATTGGGGCTGGTCCTGGCGCCCGTGGTCCAGGCGCAAACCCTGCCGGGCCAATACGATTCCAACAACAGCCCCATTCATCGGGCCAACCCCAACAGCATGCAGGGCACCCAGCCCAATGCGCCGGTCGTTCGCGGTATCCAGACCGCCCCGAGCAACCCTCGGCCTACGGTGGAAAACGGCGGGATCGGCAATCGCTATCCCAAGCGCGACCCCGCGCCCAGTCGCCCGACCACCGAAACCCAAGCGCCCACCTATGATGCCAACGGCAATCGCCGGTAAGGACTCGTCTTATGTTTCTACGCAAAACCCTGCTAGCCGCCCTGTGCGCAACCACGCTGCTGCCATTGGCCGCGGCTCAAGCCGCCGAGGGCCGACAGTTTCCCAGTGAGCAAGGCAGCATCACCGCGACGCCGGTCGCCAAGGGCCTGCATCATCCCTGGGCGGTGGCTTTCCTGCCGGACAGGCAAGGCTTCCTGGTGACCGAGCTTCCCGGCCAGCTGCGTTTCGTCAGCCAGGACGGCAAGCTTTCCGCGCCGTTGACGGGCGTGCCGCAGGTGTGGGCCAAGGGGCAGGGCGGTTTGCTTGACGTGGTGCTGTCGCCCGACTTCAAGCAAGACCGCCTGGTCTACCTGTCGTACGCCGAAGGGGGCGGCAAGGATGGCAAGGCCGGGACCGCCGTGGGGCGAGGGCGCCTGGCCGATGACTTGAGTGGCTTGAAGGACTTTACGGTGATTCTGCGCCAGGAGCCCAAGCTGTCGACCGGCAATCACTTTGGTTCGCGCCTGGCGTTCGACCGTGATGGCTACCTGTTCGTGACCCTGGGCGAAAACAACGACCGGCCCACTGCCCAGGACCTGGACAAGCTGCAAGGCAAGGTCGTGCGCATCTACCCGGACGGCCGCGTACCCGACGACAACCCGTTTGTCGGCCAGCCCGGTGTACGCCCCGAAATCTGGTCCTACGGCCAGCGCAACCCGCAGGGCCTCGCGCTGAACCCGTGGAGCGGGACGATCTGGGATAACGAACACGGGCCACGTGGCGGGGATGAAATCAACATCATCGAGCGCGGCAAGAACTACGGTTGGCCGTTGGCCACGCATGGCATCAACTATTCGCTTGCGCCGATTCCCGAGGCCAAGGGCAAGACCGCCGAAGGCACCGTAGCGCCGCACCATGTGTGGGAGAAGTCACCGGGGATCAGTGGCATGGCGTTCTACGACGCCGATCGGTTCAAGGCCTGGCAGCACAACGTGTTTATCGGCGCATTGGCCAGCCAGGAGCTGATTCGATTGCAGTTCGAGGGTGACAAGGTTGTCCATGAGGAGCGTTTGCTCGGTGATTTGAAAGCGCGCATTCGTGACGTGCGGCAAGGGCCGGATGGCTTTCTGTATGTGCTGACGGATGAAGATGATGGCGTGCTGTACCGCGTCGGGCTGAATCAGGACTAGGGAATCAGGACTAGGCAGATATAGCTGACGTTCCGAGATCAAAATGTGGGAGGGGGCTTGCCCCCGATGGCGGCCTCTGGGCCGACCAGGATGTTGGATCAGATCGAGTACATATCCGTTTCTGCGGTAACGGCCACTTAGGGTTCCGCCCTGACGGCGGCTCACTTTTGAAAAGCGCAAAAGTAAGCAAAACGCTCTTGCCCCACCACTCGGCACCTCGCCTGGGCTCGGTGTGCCCTCTCTCCGGCTTGAATCCGTGGGCCGCCGCCACGCGCCATCCATGGCGCGGGGCGGCTAACCCGGCGTCCTGCCGGGTTACCCACGGATTCAAGCCTGCGTTCGGCCAGCGTGGTTTAACGGGGCGCCTGAGATCAAGATCAAAATCAAGAGCGGCTCGCTTCGCATCGCAGTTACGTTTGGCGCTATAGCGTTGTGTAGATGCCTATGCTCATCGGGAGCAAGCCCCCTCCCACAGGTTACAGGCCCAATTCCGACAAACCCGGATGATCATCCGGACGCCGCCCCAACGGCCAGTGGAACTTGCGTTCGCTTGCTTTGATCGGCAGGTCGTTGATGCACGCAAAGCGGTTGGCCATCAGGCCGTTCTCATCGAATTCCCAATTCTCGTTACCGTATGAGCGAAACCAGTTGCCGGAGTCATCGTGCCATTCGTAGGCGTAGCGCACGGCAATGCGATTGTCGGTAAACGCCCATAACTCTTTGATCAGTCGATAGTCCAGTTCCCTGGCCCATTTGCGCGTGAGAAAACCCTTGGCTTGTTCGCGGTTGTGGACAAACTCGGCGCGGTTGCGCCATTGGGTGTCCAGCGTATACGCCAGTGAAACCCGATGCGGGTCGCGGGAATTCCAGCCGTCTTCGGCCAGGCGCACTTTTTCCATGGCCGATTCGCGGGTAAAGGGCGGCAGTGGCGGGCGTACTTCTGCGTCAGTGGACATAGAGCAACTCCTGAAAGCAATACAGTGGATCGAAAGTTGCCAGGCATGTGGTTCAAAGTGCCAATAATGTTCGTGCCATATCCTGCGCATTATCGGCAGCCGTTGAATCACCCATCACCAGGGCAACGGTAATGGCGCCATCGATCAGGATCAGCAGTTGTGCGGCCTGCCGCTCCGGGTCGGGGGTGCCGTGTGCGTGACATAACTTGAGTGCGTACTCGAACAGTTTGCGTTTGTGGGCCTTGGCCAACAGGCGTACCGGGTCTTGCGGGTTGCCGGTCTCGCCACTGGTATTGATAAAGGCGCAGCCGCGGAAATCCGCCGAGCCGAACCAGCTTTTCAACGCGCTGAACAGCGCCAGCAGGCGCTCGCCACTGTCGTTGCTGCGCTCCACGTGCGTGCGCAGCCAGTGCATCCAGCGTTCGTCGCGACGCTGCAGGGCGGCAATCACCAGTTCATCCTTGTTGGCGAAATAGCGGTAGATGCTTTTTCTCGAGACGCCGGCCGTTTTCACCAGCAAGTCCATACCGGTGGCCGCGATGCCATGGCGATAAATCAGCTTCTCGGTAACGTCGAGAATGATGTCGCGTGTTTCATTAGAGGTCATATCGTTCATGACTTAAACAGTAGAACGATCGTTCTTCTTGGTCAAGGGGGTTTTTCGGATAGCGCTGACGAGACCTGAGCATCTTCATGGTGTAAGCTTTGGGCCTCTTCGGATTCGACCCTTTGCGAGCCTTATGCCGTCGTTCTTCAAACGCTCCCTGTTGCCCAAGCTGCGCGGTTTCCCTGTGTCCACCGAGGCCATCGAGGTGCTGTCCGGCGCCGATGCCTATCGGCGTTGCCTGCTGGAGAAAATCCCGCAGGCCACCCGGCGCATCTACATCGTTGCTTTGTACTTGCAGCAGGATGAAGCGGGGCAGGAGATCTACGACGCACTGCACGCCGCCAAGGCCGCACGGCCGGAGCTGGACATCGTGGTGATGGTCGACTGGCTGCGCGCCCAGCGTGGGCTGATTGGCGCCGGCAAGCAGCCGGGCAACAGCGCCTGGTACCAGGCCATGACCCAGAGCCATGCCACTGAAGTGCCGGTGTACGGCGTGCCGGTGCAAACCCGCGAATTGTTCGGCGTATTGCACCTCAAGGGCTTTGTGATCGACGACACGGTGTTGTACAGCGGCGCCAGCCTGAACAATGTGTACCTGCACAAGTTCGACAAGTACCGCTTCGACCGTTATCACCTGATCCACAGCCAGCCGCTGGCCGATTCCATGCAGCACCTGGTGGAGCATGGCCTGGTGGCGTCCAAGGCGGTGCATCGCCTCGACCTGCCCAACCCGCCCACCACCCGCAGCCTGCGCAACGACATCGGTGACCTGCGCAGCCGCCTCAAGCATGCGACGTACGACACCAGCGCCGGGCAGTTGCCCAACGGGCACTTGCAGGTCAGCCCGCTGCTCGGTGTGGGCAAGAACAACCCGCTCAGCCGGGTGATCCTGGAACTGATCGCCAGCGCCCAGCAGCAACTGACGATCTGCACGCCGTATTTCAACCTGCCGCTGCCGGTGACTCGGGAGATCAACCGGGCCCTGGCGCGCGGCGTGAAGATCGACATCATCGTCGGCGACAAGACCGCCAACGACTTCTACATTCCGCCCAGCGAACCTTTCAAGGTGATCGCAGCCTTGCCTTATCTGTATGAGATCAGCCTGCGTCGCTTTGCCAAGCGCCACCAGCCGATGATCGACAGCGGCCAGTTGAACCTGCACCTGTGGCGTGACGGTGAGCACAGCTACCACCTCAAGGGCATGTGGGTCGACGAGCGTTATACCTTGCTGACCGGCAACAACCTCAACCCCAGGGCTTTCCGACTCGACCTGGAAAACGCCTTGCTGATCGACGACCCCAAGGGCGAATGGCTGGCGCCGCGAGCGCAGGAGCTGGCGCATATTTTCCAGCACGCCACGCGCATTGCCGGTTACCAGCAATTGCAGACGCTGGTGGATTATCCGGCGGCGGTGGGCAAGTTCCTGCGGCGGGTGAGCAGGGTGCGTATCGAGCGGTTGCTGTACCGGATTCTGTAAACTCACCCGGCCCATAAAAAAACACCCAGGCTCCCCACGGGGCCCGGGTGTTTTTTTGCGCGGGCGGCCTGACTGAGGCCCGATTAGTTCAGGCCCAACTTGCCGCGCAGCATCGACAGGTCTTCGGCCAGGGTATTGACCGGACCCACCAGGGCCTTGCGGTCGTTATCCTTGACCTTGTCGTAGGTCTGAAACCCGCCGTCCGGGGTCTTGTACTTGGCGAGGATCTTGTCCACGGTGGCAAAGTTCTTGTCGACCTTGGCCAGGAATGCCTTGTCTTGCTTTTCGATCTGGCCACGGAACAGGTCAACGATTTTCTTCGCACCGTCGATATTGCCCTGGAAGTCATACAGGTCGGTGTGGCTGTAGCGGTCTTCTTCGCCGGAGATCTTGGTGGCGGCCACTTCTTCAAGCAGCGCTGCCGCACCGCCGACGACTTTTTCCGGTGGGAAGGTCAGGCCGTCCACGCGGGTCTTGAGGTCCAGCACGTCGCTGTTGAGCTTGTCGCTGAGGGCGTCGAGGCCCTCGGTAGTGTTCTCGGAAAACAGGCTGTATTCGATGCGGTGAAAGCCGGTGAAGTCTTCAGCCTTTACGCCTTTTTCGTGGTCGTCGACCCGTGAGTCGATGGAGGCGTCGAGGTCGCTGAACAGCTCGGCAATCGGCTCGATGGACTCATAGTGCACCCGGGTCGGCGCGTAGAGTTTTTTCGCGGTGGCCAGGTCGCCTTTTTTCACGGCGGCGGTGAAGGCCTGGGTCTGGGTGACCAGTTCACCGATCTCTTCGGTGACGTAGATCTTGTAGTCGGACACCGGCCCTACCAGGTCCAGTGGCGCCGTGGCGGCGAACGCGGCCAGTGGCGAAAGGGTGATCAGCAACGACAACGCGAGGGTCGACTTTTTCATGGGACGGTATCCGCTCTGAGTTTGTTTTAAGTGTTGGCAGTAGTTTGAAGGGGCGTTGCCGCGAGCAACGTGCGCCCGATGAAATCCTCAGCGCCCGTGACGCCCGGCAAGGTGAAGAAATAACCGCCGCCGACCGGCTTGAGGTACTCCTCCAGGGGCTCGCCGTTGAGCCGGGTTTGCACGCTGATAAAGCCTTGCTCCAGGTCAGCCTGGTAGCAGATGAACAACAGCCCCATGTCCAGCTGACCGTTTTTATTCACGCCGTTGGAGTAGTTGAACGGCCGGCGCAGGATCAGGTTGGCCTGGGTCTGGGGCGTGCGCGGGTTGGCCAGGCGAATGTGCGCATCGAGCTTGGTCAACTTGCCTTCCGGGTCCTTGCTGTAATCGGGCACCTGGGACTCTTTGTCGCCTCCGATCGGCGCGCCGGTGGGTTTGACGCGGCCAATGATGCTTTCCTGTTCCTGCAGCGGGGTACGGTCCCAGCGCTCGACGAAGTTGCGGATGATGCGCACCGCCTGGTAGCTGCCATGGGCGGCCCAGGCCGGTTCGTCGCTGCCGGGCTGGACCCAGACGATGCGGTCCATGGCCTTGGCGTCGTTGGAGTCGGGGTTGGCCGAACCGTCACGAAAGCCCAGGAAGTTGCGCGCGCTTTGCGCAGGCTCGCCGGGTTTGGCCGGCGCCTGGGGCGGTACGCTGCCTTCCTGTTTCCAGCGCACCAGCAACAGGTCCGGCAGGTTCTTCACGATGTCGCGCAGGGCGTGGATATTGGTGTCCGGTGTATTTGAGCTGAACTGCAGGCTCAGGTCGCCGTGACACTGTGCCGGCTCCAGCGCATCGTTGGGAAAGCCGACCATGCGAATCAGGCGCTTGGGTTTGGCCGCAGCGAGGCCGAAGCGCTCATCGAACAACGACTCGCCGACGGAAACCGTGATGGTCAAGTTATCCGGGGTGACCACCGGGCCGAGGATGCCGGAGTCGGTGGGCGGCAGTTTCGGATCGACCTGCGGCACGGTGCCGCCGCTCATCAGGAACGCGATGCGCTCGTTCAAGGTGCGAAACAGACGCTCCAGGTCTTCGCGGTCGCTGGCCAGCACGTCGAAGGCCACTACCATGCCGCAGGCCGGGCGCGGGGTGACAATACCGCTCTGGTGCCGGCCGAAGAACGCGTGGTGGTCCTGGGTCTTGTCGCTGCGCGGCGCGGTGGTGACTTGTTCGGCGGCCGCAGCCATGGCCGGGCAGGTCAGGGTGCTGCCGGCAATGGCCGCGCCGGTGGCCGCCATGCCGAGCAGGACACGGCGACGCTGAAGGTTGAATTGTTGTGGATCACTCATGTGTGCGTTCGTCTCACTGCAGGCCGGAAAGGCCGAGGGCGGGGTCGATTCCATCGAGTGCGGCGGCCAGTGCCTTGGCCTTGTCGGCGATCTGCTTGCGCTGATCGGCCGTGACGCTGTCGTACGTGCTGTAGCGGCTGCCGACTTTGAAACCGGCCAGTTCGGCATCCAATTGCGCCAGTGCGCTGTCGATGGTCGGCAGCAGGTCGGCCGCCGACTGGGTCAACAGTGGGCGCATCAGGTCGACCACTTTGTGCGCCACCTGCAGGTTGGCCGCGAAACCGTTGAGGTCGATATGGCTGTAGCGTTCTTCTTCACCGCTGGCGGCACGGACATCGGCGAGGCTGTTGAGGTTGCGCACCACAATGCTCACCAGTTGCTCCGGCGGCAGCGATTGCGCGAGCAGCTGTTGCTTGAGCGTGGTGACATCGTCGACCAAACGCTGCGCAACGGGCGCCAGGCCATCGAGGCTGCGCTGCTGGAACAGGCTGTATTCCAGGCGGTGGAAGCCGCTGAAGGCCGGGTCCTGCTCGCGCTTTTCGAAATAGTCGGCGCGGGCGTTGATCGCGTTGTCCAGCTCGGCCAAACGTTGCGAGGCCGGCGCCAGGCGTTGGTAGGCCTCGCGGGCCGGTACGTACAAGGCCTGGGCCTGGGCGAGGTCGCCCGCAGCAATCGCCTGCTGCAGCGCCGTCACAGCCTTGACCAGTGCACTGCCTTGGCCGCTCAGGTACACACGAAATTCCGACAGCGGCCCGATAAACGCCACCATCGACGGCTTGGCCCTGGCCTGGGCGTCGGATTCAGCCGTGGGCGTCACATGCAAGGTGCCGCGCGGGTTACTCAGCAGGCCGCAGGTGATGGCGTAGTCGCCGGGCAGCAGGTTGGCGTTGATCACCTGGCTCAAGCCTGGGGCAATATTCTCCCGCTCTTCGACCACCAGCACGCCGTCGAGGATTTCCCATTCCACCGCGCGATCGGAACGGTTGATGATGCGAAAGCTCGCTCGCCCGGCCGGCACCGTTAGTGCGTTGGGCTCGCAGGCGTGGCCGTGGATGGTCACCGCGATTTCATTGTGATTGGCCAGGCGCTTGCCGGCGGCCAGCTGCGAGGCGTAATAGAACAGGCCACCGGCGGCGATCATCACGACCACCGAGCCGGCCAGGGCCCAGCGCAGCGCGCGGGACGGCGGGGCCGGTTGAGGAGTTGGGCTGGACAAGGGACGGTCCTTACTGGCTGGAGACGGAAGAAGTGGGCGTGACAGGCTTGGCGGACGGCGCGGGCAGGAAGAACATCACCAGCGCCACCACCAGATAGATCAGATAAGCGCCGAGCGTGCTGACGGTCGGTGCTTCCTGATAGCCGAACATACCGGCGAGCACTGAGCCGAGCGGGCTGTCCATCGGCAGCGCGGCGCTGAAATCGAACAGCACGGTTTGCAGGTGATTCCACACGCCCGCTTCATGCAGGGCCTGCACCGAGTTGGCGAGAATGCCGGCCGCCACCACGAGAATGAACAGCCCGGTCCAGCGGAAAAACGCGCCGAGGTTCAGGCGCATGCTGCCGGAATAGATCAAAAAGCCCACGACAATCGCGAGGATCAGGCCGAGCAGGGCGCCCATCGGCGCGCCGGGGCCTTCGCTCTGCTGGAACACGGCGAGCAGAAAGAACACCGTTTCCAGGCCTTCGCGGGCCACCGCGAAAAACACCATGGCGATCAGCGCAAACACTTGATGCCGGGAGCCGGCCAAGGCATGGTCAAGGGACTCATGCAGCGAATGCTTGATGGAGCGCGCCACCTTGCGCATCCAGAACACCATGGAACTGAGGATGCCCACCGCGACCAGTCCGACGATGCCTTCGAACAATTCCTGCTGTTTCTGCGGGAATTCGGCGCTGACCAGTTCCAGCCCACCGCCCACCAGCAAGGACAGGGCAGCAGCGAGAAATACACCGATCCACACGGCGGGCATCCACTGGCCGCGCCCGGTCTGTTGCAGGTAACTGGCGATGATGCCAACGATCAACGCCGCCTCAATGCCTTCGCGCAGCATGATTAAAAAAGGAACGAGCATCGGGCACCACGGCGTAACTAGATAGGAAGCTAAGTTGTAACATAATGATACTCATTGCTAAACAAGAAATATTGACCTTTGCTGAACCTCGGCTGAACGGTGGTGGCGAAGCGCAACCGCCCTTATGATGCAGGCCACCTGGTTTGCAGTCGGACAACTCAACATCCCATGTCGGAAAAAGACACCATCTCCATCCACCTTGTGCGCGAAGCCTTGCTGCAAAGCTGTGCGCCTGGTGCGGCCACTGTCGAGGCATTGAGCAAAGTCGGGATTGATCCTGCGTTGCTTGAGCAGCCCAATGCCCGTGTGCCGGCCACGGCCTATGCACGCCTGTGGCGTTTGCTGGCGCGGCGCAGGGATGACGAGTTTTTTGGCATGGACCCGCGCAAGCTCAAAAGCGGCAGCCTGGCGTTTCTGTGTCGCGCCGCCATGGCACAACCGAGCCTGATGGCCGGCCTGGAAACCGGGTTGGGTTTTCTGTCGCTGATGCTCGAGCGCATGCCTGCCCAGTTGGTGCGTCAACAGAGCCTGGCGGAGATCGTTCTGCTTGAACCCGAGCCTGAGCCCAAGCGCGCGTTCACCTATTTCACCTATTGGATGATCGTGCACGGCGTTGCCTGCTGGCTGGCCGGGCGGCGCATTCCGATCCTGGCCATCGAACTGCGCTGCGCCCGTCCGGATTTTTGTGATGATTACCAGGTGATGTTTTCCGACAACCTGCGTTTTGATCGCCCACGCACCCGCATGATTTTTTCTGCCGACTGCCTGGACCTGCCGATCAAGCGCAGTCCGCAGGAGCTCCAACGTTTTCTCGCCCATGCGCCGGCTAACATCCTGGTCAAATACCGCGATCCCGAAAGCCTCGCCACGCGCATCAAGCACGACCTTCGGCAGATGCCTCCCGACACTTGGCCGGAAACGGAGGGCCTGGCAGCCACCTTGTGCATCTCCGCCTCCACCTTGCGCCGCCGCCTGGCGGAAGAAGGGCAGACTTATCAGGGCCTCAAGGACAGCGTGCGCAAGGAGCTGGCAGTTGTATGGCTGGCGGAGCCGCAGATCAGCTTTGCCGAGATTGCCGAGCGACTGGGGTTTGCCGATGCCAGTTCTTTCTATAAGGCATTTCGTAAATGGTCGGGCTCGAATCCGGGGCATTATCGGAGTTTGATTCTGAATGAGATAACGCCTGGAATGTAGCGCCGGCGCGGGACTAGGAAGCAACTTACAGTTTCTTTCACTTGGGTATGACAGAGCCTTCCTTATTGTTTTTAGGAAGCGGCTGGCATATCCGGAATAGAAAATCGTGCACAGTTTTAACCGTGATCCTACTCGGTAGATGGGTGAAGTCGGACGATTCAGGCCGTACGGGTCGCGTTGTTAACTGTGAGGGTTTTGCTGGATACCCATTAAAGCGTGGTGTGATGACCTTCATATGTGACGTCTCCAATCAATAACTTGATGGTGAACTTATGAATCGTTTCGTTGCGTTACCCTTTGCCGCGTTGATGCTGGCCTCGGTTCAGGCGTCGGCACTGTGCTTGAATATCTCGGAGAGTTTTAGCGGAACAATAGAGCCTGGAGAGCATGGAGTCGCTAATGGACCCTTCCAGATAACGGGAGCTAATGGCTGTTCCAATGCAAATATAGATGCGATGGTCTCTGCCGGCGGTGTCGGAAGGGCGCCTCAAATCTACATTGATCAACAAATAGGGAATTCATGGAAAGTAGTAGCGGGTAATCCCTTATCAGCAAGTGCATCTTGGCTGGGAGCCCTTGGTACTTATCGAGTTAGGCTCCATAATCCTGATGAGGTGCCAAAGTCCTACGCTGGCACTGTCAGATACGGCCGCTGATCCCTGGCAAATCGCAGTGTGCCAGGATCTCTGGCACACTACGGCGGGTGTCTGCTGAATCCAATTCAGGCACGCTCCTCGACCGAGAGATCACTCTTTGAAGAGTTCACGAAATACGCTAGCGCATTAAGTGCGCGGTTAGCGTCCACCATGCCTTGTATATACTCAGGGATGCCCTGCGAGCGACCAACATACGGGTTGCTCTTAACAAAATTCAGGTAGTCATCCAGCTTCTCATCAAACAAGGCGATCGCATTGAACTTTACATGGGTATTTGTTTGACGCCCGTCGACGTCAAATGCGCCGTCTCCCATTGTGAACATACCAAAAGCGTTTTCATCGATTATCTTGCTATCGAACAACCGCCGCCCCACCTGCTTAAGCTCATCGGTGCTGATAGACGTCATATCATACTTCTTCAAAAACGCTTTCAAATCCGCCAGTTCGTCTTGCTGCCACATTCGCAGTTCGTCAACGGCGTTTGACTCCTCCGTAATGGTGAACGCATTCGTGACCTTTTCCGGGTTCTTGATGACGACCGCATCCGTCTGTTTGGAAAGTACATTAGGTATTGTCACTCTCATGTCCATGTTCGTCTCCTTATAGGATGAAGGGTACGTCCCGTTATCGACCTCTTTTGAATGATATTTAAGTCATTTGGAAATTTGGGAAGTGTCTGACGGATAAGGATTACCAACAGGCGAAAACTGTTTGACTCACTGATAACCGTGCAAAAAAAAGCCCCGCGACCGAATGGATCGCAGGGCTAAAAATTGGCTGGATGCGACCAACCAAAGGAGCTCTTTACATCACTGGTTGCCGGCGACCACCGTGTCCGGCTGCCAGCCACCACCCAACGCTTTGTAGATCGCCACTATGCCGCGATACAGGTCCACTTCGGCCTGGGCCTGGGCGTCTTCGGCGGCCAGGCGTTCGCGCTGGGCGTCGAGCAACACCAGGAAGTCCACGGTGCCTTCGCGGTAGCGGATCGCCGCGAGGTCGGCGGCGGCGCGGCTGGATTCGCTTTGGCGGATCAGCGAGACCAGGCGTTGCTGGCGCTTGCCGTAGTCGCTGAAAGCGTTTTCGGATTCTTCCAGGGCCAGCAGCACTTGCTGCTCATAGGTTGCCAGGGCGCCTTCGGCTTCGGCATTCGCACCGCGCAAGCGGGCGCGCACGCTGCCCAGGTCGAATGCGGCCCAGGTGATGCTCGGGCCCAGGGACCAGGCATTCGCGGCGGCCGAACCGATCTGCGAGCCGCGCCCGGCGGTGAAGCCGAGGAAGCCGCTGAGGCTGACCCGTGGAAACAGGTCGGCCTTGGCTACGCCGATCCGCGCGGTGGCGGCGGCCAGTTTGCGTTCGGCGCTGAGAATGTCCGGGCGTCGTTGCAGCAGTTGCCCCGGATCGCCGATCGGTAATGCCTTGGCAATCGCCGGCAGGTCTTTGGGGCTCAGGTCCACGCTCAGTTTGTCCGGGCGCTGGCCGAGGAGGGTGGCGATGCGGTTACGCTCGCGCACTTGCTCGGCCTGCAGTTGCGGCACGCTGGCTTCCACCGCCGCCAGACGCGCATCGGCACGTTCCACGTCAAGCTGATCACCCACACCGGCATCGCGCAGGCTCACGGTGATGGAGCGCGAGTCCTGCTGGTTCTTCAGGTTGTCCAGGGCAATGCGTTCTCGCAGTTGCGCACCGCGCAGTTGGCCGTAGGCGTCCACCAGTTCGGCAATCATGGTGACTTGCAGTTGGTACAGGTCGGCTTCGGCCACTTGCTGGTCGGCGTCGCTGGCTTCCAGGTTGCGGCGGATGCGCCCGAACAGGTCGACTTCCCAGGCCATGTCCAGGCCCAGGTCATAGCGCTCGCTGTTGACACGCTTGGTGGTCTGGCCCGGAATCTGGCCTTTGCCCACTTCACTGCTGGCGCGGGAGGTGACTACCGGCATGATGTCGTTGGCCGCGTCATCGCGAATCGCCCGTGCCGCCCGCAGGCGGGCAAACGCTACGCGTAAATCACGGTTGCCGCTCAGTGACTGGGTCACCAGCTGGTTAAGCGTCGGGTCTTCGAACTGCTGCCACCAGATGCCTTCGTATTTGGCGTGGTCGTAGCTTTTGCTGTCGGCGGCGGCCGTGATATTGGCCGCCTCCAGCTGTTGGGTCTTGTAGTCCGGGCCTACGGCACAGGCGGCGAGCGCCAGTACCAGCAAGCTCGGCAGGAATATTTTCACACTCATTGCTGTGTCTCCAGCTTCAAGGCCTTGGCCGCTTTGCGCGCTTCCTGGCGCTCCACATAACGCCGGATCAGTACGTAGAACACGGGCGTCAGCAACAGACCGAAGAAGGTCACCCCGATCATCCCGGAGAACACTGCCACACCCATGGCATGGCGCATCTCGGCACCGGCACCGCTGGACAGCACCAGCGGCACCACACCCATGATGAAGGCGAAGGAAGTCATCAGGATCGGCCGCAGACGCAGGCGGCAGGCTTCCAGTACCGCCGCCAGCGGGTCGAGGCCTTCCTGCTGTTTATCCTTGGCAAACTCGACGATCAGGATCGCGTTCTTGCAGGCCAGGCCCACCAGTACGATCAGGCCGATCTGGGTGAAGATGTTGTTGTCGCTGCCCGAGAGAATCACCCCGGTGATGGCCGACAGCAGTGTCATCGGTACGATCAGGATCACCGCCAGCGGCAGGCTCCAGCTTTCGTATTGGGCGGCCAGTACCAGGAACGCCAGCAGTACGCAGAGCGGGAACACGAACAGCGCGGTATTGCCCGAGAGGATTTGCTGATAGGTCAGGTCGGTCCACTCATAGGTCATGCCGTTGGGCAGTTCATCTTTCAACAGCTTTTCAATGGCTATCTGGGCCTGGCCGGAGCTGTAGCCCGGTGCGGCGTTGCCGTTGATTTCAGCGGTGATAAAGCCGTTGTAGTGCATCACGCGGTCGGGGCCCGAGGTGTCGCTGACCTTGATAAAGGTCGCCAGCGGGATCATCTCGCCCTTGTTGTTGCGCACTTTCAACTGGCCGATCTGGTCGGCGTCCTGGCGGAACTGCTGCTCGGCCTGCACGTTGACCTGATAGGTGCGTCCGAAGCGGTTGAAGTCGTTGGCATACAACGAGCCCAGGTAGACCTGCAGCGTGTCGAAGATGTCGCTGATCGCCACGCCATGGGTCTTGGCCTTTTCACGGTCGATGGCCGCGTCGACTTGCGGCACGTTCACCGTGTAGCTGGTGAACAGGCCGAACAGCTCGGGCACGTTGTGGCTCTTGGCGATGATGTTCTGCACTTCTTTGTACAGCTCGTCATAGCCGAGGTTGCCACGGTCTTCGATCTGCAGGCGGAACCCGCCGATGGTGCCCAGGCCTTGTACCGGCGGCGGCGGGAAGATCGCCATGTAGGCTTCTTCGATATTGGCGTATTGACCGTTCAGTGCACCGGCAATCGCACCGGCGGACATGCTCGCGTCCTTACGCTCGTCGAAGGGTTTCAAGGTCACGAACACGATGCCGCTGTTGGGGCTGTTGGTGAAGCCGTTGATCGACAGGCCGGGGAAGGCAATCGCGGCTTCCACGCCAGGTTGTTTCAGGGCGATCTCCGACATGCGCTTCATCACGCTTTCGGTGCGATCAAGGCTCGCGGCGTCGGGCAGTTGGGCGAAGGCCACCAGGTATTGCTTGTCCTGGGCCGGGACGAAACCGGTCGGGGTGTGGGCAAAACCGAAGAACGTCAGCACCATCAGGCCGGCGTACACGAACAGGGCAATGCCGCTGCCGCGAATCACTCGGCGGACGGTCCCCACGTAGCCATGGCTGGCCTTTTCGAAGAAGCGGTTGAACGGACGGAACAACCAGCCGCCGAAAATCTTGTCGAGGAACCTGGAGAAACGATCCTTCGGTGCATCATGAGCCCGCAGCAACACGGCGGCGAGGGCAGGGGACAGCGTCAACGAGTTGAACGCCGAGATCACTGTCGAGATGGCAATGGTCAAGGCGAACTGTTTGTAGAACTGTCCGGTCAAGCCGCTGATAAAGGCGGCCGGGATGAACACCGCGCACAACACCAGCGCCGTGGCGATGATCGGGCCGGTCACTTCGCTCATGGCCTTTTCAGTGGCCGGGAACGGCTCCAGGCCCAGTTCGATATTACGCTCGACGTTCTCCACCACCACGATGGCGTCGTCCACCACGATCCCGATGGCCAGTACCAGGCCGAACAGGGACAGCGCGTTGAGCGAGAAGCCGAACAGGTGCATCACCGCAAACGTACCGATCAGGGAGACCGGCACCGCCACCAGGGGAATGATCGAGGCGCGCCAGGTCTGCAGGAACAGGATCACCACCAGCACGACCAGGATCAGTGCTTCGAACAGGGTATGCACCACCGCTTCGATGGAGCCGCGCACAAAGATCGTCGGGTCATAGGCGATGCGGTAGTCCATCCCCGCCGGAAAGCTCTTTTTCAGCTCGGCCATTTTCGCGCGTACATCGTTGGAGATGTCGATGGCGTTGGAACCGGGTCGCTGGAAAATCGGAATCGCCACGGCCGGCTGGTTATCGATCAACGAGCGCAGCGCGTATTGGCTGGAGCCCAACTCGACCCGAGCGATGTCCTTGAGCCGCGTGATTTCACCGTTGGCGCCGGCGCGAATCACAATGTTCTCGAACTCTTCCTCGGTGACCAGGCGGCCTTGGGTATTGACCGACAACTGGAAGCTGGTGGCACTCGGCGCAGGCTGCGCGCCCAGGGCACCGGCGGCCACTTGACGGTTCTGCTCGCGAATCGCCGTGACCACATCGGTCGCGGTCAGGTTGCGCGAAGCGGTCTTGTTCGGGTCCAGCCACACGCGCAGGGAATAGTCGCCCATGCCGAACAACTGCACGTCGCCGACGCCGCCGAGGCGGGCCAGCTCATCCTTGATATTGAGGATCGCGTAGTTGGACAGGTACAGCATGTCGTAACGCTGATCCGGGGAGGTCAAGTGCACCACCATGGTCAGGTCGGGAGAGGCCTTGTCCACGGTGATACCGATGCGTGTCACTTCCTCGGGCAGTTTTGGCTGGGTACGCGTCACCCGGTTTTGTACCTGCACCTGCGCGTTGTCCAGGTCAGTGCCCAGCGCGAAGGTGATGGTCAGGGTCAGCTTGCCGTCGGCGGTCGACTGCGAAGACATGTACAGCATGTTCTCGACGCCGGTAATGGCTTGCTCCAGCGGCGCTGCCACGGTTTCGCCGATGACTTTGGGGTTCGCACCCGGGAAGTTGGCGCGTACCACCACGGTCGGCGGCACCACTTCCGGGTATTCACTGATCGGCAGTTGAAACAGCGAGATGGCGCCGGCGATCAGGATCAACAGCGACAGCACCGCTGCGAAGATCGGCCGCGATATGAAGAACTTGGAAAAATTCATCTTGAGTCGTATCCCTTAACCGCGTGGAGTCGCACTGCTGGCAAGCTTGGGCGCGGTTTTTTCCGGCGCCACCTGCTCCAGGTTGCTGGCTTCAAGCGCTTGTCGTTGTTGGGCCAGGGCGGCGAGGGTTTCCTGGCTGGCCATCGGAATGGTTTCCGGCGCCACCGGCGAGCCCGGACGCACGCGCTGCAGGCCCTTGACGATAATGGTGTCGTCCTTGTTCAAGCCGCTGCGCACGATGCGCAAGCCTTCGATCTTCGGGCCCAGTTCCACGGCGCGATAGGCCGGCTTGTCGCCTTCCATCACCAGTACGAACTTCTTGCCCAGGTCGGTGCCCACGGCTTCGTCGTTGATCAGCACGGCGGAGTAGGTGCCGCTGCCCACCAGCTTCAGGCGTGCATACAGGCCAGGGGTGTATTCGCCCTTGCTGTTATCAAACACCGCACGTCCGCGGATGGTGCCGGTGGCCGGGTTGACCTGGTTGTCGACGAAATTCATCTGGCCCAGGTGCGGGTTGCCGGTTTCGTTCGACAGGCCCAGGTACACCGGCGTGGTCGCGCCGCGACGGCCTTGGCGGGCCAGCTCGGTGTACTTGAGGAACACACGCTCATCGGCATCGAAGTAGGCGTAGACCTTGTCAGTGGACACCACGCTGGTCAGCGCGGTGGTGTCGGCGGTCACCAGGTTGCCGGCGGTGATTTCGGCACGGCTGACGCGGCCGCTGATGGGCGAGGTGACGCGGGTAAAGCTCAGGTTCAACTTGGCCAGGTCCAACTGCGCCTGGATCCCGGCCATGGCGGCGCGGGCTTCCTGGGCGGCGGTGGCGCGCGAGTCGGCGAGTTCGGCCGAGATCGCATTGCTCTGGCGCAGGCGTTCGCCGCGTTGTGCTTCGTTTTCACTGCGGGTGGCGGCGGCCTTGGTCTGCGCGAGCTGAGCTTCAAGGCGGCGCACTTCGGCCTGGAACGGGCGCGGGTCGATCTGGAACAGCAGGTCGCCTTTCTTGACCAAAGCGCCTTCGGTGAAAGCGACTTGGTCAATCTGGCCAGAAACCCGTGGGCGAATCTGTACGGTTTCCGGGGCTTCCAGGCGCCCGGTGAATTCATCCCACTCGTTGACCGGCTGTTCCAGCACCTTGGCCACGCTGACCTTGGCGGCAGGCATGGCGGCCGCTTGGTCCGGGGTCTTGCCGCACGCGCTCATCACCACCACGGCCAATATCGCCAGGGGCAAGCGCAAATGTTTGAGTGACTGTTCCATGAGGTGCATCCGCCAATGTATTTGAGATGGGCGGATCATGCGCGGGGAGGCGGTATGTCACGAATCGAATGAAGCAAAGGTGACTATCATTCGGAATGATATAAGCGGCGGAGACAGCCCCCTAGTCTGCGGCTTTAGTTAGGGAGCTATCAATGTGCTTGATGGGAAAACACTGTTGTGGCCTGTGCAAGGAAGCTTAGCACCTTGGAGCGAGAGATAGGGTTGCGGGCGATAGCTGGCATAATGCGTGTTTTTGCGGCAAGGACGCATGCACATCATGTTGAAAACTGTTTCTCTTCTATTGTTTGTCGCAGCCCTCGCGGGCTGTCAGAGCCTGGTTCGGCCTAGTGATTACGACTCTTCCCTGGTTGGCTTTCGCTGCATGTGGCTTGCCGGTCAAAAAACCTTCGAACCAGACAACCTGCGTTACATCGAACGCTTCGCCGCCTATGGCAACACCACATGCATGGCAATGTTGGGCAAGTTGTATCAGGAGGGCGGGCATGGCGTCGATCAAGACTTTGGCAAGGCCCGCGCCTTGTTCGTGGCATCCGCCAAGAAAAAACCGGCCACGAATGTTCTGTTGGGCCAAATGGCCGAGCGCGGCGAGGGTGAGCCCGTGGACTACGCCAAGGCACGCCACTTCTATCGCCTGTCGGGCAACAATGCCGCGCTGGCGCTGGGGCGTTTGATGGAAAAGGGCAAGGGCGGGCCGCAAGATTTGCCTGGCGCGTTGGCACTCTACTTAGGCGCAACCCGGTACTGTGGCGACGAAGCGTGGCAGGCCATGAACCGTCTTCGGCTGGCAGGGCAACCGCTTACAGAAGAACAAATGAAGCGTTACCAACAAATCTGGCTGACGGATTTTCTCAAGCTGCAATCCCGCCGGATGGCGGTTCGTGAAGTGTTCGAGGCCGTCAATGCCACGGGCGAGACAAAGAACGTGCGACTTTCCTATCGCTTTATGTCAGGCAGCGGTACACCGCAGGTGACGATGATCAAAGGCTCGGGTGATGCCAATGTGGATACCTGGATCATGAAAGCCGCGTCACGAATCACAATGGGCGAAGCCGCGCCGCTGACCGGCAGTTCTGGCGTGCAGGAGATAGTGGCGCCACTTGTTTTCGCTCCTCAAGACACGCAGCGCATGATGGGAATGTGTGGTAGAAAGCCTTGTCGTTGAGGATGCTGTTGGGGCGCCTGGGAAGGCCAATCAAGGACAAAGGCTGGATGGTTATCAAGCTGTGGAGTTATTGAAGTATGGCAATGGATATGGACCCCCCCGCCTGGTTGAAAGCTATGCAAAATGGTGGAATTGGTGAAGCGCGGGCTAAGGCATTTTTATTGGATCGTTTTTGGGTATTGGAGCGGTCCGTCGATATTGAAGGCGCCGATTTAATTATTCAAAGGCGTCTTACCGAACGTAGCTTGTTTGATAGAGATGCGCCTGCGCTGGGCGTCGTTCAGGCTAAATTTTTCGGAAATCCCAATACGGTCCATTTTGTCAATAAAGATTACGTGGTAGGCAATAACGGAAAGCCGCGCGTGGAATTTTTTCTCCTCTGTTTTTCTGGTAATGACGAGGAGTCCGCCATTTACGTCGTGTCTGCCACGGAGCTGTTCGAGTTCTTTGACTTAGTGGACGTCAATGGGCGGTTGAAATACCGGGTGTCTTATTCGTATCTGCTGTCTAGAAAAGAATACTTGATTTCCAGTAAAAGGCTGGCTTTGAACAGAATGGATTCGGCATTAAAACAAGCTGACTTTGAGAAAAACAGGCGATTTGTTTCTTGGGCGCTGTCTGCAGCGGATCGCGTGTCCGATACAATTCTTCCTGTGTTTAATGAACCTATTAATAATTGGTGGGGAGACATTCCGAAAGGTTTCAAGGAATTAAAAGGGAATGTGCTTGACGCCATAGCGGTGATTGAAGGCGCCCATGGAAGACTGGTACAGATTGCGGAAGAAAGTGATCCTTTGGTAGTGGAGGGAATCATAAAGGAGCTGGAGTATGAGTGCCGTGATGGCCTAGGTACATGGAGCATACCGCTGCCGGATGATCTATATCCGCAGGATTTTTTTGACGCTTGTAGAATTCATCGTTCAATGGTTGATGCGCTACGTCGTGATGGGTTGCTGGATGCATTTATTGAGTTTAAAGCTGCACTTAAAAGGCGCTTTTTAGCATTTATCGAAGAAAAACTTCCGATTGATCCGAACGTTGTTTGTGTGATTGACATTCTCTACACTTTAGACGATTTCAAAATGCTGTCCTTTAAAGCCAGGTTGCTGGGGGTTAGTGATTATTTCGGATTGGATTCGCAGTTGAATAAATTCGGGCATATCGAAATGGGTGGGCGAGATTACGCCGACGTGGTTAAGTTAAATGCCCGCGAGATATCACTTTATATATTGGCAGGGCGCTACGGTTTTCATGATAAAAATGACATGAGTCTTTTTGAGAAGTACAGTGTTTCGGAATTTTCTTTGTATACCCAATGCATGGATGAATTGTTTGCGTTTAAATATGGCGATCCCTATCGGTAGGTACTGACGTGCTTAGATTCATCGTGCTGCGCAATGCACTGAAGCTGTCACCGGGCATTCGAGCCGGCATTGTGACGGTGAACTGCTTCGGCGAGGGGGACGCGTCCACGCCCTTCGGCGGTTACAAAGAGTCAGGCTTCGGTGGGCGGGACAAGTCCATCTGGGCGCACGACCAGTACACGGAGCTGAAAACCATCTGGATCGATGCTTCCTGAACACTGCTCAAGCCGTGGATTGTCCCGGTCGCGCGGGCCGGGACAACCGGAGGACATCAGGACTGGGGGTGAGCGGGCTCACCGCTCAATGCATCCATCATGGGTGGGTGTTCCTGCACCGCCTGGCGCAGATCCTCGGTGACCCGCAGTTCAGCGCCCGTCGGCGAGAACGTTGCCGCTGCCGCAAACGGCGCGGGGTTGGCCGGAACGGGGCGCTTGCCGCGTCGCCACAGGAAGAAGGTGACCATGCACAGGTTCACCAGCGCAAATACCCAGAACAGGCCGTTGGCGCCGAACGAGTTCATCACCGGCGAGATCATCATCGGACTGATGGCCGAGCCCAGCGAGTTGATCAGCAACAGGCCCTGGATCATCGGTACCAACGCGTCGGCAGGCGCGCGGTCGGCGGCATGGCTGACGGCGACCGGGTACAGCGCGAACACTGCGCCGCCGAGCAGGAACAACAGCACCGCAAGCAGCATCGACGACAGCGGCAACAGTACGATCAGCAGTGACAACAGGGTGCAGGCCACCGCCAAGATGGTCAGCACCTGCAAGCGATCCTTGTGGTCGGACCAGCGTCCGACCGGGTATTGCAACAGCATGGCGCCGAGGATCGTCCAGGCCATCATGCTGCCGACGTCGCCAACATTCAGGCCGGCGCGTTGCAGGTACAGCGGCAGCAAGGTGTAGATCGCCGCGATGCTGACCCCCGAGCCGAAACACCCGACCAGCCCGGTCGGCGTCACGCCCAGCAGTTGCCGTGGCTTGAGCGGTTCAACCTGATCCAGCAGGGGCGATACCCGGGGCAGGATCACAATCGGCAATACCGACAACGACGCGAGCATGCCGGCCACCATGAACGGTGCGCTCTCGCTCAGGCCGGCGATCCTGCCCAGCGCCGCCTGGCCCAGCACGCCTGCGCCATACAAAACGATCATGTACAGCGCGAGCAAACGCCCGCGAATCTTGGCATCGCCGGCCAGCAGCAGCCAGCTTTCGATCACCAGAAACACCCCGACCGTGGCCCAGCCGTTGACCAGGCGCAACGCGAACCAACCCCAGGTGTCGTAGAACAAGCCCTGGAGCAGGATGGTCACCGCGATCAACGAGGCAAAGCTGCCGTAGGCGCGGATATGCCCGATACGCAGAATCAGCCGGTCATTGAAGACGGCGCCCAGCGTCAGGCCGATGAAGTAGGCCGATGACACGATCCCGATCATCGTGGCCGATGCGCCGGCTGCGTCGAGTCGAAGGGTCGTCAGGGATGAAAGAAAGCCGTTGCCCAGCGCAACAATGAACAGCCCCAGCAAGGGCGCCAGCGCCATGGCCAGCAAACGCGCAGACATAAAGACCTCTGGAAAATCGAACGGCGAAACAGGCGGTCGCCTGCAAACGAGCGCGGGATTCTACGGCTTGCGCATGATTTTCCAAGGGCTGTTTGCTGCGACGTTAGGTCGCAGGGTTGATTGCATAAAGCGCAAGAAAATTTTTCCATCCATCCCCTCCCGCAAAGCTTGCGTCCGGTCGAGCAAAGACCCCGGCAGGCCTGCGTCTTGATAATCCCTGCACTCAACTCCACCGCAGCAACGAGCACCGCGTCCCGCCATGAACCTGCGCACCCTCATCCGTCGTCACTGCCTCAACTCCGTGCTCGCTACGAAGGCACTGACCCGACTGCATAAGTCGCTGTCTTTCCTGGCCGCCCATTTGGCCCGGCGAGGCTTCGACTCCCGATCCTCTCCGGCCACCCGTGACGTGGCCGCCCTTGATCGTCGCCTCAGTACCCTGTGCCCGGAGTTGGCCGTCACCGTGTTCAGCCACGCCCGCGACGGGATCATCCTGGTCGACCCGTTCGGCCGCGTCATCGCCGTGAACGAGGCCTTCAGCCGGCTCACCGGCTACGGGCGGGATGAAGTGCTGGGGCGAGCGTTGAATGCCCATCCCATGGTGCGTCGGTTGGCGACGTTTTATGCGCCGATGAAGAACGCGCTGGACTTCCACGGGCACTGGTCCGGTGAGATCCAGAGCGGCCACAAGGATGGACGGCAGATGACTTCGCGGATCAGCGTCAGCGCGGTGCATGACCGTCACGGGAACGTCCAGCACTATGTGGCGCTGTTCAGCGACATGACACAGATGAAGCAGCGCCTGCAGTTGCTGGAACGTGATGCCCGGTATGACGCGCTTACCCAGTTGCCCAATCGGTTGCTGTTGGCCGAGCGGATGCGCCAGGCGTTGGGCAAGGCGAAGGTTGACCAGCACAAGGTGGCGATCGCGTTCATTGACCTTGATGGGTTCAAGGCGCTTAACGACAGTTACGGCCATGATTGGGGCGATCGGGTGTTGCAGATTGTCGCGGCGCGGATCAACGCGACGTTGCGTGAAGGCGATACCCTGGCGCGGCTCGGTGGCGATGAGTTTGTGGCCGGGCTGGTGGGGTTGCAGGCTGCGCAAGACAGCGAGCCTTTGCTCCAGCGAATGTTGCAGGCGGCCAATGCGCCGATTTTGATTGGCACGCAGACGGTGGAGATTGCCGCGAGTATCGGCGTGGCGTTTTATCCGGAGCATGGGGCGCAGATCGATGGGCTGATCAGCAAGGCGGACCAGGCGATGTATCTGTCGAAAAAGGCCGGGGGTAACCGTTTGGCGTTTTGTCCGATGCGGTGTGTTTCGGCTATCGGGACATAGGTATCTTGGCGAGACGCCGAGCTTGCTCCCCCGTTGGGCCTGGCCGCCTACGACTATCTTACTGATACCCCACAAATCCAAATGTGGGAGGGGGCTTGCCCCCGATGGCGGCCTCTGGGCTGGCCAGGATGTTGGATCGGATCGAGTACATATCCGTTTCTGCGGTAACGGCTGCTAGTGGTTC